>NZ_BADK01000666.1 GCF_000333595.1 Azospirillum sp. B506
AAGTCCAACAGCAGAATGGAATTGCGCACGATGATGCCGGCCAGCGCAATGAAGCCGATCATCGAGGTCGCGGTGAGGCCCGCACCGAACAGCCAGTGGCCGAACAGGATGCCGATCAGCGTCAGCGGCACCGGCACCAGGATGACCAACGGCAGCTTGAAGCTGCCGAACTGCCCGACCACCAGCAGATAGATGCCGAGGATCGCCACCGCGAAGGCCGCTCCCATGTCCCGGAAGGTGACATAGGTGATCTCCCATTCGCCGTCCCACAACAGCGCGGGCCGGCTCTGGTCGTCGGGCTGCCCGTGCAGCAGGATGTCCGGCGCGGCGCCCAGGCCGACGGCCTTCCAGTCGATCTCCATCAGCCGGTCCTGCACCGCCAGCATGCCATAGACCGGCGCCTCGAACCGCCCGGCAAGGTCGGCCGTCACCATCTCGGCGAACCGCCCGTTGCGACGGAACAGCGGATGCGAGGCCGGCTCGCGCGTCATGGTGACGAGATCGCCCAGCTCGACCGTGCCTCGCGCGCCCGGCACCGGCGTGGCAAGGATGCGTTCGGACAGGAAAAGCCCGGATTTGGGCAGTTGGACGGCGATTTCGATGGGATTGCGCCCGGTGCCACGGTGCGAATAGCCGACCGGCACCCCGCCGATCAGCGCCTGCAACGTGTCATAGACCGCCTGTTCCTCGACCCCGTGGAACTCCAGGCTTTCATGGTCGAGGGCGAAGCGCAGCCGCTCGCCGGGCGGCCGGACGGTGGTGTCGACATCGACGATGAAGTCCACGCCGCGGAAGGCGTCCTCGACGATGTGCGCCGTCCTGTTCCGCGTCTCGACATCGGGACCATAGACTTCGACCAACAGGGTGGAGAGCACCGGCGGACCGGGCGGCACCTCCACCACCTTGATCGTCGTCCCCTTGGGCACCGCCAGCCTCTTCAGCCGGGCACGGACGTCGAGCGCGATCTCGTGGCTGCCGCGGCTGCGCTTGCCCTTGGGCGCGAGGTTGACCTGAAGATCGCCCTGTTCCGGCTGGTCGCGCAGGTAATAGTGCCGCACCAGACCGTTGAAATTGAAGGGAGAGGCGGTGCCGCCATAGGCCTGGACGCTGTCCAGTTCCTGCAGGCCGGCAATCGCATCCGCGGCGCCCAGCAGCACCCGCTCGGTGTCTTCCAGGGAGGCGCCGCGCGGCAGATCGACGATGACCTGGAGTTCGGACTTGTTGTCGAAGGGCAGCAGCTTCACCGCCACGTCCTTGGTGTAGAACAGCGCGGTGGAGGCCAGCGTCGCCGCCCCGACCGCCAGCAGGAAGATCCAGGCCCGCCACCTGTTGCGGATGAGCGGCCGCGCCACCGCCAGATAGATTCGGCCGAGCAGTCCGCCGTCGCGATGTCCCGTGCCGTCACTCCCCCCGCCGATTTCGCCGGCCGTTGCCTCGCCGGGGCGGAGTTTCACCATCAGCCAGGGTGTCAGCACCATGGCGACGAAGAAGCTGAACAGCATCGCCGCAGAGGCGTTGGCCGGAATCGGGCTCATGTACGGCCCCATCAGGCCGGAAACGAACATCATCGGCAGCAGGGCGGCGATGACGGTCAGCGTGGCGACGATGGTGGGGTTGCCGACTTCGGCCACCGCCTCGATGGCGGCCTGGACCTTGCTGCGGCCGTCACGCATCGCCCAATGGCGGTCGATGTTCTCCACCACGACGATGGCGTCATCCACCAGGATGCCGATGGAGAAGATCAGCGCGAACAGACTGACCCGGTTGATGGTGTAGCCCATCAGCCAGGACGCGGCCATGGTCAGCAGGATGGTGGTGGGGATGACGATCAGCGTCACGACACCCTCGCGCCAGCCGATCGCCAGGACGATCAGCGCGACGATGGTCACGGTGGCGAGCGCCAGATGGAACAGCAGCTCGTTCACCTTCTCGTTCGCGGTCTCGCCATAGTTGCGGGTGACTGTCAGCGCCAGCCCCTTCGGCAGCGAGGTCGCCTGGATGGCGCCGACACGCTCCAGCACGCGCCCGGCGATGGTGACGGCATTGGCGCCGGCCCGCTTGGCGAGGGAAATCGTGACCGCGGGCGCACGCCGCAGCCCGCCCCGGCCGTCGGGGGTCATGGTCCAGGCCCGGCTTTCGTCCGGCCGGGATCCCACAACGACATCGGCCACGTCCTTCACATAGACCGGGCGTCCGTCGCGGGTGGTCACCAGCAGCAGGCCGATGTCCGCAATCCCTTGCAGGGTCTGGCCCGCCACCACCGGCAGGCTGCCGCCCTGCGCCCGGACCGAGCCGACGATGAAGGAGCGGTTCGCGTTCCTCACCTTGTCGACCAGCTGGGTCAGCGTCACCCCGAACAGGGCCAGCCGTTCCGGATCGGGTTCCACCCGGATCTGGTCGGGACGGCCGCCGACGACCGTGCTCTTGCCGACATCCTCCACCTGCACCAGCTGGGCCAGCAGCTCTTCGGCGACACCATGCAGGGCGGTATCGGTCCAGCGTTCCGCCTCCTCAGGCTTCGGCGCCAATGTCAGGGTCAGGATCGCCACATCGTTGATGCCACGCCCGACGATCAACGGCTCGGGAATGCCGAGCGGGATGCGGTTCAGGTTGGCCCTAACCTTCTCATGCACGCGCAGGATCGCATCGTCCGCCGAGGTGCCGACCAGGAACCGCGCGGTGACGACGACGCCATCGTCCATGGTCTGGCTGTAGGTGTGTTCGACCCCGTCGATGCCCTTGACGATCTCCTCCAGCGGCTTGGTCACCAGCTCGACCGCATCGCCCGCCTTCAGACCGTCGGCACGGACCAGGATGTCCACCATCGGCACGCTGATCTGCGGTTCCTCCTCGCGCGGCAGCGATAGCAGCGCGACGACACCGACGACCAGGGACGCAAGCAACAGCAGCGGCGTCAGGGGCGAGCGGATGAAGGTCCGCGTCAGCACCCCGGAGATGCCGAGCCTCATCGTGCAGCCTCGGGCCGGACGATCACGTCGCCGGGCCGCAAGCCGGACAGCACCTCGATCCCGCCGGGGCTGCCGTCCGGCGCGGGGATCGGGCCGCCGACCTGAACCGGCGTTTCGCTGTCGTCGGCAAGCCGCAGGAAATCGGTGCCGAAACGGCGCAGGATCCAGTCCGGCGGGACCAGGATGGCCTCGCGCGTGCCGGTCGCCACATAGACGCGCACCCGCTCGCCGACGAAGAAGTCGCCGAGGCCGGCGACCGTGGCGTCGGCGACGACCTGCCCACCCGACAGCTCCGGATAAACCTGACGGACGGTCCCGCGCTTCAACCCCGTCTCGCCACTGGTGGCCGGGGACGGAGACAACCCGCGTTCGCCGATCAGCACAGGGTCTCCCTCATGAATGAAGCGGGCATGCCGCTCCGGCAGATGCAGACGCAGCACATAGGTCTCTGTCGCGATGCTCGCCACCGTCTCGCCGGACACCACCACCGCACCGTCGATTGCCTTGACCTGCAGGATCCGCCCGCTGGCCGGCGCCAACACATCGCCCTCGCGCAGCTGTTGTTCGATCACCGACCGATCCGCCTGCATCGCCGCGATCTGCGCACGGTTGACATCGACCGCCGACTGCGCATCGTCCAGCCGCTGCTGTGTGCCCGTCCCGCTCGCCCGCAAGCGGCCGGCCCGGTCCAGTTCCAGCTCGGCCTGATGCTGTTGCGCCTGCATGGCGCGGATGCGCGCCTCCAGGGCCGCCAGCTGCAAGGGCAGCTTCGGATCGACAACGGTGGCGATCAGCTGTCCGGTAACGACCCTGTCCCCTTCCCTCACCGTCAATGCGGCGACGGTGCCACCGATGCGGGTGCGGGCGAGCGTTTCCCGGACGCTTTCCACCGTCGCGAAAACAGCCTTCAGATCCTCGACCTGCTGTTTCTCGACGGTGAGGCTTTGCGGTGCGGAGGATTGTGCGTGTGCCGCCAATGGACTTGCCGCAACGGCCAGAAGGATGGGAATGGATCGAAGAAGCATGAAATGCCGGCTCGGTTGGCAGGGACAAACAGCCCCGATGATAATTTAGTTTTTTCTAATTTACTATCGTCGAATGATTCTGGTGTACCAGCGGACGCGCTTTCCACTGGCATGGCCGGGGCGGTTGAGGCCATCCTCCCGGCAACACCGCCCCCGGCCGATCCGGGTCGGCAAATCAGGGAGACAGAGATCGTGACCGCGCCCTTCATCCTCTATGGCAACGTGAATTCCCAGCCCGCGACCCGCATCGCGCTGTTCTTCCGGCTGGCCGGCATTCCCTTCCAGTACCGTCACCTCGATCTGCGCGCCGGCCAGCAGAAGTCGCCGGAGTATCAGGCGATCAACCGCTTCGGCCGGGTGCCGACGCTGGTGCATGGCGACCATTCGATCTCGGAATCCAGCGTGATCCTGACCTATCTGGCCGAGCAGACCGGCAAGTTCGGCGGCCGGGACGAGGCCGAGACGCTGCGCCTTGCCGAATGGCTGAGCTGGCTGGCCGACGTGCTGTTGCCGGTGCAGCGCGCCCGCGCGGTGCGCAAGTTCAACGGCGATGCCAATGCCCTGCCCTGGCTCGACGGCGCGGCGGCCAGCGGGTTGAAGCTGTTCGACCAGCATCTGGCCGGGCACAGCTACATCCAGAGCGAACGCCTGACCATTGCCGATCTCTTCGCCTTCCCTTGGATCGATCTGCTGAGCGAATCCGGGATCGAAGAGAAGGACTATCCCAACGTCAAGACCTGGGCCGACCGCATCCGCGCCCAGCCCGGCTACAAGCCGCAGTATGAACTGATGCCGCAGGCGGACGCGGAGTGCTGAGGTAGGACGGACGGTTGCGGCGGAGATCCGCCGCAACCATTCAGCCCCGCGTGTCGTCGATCACCTTGCCGTCGTTGGGCAGGCTTCCCGGCGCCACGAACTCCACCGCCCCCTTGAGCTTCGTCACCGACGCCAGGGTTTCGCGGATGGCAGCAGACAGCACTTCTCCGCTCTCCTCCGCTTCGCAGCGGAGCGTCATGGTGTCGCTGGCGTCCTGACGGCCGACGACCAGACGGGCGCGGGCGAGCTGGGGATGGCGGCGCAGCACCTCGGCGACCTGGCTCGGGTGGACGAACATGCCCTTGACCTTGGTGGTCTGGTCGGCCCGGCCCATCCAGCCCTTCAGCCGCATGTTGGTGCGGCCGCAGGGGCTGGTGCCCGGCAGCACCGCCGACAGGTCGCCGGTGGCGAAACGGATGAGCGGATAGGCCGGGTTGAAGATGGTCACCACCACCTCGCCGACCTCGCCGTCGGGAACCGGGTCGCCGGTGCCGGGACGGACGATCTCGACGATGCAGCCCTCATTCACCACCAGACCGGAGCGCGCCTGGGTCTCGTAGGCGACGATGCCGAGATCGGCGGTGCCGTAGCATTGGGTGACGTCCAGCCCGCGCGCCTCGTAGAAGGCACGGGCGTCGGGCAGGTAAGGTCCGCCCGACACGGCGGCGATGCGGATGGAAGAGACGTCCAGCCCCAGCGCGTCGCCCTTCTCCAGGATGATCTTCAGGAAGTCGGGCGTGCCGATATAGCCGCGCGGCTTCAGGCTGGCGACGACCTGGGCCTGCATCTCGGTGTTTCCGGTGCCGGCCGGGATGACGGCGCAGCCGATGGCGTGCGCCCCCGTCTCGAACATCGAGCCGGCCGGAGTCAGGTGATAGGCAAAGCAGTTGTGGGCGAGGTCGCCGGCGCGGAAGCCGGCGGCGAACAGCGCGCGGGCGCTGCGCCAGGGATCGGCCCCATGCGGTTCGGGATCGTGGATCGGGCCGGGCGAGGCGAAGACGCGGGCCAGCCGCCCGATCTCCACCGCCGCCAGACCGCCGAAGGGCGGGTGGGCCTGCTGCAAGGCGATCAGGTCGGACTTCCGCGTCACCGGCAGGGTGGCGAGCGCGGTGCGGTCGTGGATCGACGCCGGGTCGATGTCGGCCAGCAACCGGCGGAAGTAGGGGGCCGCGTCCTTGGCATGGTGCAGGTGGACAGGCAGCGCCGCGAACTGCTCGGCCTCGCGCCGGTCGGAGGAACGGGTTTCGAGGTCGTCGTAGAAATCGGTCATGGTCGTTCGTCCGTTCAGGGGTCGGCCGAGGTGACGCGCATCGGCAACGGGAACCATTCCCCTCAAATCCAGCGCTTGCGCCGCTTGAAGCTCTTCAGGTTCTTGAAGCTCTTGCGCTCTTCGTTGCCGCCGCCGAGGTAGAATTCCTTCACGTCCTCGTTGTTGCGCAGTTCCTCCGCGGTGCCGTCCAGAACGACCTTGCCGTTCTCCATGATGTAGCCGCGGGAGGCTGCCTGGAGGGCCATGCGGGCGTTCTGCTCCACCAGCAGGATGGTGACGCCGAGATCCTTGTTGATCTGCTGGACGATGCTGAACACCTCCTTCACCATCAACGGCGACAGGCCCATGCTGGGTTCGTCCATCAGGATCAGCTTCGGCCGGGCCATCATCGCGCGGCCGATTGCCAGCATCTGCTGCTCACCGCCGGACAGGTAGCCGGCAAGGCCGGTGCGCTCCTTCAGCCGGGGGAAATAGCTGAAGACCATGTCCAGATCATCCTTCACCCCGTTGTCGCGGCGGGTGTAGGCGCCGAGCCGCAGATTCTCCAGGCAGGTCATGTCGGCGATGATCCGCCGGCCCTCCATCACCTGGAAGATGCCCTTGCGGACGATCTGGTCGGGATCGATGCCGTTGATGCGCTCGCCGTTGAAGGTGATGTCGCCGCGGGTGACCTCGCCGTCCTCGGTCTTCAACAGGCCGGAAATCGCCTTCAGCGTCGTCGACTTGCCGGCGCCGTTGGCGCCGAGCAGGGCAACGATCTCACCCTCCGGCACCTCCAGGCTGAGGCCGCGGAGCACGAGGATGACGTCGTTGTAGACGACCTCGATGTTGTTGACGGACAGCATCGTCCGCTTCGCAGCCGTGACGGGCGGTGCGATTGCAGCGTTGGTCGGGGCGGCCGTGGCGGTTGTCAGCATGCGGCACCTGAGCTTTTCGGAAGATGACTGGTCGGAAGAAGGGGGCGCCCCCGCCGGAGAGCAGCGGAGGCGCCGGATACTCAGCGGTTTACCAGCCCAGCCATTCCGGCTTGCGCGGGACGTCGACGGTGGTCAGCTTCTCCAGCTTGATGGTGCCGGCCTTGACCAGATCGTCCACGCTGGCGCCGGTGTCGCCGCTCACCTGGGCACGATAGATGTTGACCGCCGTCATGCCGCGGTGGTCGGTGTCGGTCCAGGTCGAAGGGACGCAGACGCCCTCCAGCCCGGCGGGCACCCAATCCTTCTTCTGGTACATCGCCTTGCGGATGTTCGGACCGGTGACGCCGCCGTTCTTCGACGCCCAGTCCATCGCCTCCTTCATGTAGAAGGCGGTGCAGACGCCGGCCATGTAATGCACAGGGCGATAGGCGTTGCCCGACGAATCGGAGATCTTGGAAATCTCCTTCAGCGTCTTCATGCCCGGCGCGTCGCCGTTCCAGGTCACGGCGGTGCGCATCGGGAAGACCACGCCGTTGGCGGCCGATCCGGCGGCCTTGGCGGCGTTCTCGTCCATGCCCCAGACATTGCCCATGAACTGAACCTTGGCACCGACCGTCTGGCAGGCCTTCAGCACCGAGATGTTGGAGCCGGCGGTGTTGCCGAGATAGGCGTAGTTGGCGCCGGCCTCCTTCAGGGTCAGGCACTGGGCGGTGTAGTCCCCGGGGGTCAGCGCGAACTGCACGGCCGGCAGCACGTCGAAGCCCAGCTCCTTGGCCAACTGCTCGCCGGCATCCTTCGGCGCGTTGGGATAGGGGTGGTTGGCGCCCATATGGACGTATTTGGGCTTGCCCTGGCCGCCCTGCTTCTTCCAGTCCTCCGCTGCCCACATCAGCATGCCGCGCAGCGCATCGGAATAGGAGGGACCGTAGAAGAAGTTGTAGGGCGCCGGCTTGGAGCCGTGCGGACCCTTGCCGGTCGGGTCGGTCAGGTGGCCGGAGTAGGAGCCGGAATAAGCCGGAATTTCGTCCTTGCCGACGAAGCCGGTCAGCGCCTCGGTATCCGCGGTGCCCCAGCCCTGGAGAGCGGCGATCTTGTCGCTGCCCGACGACCATTTCTTGTACTGGCTGATGGCGCGCGGCGCCTGATAGCCGTAGTCGACGGTGTCGACCGCCAGCTTTGTGCCGTTGATGCCACCCTTGGAATTGATGTAGGCCAGCGCGTCCGCCACGCCCTGCGCATAGGGCACGCCGACGTCCGACGTGGCGCCGGACTGGTCCGCCAGATGGCCGACCGGGATGTCGGCGTACGCCGTGGCGGAGGTCGCCAGCAGGAAGGCAGAGGTTGCAAAGAGCGCGGTCTTGATCGACATGGTGCGTTGACTCCCCATTCTGTTCTGTTTGTTGATCGGCAAAAGCGTACGCATCAGTGCGAGAAGGGATAGAGCTTCCAGTAGGCCTTGATCTGCTTCCAGCGGTGGGCCAGCCCGTCCGGCTCGAAGACCAGGAACAGGATGATGACGAGGCCGATGGACATCTCGCGCAGGAAGGCGATGTTGTCCTTCAGGTTCAACGCGGTATCGATGGCGGTGCCGCTGACCAGCTTGGTCAGCGCCTGCATCGCCTCGGGCAGGAAGACCATGAAGGCGGTGCCCATCAACGTGCCCATGATCGAGCCCAGCCCGCCGATGATGATCATGCCCAGGAACTGGATCGAGAAGAGGATGGTGAATCCCTCGACCGACACGAACTGGAGATAGTGGGCGTACAGCGCGCCGCCGATGCCGGCATAGAAGGCGGAGATGCCGAAGGACATCGTCCGGTACTTCGTCAGGTTGATGCCCATGATCTCGGCGGAGAGATAATGATCGCGCACCGCCACCAGGGCGCGGCCGTCGCGGGTCCGCATCAGGTTGGTGGCAATGATGTACATCACCACCAGAGCCACCAGCGCCACGTAGAAGAAGCGCTCGTCGGTGTCGAAGGCGAAGCCGAAGACGGTCAGCGGCTCGGCGATGGTGCCGGCGGTGCCGCCGGTGAACCAGTCGGCCCGCGCGAAGAAGTCCTGCAGGATGTACTGCGCCGCCAGCGTGGCGATGGCAAGGTACAGGCCCTTCAGCCGCGCCGCCGGCATGCCGAACAGCAGGCCGACCAGCGTCGTCATCACGCCGGCCAGCGGGATGGCGAGCGCAACCGGAACGCCCAGGCTGTTGTTCGCCCAAGCCGACGCGAAGGCGCCGAAGCCGAAGAAGGCGGAATGGCCGATGGAGATCTGGCCGGTGAAGCCGACCAGAATGTTCAGGCCGAGGGCTGCGATGCCGAGATAGCCGATCTGGATCAGCAGGCTGAGCCAGTAGCGGTCCATGAAGGCCGGGCAGGCCAGCAGCAGAACCACGCCCAGGATCGCGAAGTTGCGGCTGGTCCTGGTCGGGAAGATGGTGGTGTCGGACCCGTAAGACGTCTTGTAATCGCCGCTCGGGATGATGCTGACAGATGCCATGGGGGCCTCACACGCGCTCGATGTCTTTGGTGCCGAACAGGCCGTAGGGCTTGATCATCAGGATGGCGATCAGGACGTAGAAGGGCGCGATCTCGTACATGTTGCCCCAGTTCAGCCACTGGCTGTCCAGGTAGTGCGCCATGTTCTCCAGCACGCCGACAATCAGGCCGCCGACCACGGCGCCGATGACGCTGTCGAGACCGCCGAGGATCACCGCCGGGAACACCTTGATGCCGAAGAAGGACAGGGCCGACGACACGCCGTTGACCACGCCCACCGTGACGCCGGCCACCGCCGACACCATGGCGGAGATCGCCCAGCTCATCGCGAACATGTGGCGGACCGAGATGCCCAGCGACTGGGCCACCTGCTGGTCGAAGGCGGTGGCCCGCATGGCGAGACCGGTCCGCGAGTATTTGAAGAACCAGCCGAAGCCCGCCATGATCAGGATCGAGATGAGCAGCGACATGACATAGACGGTCTGCACCTCCAGCCCGAACAAATTGACGGTGGGGCTGGCGAAGATCGGCGGGAAGGGCTTGGCGAAGACGCCGAACATCCACTTCATCGCCGCCTGGAAGACGATGGACAGGCCGATCGTCACCATGATGACGGAGATGATCGGCTCGCCGATCATCGGCCGCAGCACGACGATCTGCAGGATGACGCCGAAGACCAGCATGAAGGCCAGCGTGATCGGGAAGCCGATCCAGAAGGGCAGCTGCCAGCTGGTCAGCAGCCACCAGCAGGTCCAGGCGCCGATCAGCAGGAATTCGCCCTGCGCGAAGTTGACGATGCGGCTGGCCTTGTAGATCAGCACGAAGGACATGGCGACCACGCCATACAGCGCGCCGACGATCAGGCCGTTGACGAGAAGCTGAAACAGAAGAGTCATGGCGTGGCCTCGCCCGTGAGGATCGCGTTATCCCCTATCCCCCCCATCGCAAGCGCAGCTTGCGATGCCGACAGGCGAAGCGCAGCTTCGCCGAAAGGCGGGGAGAGGGTTAGGGTGAGGGGGTTGCACGGCAAGGAGCGTCCGGCAAACGGATCCCCCTCACCCATCCTCTCCCCGGGGGGGAGAGGGGTTTTTCCTGTTTGCATAGGCATCACGCCGCGACCGGCTGCCGCGGTGCCTTGGCAGCAGCCGGGGCCAGGTCGATGACGGTCAGGGTGGTGCGGATGCGCTGCTTGGTGCCGTCCTGGAAGGCGATGGTGGTGTCCACGTCGATCTTCGGCTGGCCGGCATAGATGCTGTCGATGATGGTGCCGTACTTCTCGGCGATGACGCCACGGCGCACCTTGCGGGTGCGGGTCAGCTCGCCGTCGTCGGCGTCCAGCTCCTTGTAGAGCAGCAGGAACTTGGAGATGCGCTGATACTCGGGCAGCGTCCGGTTCACCCGCTCCACCTCCGCCCGCAGCAGGTCGTAGACCTCCTGCTTCGATGACAGGTCGGAATATGTGGTGAAGGCGATGCGGTTCTTCTCCGCCCATTTCGAGACGATGGGGAAGCGGATGCAGATGATCGCCGACAGATAGTCGCGCCTGTCGCCCAGGATCACCGCTTCGGCCACATATGGCGAGAACTTCAGCTTATTCTCGATATATTGCGGGCTGAAGCGGTCGCCGCCAGCGGTGGTGGCGATATCCTTGATGCGGTCGATGATGACCAGATGGCCCTTCTTGTCGAAGAAGCCAGCGTCACCGGTGTGCATCCAGCCGTCGCGCATGTCGGCGACGGTCGCCGTCTCGTTGCGGTAATAGCCGGCGAACATGTTGGGGTGGCGGGTGACGATCTCGCCGACACCGTTGTGGTCGGGCTCGATCACCTTCACCTCGATGCCGCTGTCGAACGGCACGCCGACGGTGTCGAAATCCACGTCGGTGCCGCGATGGACGGTGTAGGCACCCATCGTCTCGGTCTGGCCGTAGATCTGGCGCAGCGGCACACCCAGCGCCTGGAAGAACTTGAAGGTGTCGGGGCCGAGTGCCGCACCGCCGGTCGCAGCAGATTTCAGGTTGGTGAATCCCAGCCGGTCGCGCAGGGCCTTGAACAGGATGGCGTCGGCCATCGCCGACCGCTGCCCCTTCGCCAGCGCCTCCAGCCCCAGCTTCATGCCGAGATCGAACATCTTCTGCTTGAAGGGCGAGGCGTCCATCATGCGGGCGCGCACGTCGGCGGCGATCTGCTCCCACAGGCGGGGGGCGAACAGCACGAAGGTCGGCCCGATCTCGCGGAAGTCGTGCATCATCGTCTCGGCTTCCTCGACGAAGTTCACGCGCATCCGCGACACCATGCCCATGCCGACCGCATAGACCTGCTCCATGATCCAGGACAGCGGCAGGACCGAGACATACTCGTCCTCCGGTCCCTTGGGATCGGCGGACAGGTAGCTGGCGACATGGCGGATCAGCCGCCCGGCCGGCAGCATCGCCATCTTCGGGTTCGACGTGGTGCCCGAGGTGGTGCAGAGGATGGCGACCTCGTCGCCCTTCGTCGCTGCGACCATGCGGTCGTAAAGGTCCGGCTGCTGCGCATGCAGCTCCTCGCCCATCGCCACCAGCTCGGTGACCGGCATCAGCCGGGGATCGTGGTATTTGCGCATGCCGCGCGGGTCGGAATAGAGGATGTGCTGCAGCGTCGGCAGCCGGTCGGCGAGATTCAGCAGCTTGTCGACCTGCTCCTCGTCCTCGGCGAACACCACCTTCACGTCGGCATAGGTGATGAGGTAGGCAACCTCCTCGTCCAGCGCATCGCGGTAGATGCCCAGGCTGTAGCCGCGCACGGCATGGGTGGCGACCTCGCCCATCACCCAGTCGGGACGGTTGTCGCCGAGCAGACCGACCACCTCGCCGGGCACGACGCCGAGCTTGGTCATGCCCAGCGCGAAGGCGCGGACGCGGGCCTGCACCTGGCCCCAAGTGAAGGTCCGCCAGATGCCGAAGTCCTTCTCGCGCATGGCGATGTCGCCGCCATGCTCGCGGGCGTGCAGGGCCACCAGCTTCGGCAGCGTGTCGTTGACGGCCAGATCGGGAAGGCTGTTGGCGGCCATCACGCGACCTCCTTCCGGGCGGGCGGAACGACGGTGGTGGCGGGTGCCTCCTCATCCTCGTCGTCCTCGCCCAGATAGGCGCGGCGGACGCGGGGATCGGCCAAAACCTCCTCCGGCTTGCCTTCGGCGATCTTCTTGCCGAATTCCAGCACCATCACCCGGTGCGAGATGTCCATGACCACGCCCATGTCGTGCTCGATCATGACGACGGTCATGCCGAACTCCTCGTTCAGGTCGACGATGTAGCGGGCCATGTCCTCCTTCTCTTCCAGGTTCATGCCGGCCATCGGCTCGTCCAGCAGGATCAGGTCCGGCTTCAATGCGATGGCGCGGGCCAGTTCAACCCGCTTGCGCAGCCCGTAGGACAGCGTGCCGGCGGTCGCCTTGCGCACATGCTGGATTTCGAGGAAGTCGATGATCTCCTCCACCTCGCGACGGTGGGACAACTCCTCCGTCCTGGCGCCGGTCAGCCAGTAGAGCGACCCGGTCAGGAAGTTGTTCTTCAGCAGGTGGTGGCGGCCGACCATGATGTTGTCGAGCACCGTCATGTGCCCGAACAGCGCCAGATTCTGGAAGGTGCGGCCGATGCCGAGCGAGGCGCGGTGGTTCGGGGTCATCCCCGTTACGTCGCGCCCCTTGAAATAGACCTTGCCGTCGGTCGGACGGTAGCGGCCGGAGATGCAGTTGACCATCGAGGTCTTGCCGGCCCCGTTCGGGCCGATGATCGAGAACAACTCGCCCTTACGGATGCCGAAACTGACGTCGGTCAGCGCATGGACGCCCCCGAAGCGCAGATTGACGCCCCGAGCCTCGAAGATGGTCTCCGCCTGGGTGGTGGGCGACTTTTGGCCAGGGAAATTTTGGCCAGGGCCGGGGTGTGGTGCGACGGGCGCGCCTGACATTTCCTCCTCCGTTGCTGTTGGTACCGCTTCTCGGGGGTCACGATCCGGCTCTTTGGCGACCGGCTGGGTCCATATTGTGGACCGTTTCATGAGCAACTTCCGCACTATATACCGGCTCTCCGTCTGTTTTCAACACTGACATTCCGCTATTGCATGTTTTTTGGCGCGACAAGCCGCTTTCTGGTCCATATTATGGACCCCATGAACAGCCATGCCGATATCGTTCCCCCTGCCGCCGCGGCGAGCGCGGCAGGCGGCACCCAGAGCCTGGAACGCGCCATCGCCCTGCTGCGCGCGGTCGCCGACGCCGAAAGCGACGGGGCGCGGCTGGCTGACCTGATGGCGGGCGTCGGGCTGTCGAAAGCGACCGCCCACCGGCTGTTGATGGCGCTCGCCCGCGACGGGCTGGTGGAGCAGGACGGCCGCAGCAAGCGCTATCACCTCGGTCCGGATCTGGTGGCGCTGGGCGATCTGGCGGCGCTGCGTCACCGTCCGCCGGCACCTTCCCCTCCCCCCGCTTTGCCCCAGCCGCCGGAGGCCGCGCCGCCGCCGATGGCACAGCCCTCGCCGCCCACCCTGATGGTCAGGCCGTCGGCCTTCCTGCGGCCGGAATATCGCGGCGACTCCATCGCGCTGGCCACGCTGCTGTGCGACCGCCATGTCCGCGCCGCCGATGGCGCGCGGGCGGCGTTGCTGCATGAAAGCGTGGCCGGCCAGACGACGGAGTTGAGCTTCGCCCGGTTGGCCCGCGATTCGGCGCGATTCGCCGCCGTGCTGGCCGGCATGGGGGTGGGAGCGGGCGACCGGGTGGCGGTCCTGCTGCCGAAGGGGCCGGAACTGCTGATCACCGCGCTGGCGATCTGGCGGCTGGGTGGCGTCTATATGCCGCTGTTCACCACCTACACCGCCTCGGCCGTCGCCTACCGGCTGGCCGACAGCGAGGCGCGGGCCATCGTCACCAACGGCTTCCTCCGCCGCAAGGTGCCGCGCGACAACACCCGGCCGGTGGTGACGGTGGAGGGCGACGAGGCATTCGGTCCCGACGCCGTGCCCTTCTGGTCGTCACTGCACGCGGCCGCACCGCTTGCCGAGGTGGCGCGCTACCGCGAAAGCGACGCCTTCGCCCTGATCTAAACCTCGGAGTCGGAGCCGACGCCGCTCGGCGTCTCGCTGCCGGTCAAGGCGCTGTCCGGCATCGAACAGTACATGCGCATGGGCCTCGACCTGCGCGACGACGACATCTACTGGAACATGGCCGATCCCGGCTGGGCCTATGGCGCCTATTACGGGCTGGTCGGCCCGCTGCTGCTGGGACGGACGACGATCTTCTGCGACGGTCCCTACGATGTGCGGCAGGGCTACCGCATGCTGACCAAGTTCGGCGTCACCAACCTGACCGCCGCCCCATCGCAGATCCGCGCCTGGCACGGCGCCGATCCCGCCGTGTCGCACCAGACCGCGCTGCGCATCCTGTCGGTGGTCGGCGAACCGCTGCCCCCGGACCTGATCGCCTGGGCCAACCGGACGGTGAAGGTCCCCCTGCTCGACCAGTACGGCCAGCGCGAGACCGGCATCTTCATCGTCAACCGCTACGACCCCGACGGCATCGGCCGTCATGACTCCGAGGGACCGGAGGGCGGGGACACGGCCCAGCCGCCCAGCGGCTCGCTCGGCCGGCCGATGCCGGGCTTCCGTGTCGTCATCCTCGACCCCGACGGGCGGGAGGCGCCAGTGGGCGGCGCCGGCGAGCTCGCCATCGACGTCGACCACTCGCCGTTGTTCTGGTTCGAATCCTATGCCAACAACCCGGACCGCACCGCCCGGCGCTTCCGTCATGGCCGGCGCTATTACCTGACCGGCGACCGCGCCTTCCTGGACGGCGACGGCAACATCCATTACCGCGGCCGGGCGTCGGACGCGATCCAGATGCAGCAGGGCGAATAGGCAGCAGCCCCCCTTTTCGGGTATAGAACGCAACCGGAGATGCGGCAGCCGAGAATCGCGAAGGACGGGTATGGAATCCAAGACGAAGAACCGCGAATCCTGGCTGGCCGCCGCCTTCGCGGCGCTGGCCGAAGGCGGCGTCGACACGGTGCGGGTGGAGGTGCTGGCGAAGGCCCTGAAGGTCACCAAGGGCAGCTTCTACTGGCATTTCCGCGACCGCACCGACCTGATGAACGCCCTGCTGGACAGCTGGAAGCTGGGCCGCATCGCCGCGATCAAGGAGCAGACCCGGCTGGACGGGCGCGAACCGGCACAGCAACTGCGCGATCTGCTGGCGCTCTATGGCGGCAGCAAGCCGCGCGGCATGGCGATCGAGCTGGCGGTGCGCGACTGGGCCCGGCGCGCGCCGGAAGCGGAAAGTGTGATCGCCGAGGTCGACCGCGAACGCCTGCACAGCGTCGCCGGCCTGTTCGTCGCACTCGGCCTGCCCGCCGACCAGGCCTTCGCCCGCGCCTACCTGTTCTACGCCTTCGCCTTCGGCCAGGGCCTGCTGGCTCCCGGCGCCGCCGCCGACCGGGCCGACATGGTGCGGGCGATCTGCGCCGACGTGCTGGTGCCGTCGGCGCACCCGCAATCCTGAACCGTCACGGCAGATAGGCCAACCGCAGATTGCCCCAGTGGCGACCGCGAACCAGGATCGGCGCATCGACCTCCTTCAGCCGGACCGTCTGGCCGCCGCCCATGTCGCGGCGGTAGGCCTGCAACAGGAACGGCCGGGTGTTGCGCGCCGCGGCGAGACCGGAACGGTCGACGAAGACGCGGCGGTTGCGGCAGTGGGCGGCGTTCCAGGCAGCATCGCCCGGCCGCTGCGGTTCGGAATAGCAGGCGTTGTGGGTCGGCAGATACCCCACGCCATTGACCGCCGCACAGAACTGGAAGCGCGGGTTGGAGGCCAGCACCGGATCCTGGATCGCCGGGAACAGACGGTCGGTCAATTCGGTGAAGGGGGCGAGGCACTGTTCCGGTTCGGAGCCGGCTATGGTGGACAGCTCGGTCGAGAACAGCGCCTCTTCGCCGATGCCGCCATTGGCAAGCGCCCCCTCCAGCGCCCGGCCCAGGGCCACCGCAGCGTCCTGCGCGGTGCCGATGATGGCGGAATCGGCTTCGATCATCGCATTGTATGCGCTCTCCAGGCGGTTGGCCTGGGCGTCCGAAAGATCGTCGAATGCCAGATGCAGACCCAGATCGCTGGTTCCGGCGACGATGGCCGGCAAATCGCCGACTTCGCGCAGGGTCACGGTCAGCCGCGTCTGCTCGGGCAGATCCGGCAGACCGGCGCTGTCGATCAGGAGGCCGTCCAGCGACAGGTCCAGCATGGTGACGGTGCGCCGGTCATCCGCCACGGTCATGGCGATCGGCTCCTCGCACGGGATGCGGTTGGAGACGCGGCGGTCACCGGCCACCGACTGGCGCAGGGCGATGACCAGCCGGCGCTTCAGGTCGGCCACCGCGGCCTGGGTGTCGGTCATGCGGCGGCTGACGTCGGTGGCGATGCCGGTGATCTCGTCGGTCTGGTCGCGGATCCGCAGAACGCTGCCCGACACCTGGGAGGCGCCGCCGGCGGAGTTGGTGGCGCTGCGCCCGATCTCTGCGTTGGCGGCGGACTGTTCCTCCACCGCCGCGGCGGTGGCGGCGGCGGCCTCGTCGATCTCCTCGATCACCGAGATGACGGTCTGGATCGCAGTGACGCTGCCGCCGACCGCCTGTTTCAGCTGCTCGATCTGGCGGGCGATGTCCCCGGTCGCACGCGAGGTCTGGTTGGCGAGCTGCTTGACCTCGCTGGCCACCACGGCGAAGCCCTTGCCCGCCTCTCCCGCCCTGGCGGCCTCGATGGTGGCGTTCAGGGCCAGCAGGTTGGTCTGGCCGGCGATCTCGTTGATGAGGTTGGCGACCTTGGCGATCTCCTCCGTCGCGATCTCCATCCGGCCGATGGCGCTGGCGGAGCCGCGGGCGCTGTCCACCGCGCGCCGCGCCACCTCGCTCGACCGCGCCGCCTGCCGGGCGATCTCGTGCCCGGAGGAATTCAGCTCCTCCGTGGCGGCGGCGACCGATTGGGCATTGGAACTGGCCTGCTCCGACGCCGCCGAGACAACGACCGTATTCTCGCGCACCACACCCAAGGCATTCATCAGGTGGTGGATGCCGTCGCCGGCGCGACGGCTCGCCAGTTCCACCCCCATCCAGGTGGAATCGATGTCGCCCTCGATCGATTTGCAGGTTTCCAGCAGGGCCTGCCGGGTCAGCGCCTTCTGGCGCAGCTCCGTCTCGTGCTTTTCGTGGAGGCCATAGGCCAGCTTCGCCTTCATGGCGTTCAGTTCGGATGCCACGCGCTGGAATTCGGGAACGCCGATGGCGGGCATCGGCTCGGTCAGGGCGCCGCTGGCGATGCGCTCGAAAATCCTCTCCAGCACCGCCAGCGGCCGCCGCAGGTTGCGCAGGATGGCCCAGCCGGACAGGAGGGCGAACAGACCGCTCAGCAGCATGGCGGCCACCACCTCGTAGAAGCGGCTCTTATAGTCCTTTTCGGCCTTCTCGAACTCCTCGCGCGCCACCCGGACCTGAAGCTCCAGCAGGGCGTCGGCGACGCGGTGCAGGTCGGCGAAGGCCGGGCGGATGATGTTGCGCAGATGGGAGTCCAACCCGGCCGCGTTCCTCTCCCGCGCCTGCGCCAGCGCCGGTGCGATGCCGGTCTGCAGATAGGAGCCGACCAGCGGTTTGAATTTCTCGGCGAGAAGCGTTTCCTCCGGCGTCAGGTAGGTCGCCAGATAGTCGGCCAGCAGGCGTTGAATCGCCGCGGCGTTGGCGGTGACCTCGCTGTCGACCGTAGCCGGATCGCCGGCGCCGCTTCCGGTCCGAAGGTCGGCGGCGAGATCGGTCAGGCGCTGCCGGCTGTCGCGGGCAAGGTTCTGGATCTCGCCGATCTGATAGGCGGGAACGGTGCGGTCCTCATACACGGTGCGCAGCGACTGGTTGGAGTTCGACATGCCGTCCAGTCCCAGCCATCCAGCCAGCAGGATGG
Organism: Azospirillum sp. B506; assembly: GCF_000333595.1. Classification (GTDB taxonomy): domain Bacteria; phylum Pseudomonadota; class Alphaproteobacteria; order Azospirillales; family Azospirillaceae; genus Azospirillum. The sequence continues at coordinate 18,469 of NZ_BADK01000666.1, forward strand.
CGAGGGTCAGCAGCGCGAACACCGCGGCCATGCGCCCCGACAGGCTCGCCCGGGCATGGACGGCGGCCCGGCCGACGCGGCTGCGGCGCTTCAGCACGCCGCCGGACAGCACCAGCCCGGCATGGCCGGCGCGCATCTCCGCATACAGCGCGCCGGCTGCCGCGATTTCCTCGCGCGACGGCTTGGACCGGATGGAGATGTAGCCGACGACGGCGCCATTCTCCATCACCGGGGTGACGTTGGCCCGCACCCAATAGAAATCGCCACACTTGGTGCGGTTCTTCACCAGCCCTTCCCAAGGCTGTCCGCTCTTCACCGTCGCCCAAAGGTCGGCGAAGGCCTCCTTCGGCATGTCGGGGTGACGGACGATGTTGTGCGGGGCGCCGATCAGCTCATGGTCGTCGAAGCCGCTGATCTCGACGAAGGCCTGGTTCACGAAGGTGATGCGCCCGCCGGTGTCGGTGCGCGACACCAGGGGAACCCCCTCGGTCAGATGGACTTCCCGGTCGGTGATCGGTGTGTTGACACGCATGAGGCGGTTCCGCTCCAGCCAAGGTCTCGACGACATCGGTCGGGCGATTGGGTGGAACGAATGCCACCCGGCAACCAAATCGGTCGCCTCACCGGACCGACCGTTTCGCTGCAAGTGGCATGCCGCGTCATTTTGTCAGCAAACGAACAAGCTTCCGCTTCCGACCGCAGCGACAACGCGCGCTCCGCGGCCTTGCTCGTCGCAAAATGCATTCGGAAACTGGAGACTGGTCCCAACGTATTATGCAATTTGGAAAAAGCTATACTGTCTGATCGTTCAGCTGCGCAACGATCCGGCGGACAGCCCGTCCAGCGGAATGGCGGTGACGCTCTTGACCTCCTCCATCACGGCGTAGGTGTGGGTTTCCCGCACGCCGCGGGCGGTGGACAGCAGCTCGCCGAGGAACAGGCGGTATTCGTTCATGTCGCGCACGCGGGCCTTGACCAGATAATCGAAGCCGCCGGCCACCATATGGCATTCCATGATCTGCGGCATCCGCAGCACGGTGGCCTTGAAGTCGTCGAAATTGTCGGGTGTGGTGCGGTCCAGCACCACCTCGACGAAGACCAGCATGCCGGCTTCCAGCCGGTGCGGGTCGAGCAGCGCGACATAGCGCTGGATGATGCCATCGGCCTGCAGCCGCTTCACCCGCTCCAGGCAGGCGGCCGGGCTGAGGTTGATGCGGCGCGCCAGCTCCACATTGCTGAGACGTCCGTCATCCTGCAGTTCGCGCAGGATCTTGATGTCGGTGGAATCGAGGCTGCGGTCCATCGGCGGCTCGGAATGCTGTTCGGTTCAAGCCCCCGATCCTAACGGAAAGATCGGGACCAGGCCAAGCCGGACCATAGCTGGAGCGGCGATAAGGCCGCCAGCCCGAACCCTGTTCGTCCGGGAGCGGCATGCGGCCGGCAGCGCGGCCGCTCACCCCGCCAGCGGCAGGGTCACCGTCATGCGCAGGCCGCCGGTCGGGCGGTTTTCGGCGCGGACACGACCGCCGAAGGCCTCGATGTTGCGGCGGACGATCCACAGGCCGATGCCGAAATGCGCCGCTCCGGCCTGATGGGCGGCCGCCTCGTCCTCCGGCATGCCGCGGCCGGGTTCGCGATGGGAGAAGTAGCGCTCGAAGATGCGGTCGAGGTTGGCGGGATCGACACCCGGCCCCTCGTCGTCCACCACCAGTTCGGCCCAGCTGCCGCTGCGGGTCAGGCGTACGCTGACCGTGCCGTCGGGCGGCGAGAAGCTGACGGCATTCTCCACAGATTTTTCGACGATGGTCTCCAGGGTCTCCTCGNTGGCCCGCACCACCAGACCGGCATTGATGCGCGAGCGCATGTGCAGGCGGCGTTCGGCCAGCAGCCCGGTATAGCCGCCGGCCATCCGTTCCACCAGCGACGACAGATCGACGCGGCGGCGGGCAGGGGCCAGCAGGTCGGCCGCCGCCTCGTCCATGCGCCGGGCGAAGGAGACGAGGCCGTCCAGCTTGTCCAGCGACTTCTCGATCATGGTCAGGGCGCGCTGGCTGCGGGCGTTCTCCGTCGGCAGCGCGCGGCGCAGCGGCTCCACCGACTGGCGGATCACGGCGATCGGCGTCTTGAAGGCGTGGGCGTTGTCCTCCGCCGCACGGCGCAGCGACTGGGCGCTATCGCGCAGGGTGGCGACCAGCCGGTCGAAATCCTCGGCGACGCCGGCCAGTTCCGGCACGGTGTTGCGCGCAGCGAAGGAGGCGTTGCGGTCCTCATGGTCAGGCGCGTCCTCACCGCCGACGATGCGGCGGGCCAGATCGCCGAAGCGGTTCAGGTTGCGCCAGATGCCGGCCAGCACGGCCAGCACCAGGGCGGCCATCGCCAGATAGATCGCCGCCGCGGCCTGGACCGCCGGCGTGCTCCAATAGGGGCGGCCGATGGAGGAGGAGATGTAGGCTTCCGTGGCGTGGCTGGTCACCAGCGCCCAGCAGCCGAAGCTGGTCTTGATCGGGGTGATGGAGGACAGCACCTCCTCCCCGCCTTCGACATGGGGAACGCGCATCGCCAGCGTCGAATTGCCGGCGCAGCTCGACCCCAGACGGTCCAGCACGCCCTGTTCGAGCAGCAGGCGCCGTTCGGCGTCGATGTCCGCGGTCGACAGGCTGGGAGCGGCGGCAACATAGAAGAAGGGTTCCGGCCCGGCCTTGGCGCCGGACGCGCTGGCGGCCACCCGCGGGCGCACCAGCAGCTTCAGCCGGGTGCGGTCGTCGCCATAGCGGGCCAAGGCAATGCTCAGGCTGGGCAGGGCCGTGCGGTCGACGCCCAGCAGTTCGGGTTCCAGCGCCCGGGCGATCAGTTCGCCCTGGCGCTGGGCGCTTTTCAGCAAAAGCTGCTGCGACGCCTCGTCGGCCCGCTGGAACTGGTCGTAGAGCAGGACCGGTACCGCCACGAAGACGAGGGTGAGCAGCAGCAGGCGGCTCGCCATCGAGCGCCAGAGCCAGAGCAGGCGGGCGGACGCCCGTCGGGGCGCCCGCATCGCAAGGTCAATCGGCAGCAGCGCCATCGATCAGCATATCCTCGCCCATGCCATCCTCGTCCCGGCCCTGGTTGGCCGCGTTCTCACCCTTGCCCCAGCGGTAGCCGAAGCCCGGATAGTTCTCGATGCAGGCGAAGCTGGCGTCGACCGAGCGGAACTTCTGACGGATGCGCTTGATGAAGGCGCGGACGTTGGCGCGGTAGCCCGACGGGCCGTAGCCGGCGACAAAGCCCTTGCCGTGGACGAGATCGTAGATCTCGCGGTAGGAGACATCCTCTTCCGGGCGGGTCGACATCAGCTTGACGATGTTGAACTCGGTCAGCGTCAGGTCGATGCGCTTGCCCTTCCAGAAGGCGCGGCTGTTGTCCAGGCGCAGCTCCAGTTCGCCCAGGCGGTGGCTGGCGCTGTTGCCGCCGGCCTCCGCATCCTCCGCGCCCTTGGCCGCATCGCCCTTGATGCCATCGAGGATCAGGCGCATGCGCTTCAGCAGGATCGACAGGCTGCGCGACTTCTCCACGAAGTCCAGCGCGCCGCCGGCCAGGGCCGCCTCTTCATAAATCTGGTCGGAGAGCACGGTCAGGAAGATGACCGGGGTGGCGATGCCGCGGGCGCGCATCTGGCGCAGCACATCGATGCCGTCCAGCTTGGGCATGCGCCAATCCAGCAGGACGATGTCGACCGACCCGCCTTCGGCGAAGAAATCGAGCGCAGGTTCGCCGCGGTCGAAGGTGATGACCTCATAGCCTTCGTCACCGAGGTTGAGGCTGAGGGACTCACGGAACAGATCATCGTCGTCCACCAGAGCGATGCGGGCAATGGTCGGATCGGTCATCGCGGACATTCCCTTGTTCGACTCCGGCTTACTGAAAGCCGGGGCGGACAGGGCGCCCGGCGTCAGCTTGAGCGAGGAGTTGGGCGAAGCATCGGTGGTCGGCGTCAGGGACATTTTGGCTGCTCTTCATGTCGTAGGAGAGGGCTCGGAAGTCCTGGGACGAGGTCATATCCATGAAGAAAAAGACCTTGAGGGTACAATCGCCCTTGGCATACCGCCAGATTTTGGCGGGAGGCGCCTCTTCCCGTGCAACGGGGGACCCCAGGAGTTTGAGCGTCTGGACTTCGTCCAGCCCGACAAGGCTGTCGGGGTCGGCGTTGGGGGTTGCGGGTTGGGTGGACATGCCCCCCATCGACGGAACCGCTGTCGGCACCACCGCGGCGTTGGCCGCAGCGGCCGCCGACTGGGGACCGGTATCGGGAGCGATGGCCGCCAGCTGCGTGGAAGTCGGCCCGGACGTCTGGGTGGAGGTCTGGCCGGACGTCTGGTTAACCGCCAGATCGCCGGTGGTGACCGGTGGACCCGGCTGCGGCATCGGCAATGCCGGCGCCAGCGCGGCGGCGTCGGCGATCTTCCGCACCGGCTTCTGCCTGGGCACCGGCGGGGTCGCCGTACGGGCATTCGGGTTGGCCGCCGTCACGTCCGCTCCCCCCCACGGTCCGGCCGTGTTGGCCGGGCAACCGGCCAGCAACAGGACCGCGACCAGCAGACCCGCATGTCGGCCCCGGCCGGCGGCGTAGGCGCCATACTGCGCCACATCGCGGAGGACTGCCGGCACGGTCATGGGGGCGGGCCTTTCAAATCCAGGAGGAACGGGCATATCGGCATTAACAGGGGACGAACCATTTTCATCTAGCCTGGAAGTCAACTTCGCCTGCTGGGTTGGAGTTGGTCGCGTCTGATCGTCCTAAACTCAATCCAGTCTGGTTAATGGCGCGTTAAAGCCACAGCCCTTACCCCCATTTTGCGAAAGTCCATCAATATTTTTAAGAGTTTCGTTTGATTTTCGAGTGAATCCGGCCGAATTCATCCGGTTCTTTGCTCAAAAGTGGTATGAATTCCGGCCAATCCATTGGATGTCGTCCGCGTCCTCGACAATTTGCGAAGAGCGACAGGACGTGACAGAAATGAGGCGGGAGGATGGCCCGGTTGGGACGGGATTGTGGCGGTTGCCCAAAAGGCAGCCGCACAAAAATCTCCGACGAAAAAACAATCGGCGGCGGAGCCACCCGGGTATGGCTCCGCCGCCGTTCAGCCGGACGGGCAACAGGTCATGGAGCGGCGCGCGTGAAGCGGCCGTGGGTCGTTGCCACTGGAACTCCAGCCGTGGTTCCGGCCGGCCATCAGGCCGGTCGGCGTCGTGGGAACGCTGCGTTTTCGGCACCATCCTTCACGACAATCATGATGCGCCGACCCAGCCGGTCCGTCAAGTTTGCAGTACGTACAATTTAGGATGCCGCATATCCGGACGATGGGGAGAGGCGGAAACCTCGTGAAGCACGAAAGGGCCGCGCCCCCTGCCGGAAACGCGACCCTTCGTTGCCGAAGGCTCCCTCACGCACAACCACGAGCGCGGGCCACCTTCGATGCGGTCGGACGGCCGATGGCGTCGCTGATGAAGGCCCCGGCCGCGATCAGCCGGTCAAGATCGACCCTGGTCTCGATGCCGAGACCGTTCAGCATGTAGAGCACATCCTCGCTCGCCACATTGCCGCTGGCCCCCTTGGCGTAGGGGCAGCCGCCCAGGCCGGCGACGGAGCTGTCGACCACCGCGACACCCATCTGCAGCGCCGCCAGGATGTTGGCCAGCGCCTGCCCGTAGGTGTCATGGAAGTGGACGGCGATCTTCTCCACCGACACCCGCTCCGCCACGGCGGCGATCATCAGTTGCGCCTTGGCCGGCGTGCCGGTGCCGATGGTGTCGCCCAGCGAGATCTCGTAGCAGCCCATGGCGAACAGCCGTTCCGCCACCTCCGCCACCGCCTGCGGCGCGATCTCCCCCTCATAGGGGCAGCCGAGCACGCAGGAGACATAGCCGCGAACCGGCACGCCCGCCGCCTTGGCCTGTTCCATCACGGGGGCGAAGCGGTCCAGGCTCTCGGCGATGGAACAATTGATGTTCTTTTGGCTGAAGCTTTCAGACGCCGCGCCGAACACCGCCACCTCGTCGGCCTTGGCGGCCAGAGCGCCCTCCAGCCCCTTCAGGTTGGGGGTGAGGGCGGCGTAGCGAACGCCGGGCTTGCGGACGATGCCGGCCAGCACCTCGGCGCTGTCGCCCATCTGCGGCACCCATTTCGGCGAGACGAAGCTGGCCGCCTCCACCACGGTCAGGCCGGCATCGGACAGGCGGTCGACCAGTTCCACCTTCACCGCCGTCGGCACCATGGACTTTTCGTTCTGGAGGCCGTCGCGCGGGCCGACCTCCACCATGCGAACGAATTTCGGCAACAGCATCGTCAGGCCTCCGCGATGTCGAGAACCAGCAGGTCGACGCCTTCAGACACCTGATCGCCCGCCGCGAAATTCACGGCGCTGACGGTGCCCGCCGCCGGGGCCTTGATGGTGTGCTCCATCTTCATCGCTTCCAGCAGCATCAACGGCGTGCCGGCCTCGACGCTCTGGCCCGCTTCGACCAGCACGCGGACGACGGTGCCGGGCATGGGGGCCGTCAGACGGCCGGAGCCACCCTCCTGCTCCGCCGCGCGGGCGCTGGGGTCGTCCAGCGTCAGGCGGGACACCGCCCCGTCGATCAGCACGGTGATGTCCAGCCCCTGCCGCACCACGGTGGCGCGGGTGCGCATGCCGTCCAGCGTCACGGTCAGCAGGCCATCGGCGAGGCTGACGCCGGTCACCGGAACCGGCTTGCCGCCATCCACCGCCACCTCGTAGCCATCTGCCCGGAAATGCAGCGTCACCTCGCGCGCCGTCTCGCCATCCATCAGGCGCAGGTCGTAATGGTTCTCCTCGTTCAGCCGCCAGCCATTGGCGAGCAGCCAGGGCGAATGGCGATCCGATCGGGCACGCAGGGCGGCCTGGGCCTCCTCCCGGCGCGTCAGCAGCACCGACAGGGATGCTGCGGCCAGCGCCCTGTCGGCCACCGGGGCCGGCGGCGGCAACAGGTCGGCGCGGTGGCGCTCGATGAAGCCGGTGTCGATCTCCACCGCCTTGAAGGCTGGATGGCCGGCGATGGCGCCGAGGAAAGCGACGTTGGTGGTGACGCCGACCACCTCGTAGTCGGCCAGCGCCACCCGCAGGCGGCGCAGCGCGCTCTCGCGGTCCTCGTCCCAGACGATCAGCTTGGCGATCATCGGGTCGTAATACATCGTCACCGAATCGCCCTCGCGGACGCCGGTGTCGACGCGGACATGGTCGCTCTCGGCCGGGGGGCGCAGGCGGACCAGCTTGCCGATGGCGGGCAGGAAGTCGCGCTGCGGATCCTCGGCGTACAGCCGCGCCTCGAAGGCATGGCCCCGACGGGTCAGCTGCTCCTGGCGCAGCGGCAGCTCCGCCCCGGATGCCACGCGCAGCTGCCACTCGACCAGATCGAGGCCGGTGATCTTCTCGGTCACCGGATGTTCGACCTGCAACCGGGTGTTCATCTCGATGAAGTAGAAGCCGCCATCCTCATAGAGGAACTCGACGGTGCCGGCGCCGACATAGTTGACCGCCTTGGCGGCGGCGACCGCGGCCTCGCCCATGCGGCGGCGGAGGTCGTCGGGAAGGTTGGGGGCCGGCGCCTCCTCGATCACCTTCTGGTGGCGGCGCTGCACCGAGCAGTCGCGCTCGAACAGATAGACGCCGTTGCCGTGGGTGTCGCAGAAGACCTGGATTTCGACATGGCGCGGCCGGCCGAGATATTTCTCCAGCAGCAGGCTGTCGTCGCCGAAGGCGGCCTTGGCCTCGCGCTGGGCGCCGGCCACCGCGTCGGCGAGTTCACCGGCGGCGCGCACCACGCGCATACCCTTGCCGCCGCCGCCGGCCGAGGCCTTGACCAGCACCGGATAACCGATGCGCTCGGCTTCCGCCGACAGGGTGGCGAAGTCCTGGTCGGTGCCGTGATAGCCCGGCACCAGCGGCACGTCGGCGTTCGCCATCAGCCGCTTGGATTCGGCCTTGGAACCCATGACGCGGATCGCCTCGATCGGCGGGCCGATGAAGACCACGCCGGCTTGCGAGCAAGCCGCGGCGAAGCCGGCATTCTCCGACAGGAAACCGTAGCCGGGATGGATGGCCTCAGCGCCGGTGCGCTTCGCCACGTCGAGGATGACGTCGCCGCGCAGATAGCTTTCGCCGACCGGGGCCGGGCCGATACAGACGGCCTCGTCGGCCATCTGGACATGCATGGCCTTGGCGTCGGCCTCCGAATGGACGGCGACGGTCTTGATGCCCAGGCGGCGGGCGGTGCGGATGACCCGGCAGGCGATTTCGCCGCGGTTGGCGATCAGGATCTTGTCGAACATGGGGATCAGCTCCGCCAGGACGGGGTGCGTTTGTCGAGGAAGGCGCCGACGCCCTCCTTGCCTTCGGCGCTGGCGCGCTGGCGGGCGATGCGCTCCGCCGTGTCGCGCACCACGTCGTCGGTCAGCGGCCGGCGGGCGACGGCGCGGATCAGCTCCTTGGCGGCGGTGACCGCCGAAGGCGCGCTGTCCATCAGGGTCTTCACCGTCTTCGCCACCGTCTCTTCCAGCCCGTCGGCGCCGGTCAGCTCATGCAGCAGGCCGATGCGGTGGGCCTCCGCCGCGCTGAAGCGCTCGCCGGTCAGGAAATAGCGGCGGCAGGCGCGCTCGCCGATGGCGGCGATGACATAGGGACTGATCGCGGCGGGGATGATGCCCAACCGCACCTCCGACAGCGCGAAGGTGGCCGTCTCGACGCCGATGGCGATGTCGCAGGCCGAAACCAGCCCGACGCCACCGCCGAAGGCCGGACCCTGCACCACGGCGACCGTCGGCTTCGGGCATTCGTCCAGCGTGCGCAGCATGGTGGCGAGGCCCATGGCGTCGGCCAGATTCTCCTCGCGGGAGTAGCCGGCCATCCGCTTCATCCAGGACAGGTCCGCCCCGGCCGAGAAGCTCCTGCCCACCCCGCGCAGCAGGACGACGCGCACCGTCGGATCCTCGCCCACCTGCCGGAAGGCGGAAGTCAGGTCGGCAATGACCTGCTCGTTGAAGGCATTGTGGACATCGCCGCGGTTCATGGTGACGGTGGCGACGCCGGTGTCGGCAACCTCGATCAGAATATCGCTCATGGTCGCACCCTCACATCCGGAAGACGCCGAAGGGCGTCTTCGGCACCGGGGCGTTCAGCGAGGCCGACAGGCCGAGGCCCAGCACCATGCGGGTGTCAGCGGGGTCGATGATGCCGTCGTCCCACAGGCGGGCGCTGGCGTAATAGGCGTGGCTCTCCCGCTCGAACTGGGCGCGGATCGGGGCCTTCAGCGCCTCCTCCTCCTCCGCCGACCACGGCTTGCCCTGGGCCTCCATGGCGTCGCGCTTGACCTGGGCAAGCACGCCGGCCGCCTGCTCGCCGCCCATGACCGAGATGCGGGCGTTCGGCCACATCCACAGGAAGCGCGGGCTGTAGGCGCGGCCGCACATGCCGTAATTGCCGGCGCCATAGCTGCCGCCGATGATTACGGTGAATTTCGGCACCTTGGCGCAAGCGACCGCGGTGACCAGCTTGGCGCCGTCCTTGGCGATGCCGCCGGCCTCGTACTTGCGGCCCACCATGAAGCCGGTGATGTTCTGCAAAAACACCAGCGGGATGCGGCGCTGGCAGCACAGCTCGACGAAATGGGCGCCTTTCAGGGCGGATTCGCTGAACAGGATGCCGTTGTTGGCGATGATGCCGACCGGATAGCCGAAGATATGGGCGAAGCCGGTGACCAGCGTCGTGCCGTAGAGCGGCTTGAACTCGTCGAAACGCGATCCGTCGACCACCCGCGCGATCACCTCGCGCACGTCGAAGGGCTTGCGGGCGTCGCTGGGGATGACGCCGTAGAGTTCGCGCGGATCGAAGGCCGGTTCCTCCGGCTCGCGCAGGTCGAGGTCGATGTGCTTGGCGCGGTTCAGGTTCGACACCACGCGACGCGCCATCGCCAGGGCGTGGGCGTCGTTCATCGCGTAATGGTCGGTGACGCCCGAGGTGCGGGAATGCACGTCGGCGCCGCCGAGATCCTCCGCCGACACCACCTCGCCGGTCGCCGCCTTCACCAGCGGCGGGCCGCCGAGGAAGATGGTGCCCTGGTTGCGGACGATGATCGCCTCGTCCGACATCGCCGGGACATAGGCGCCGCCGGCGGTGCAGCTTCCCATCACCACGGCGATCTGCGGGATGCCCTCGGCCGACATGGTGGCCTGGTTGTAGAAGATGCGGCCGAAATGGTCGCGGTCGGGGAACACCTCGTCCTGGTTCGGCAGGTTGGCGCCGCCCGAATCCACCAGATAGATGCAGGGCAGGTTGTTCGCTTGCGCGATCTCCTGCGCACGCAAATGCTTCTTGACCGTCAGCGGGTAATAGGTACCGCCCTTCACCGTCGCGTCGTTGGCGACGATCATGCACTCCTGCCCGGCCACGCTGCCGATGCCGGCGATGATGCCGGCGGACGGGATATCCTCGGCATAGACGCCGTCGGCGGCCAGCTGCGACAGCTCAAGAAAGGGCGAACCGACGTCGAGCAGCTGGCGGATGCGTTCGCGCGGCAGCAGCTTGCCGCGGGCGAGGTGCTTGTCGCGCGCCTTCGCGCCACCGCCCTGCTGGATGGCGGCGACCTTCCGGCGCAGATCGTCGACCAGGGCCTGCATGGCATCGGCGTTGGCCTGGAACTCGGCGGAGCGCGCGTTCAGGGCGCTCTTCAGGACGGTCATGCCGTCTTCCTCCCGGTTTGGCGGTCTTGGTTATTGGACGTGTTACTGGACGAGCGCGCGGCTGATCACCAACCGCTGGATGTCGCTGGTGCCCTCGTAGATCTGGCAGACCCGGACGTCGCGATAGATGCGCTCCACCGGGAAATCGTTGAGATAGCCGTAGCCGCCATGGATCTGGATGGCGTCGGAGCAGACCTTTTCCGCGATCTCCGAGGCGAACAGCTTTGCCATCGCCGCCTCCTTCATGCAGGGCACCCCTGCATCGCGGAGGCTCGCCGCATGCAGCACCATCTGGCGTGCCGCCTCCACGCGGGTCGCCATGTCGGCGAGGCGGAAGGCGATGGCCTGATGCTGGATGATCGGCACGCCCATGCTCTGGCGTTCCTGGGCGTAGCGGATGGCATGGTCGAGTGCCGCGCGCGCCATGCCGACCGACTGGGACGCGATGCCGATGCGCCCGCCCTCCAGATTGGCCAAAGCCACCTTGTAGCCGGCCCCTTCAGCCCCGAGCATCAGGTCGGCGGGAACCCGGCACTCCTCGAAGACGATCTGGCAAGTGTCGGAGCAGTGCTGGCCCAGCTTCTCCTCGGTCCGCGCCACCTGATAGCCCGGCGTATCCGTCGGCACGATGAAGGCGCTGAGCCCCTTCTTGCCGGCGGCCGGGTCGGTTACCGCGAAGACGATGGCGACATCTGCCTGCGAGCCGGAGGTGATGAACTGCTTGGTGCCGGTCAGCACCCAATGATCGCCGTCGCGCCGGGCGCGGGTCTTGATCGCCGAGGCATCGGACCCCGCCTGCGGTTCGGTCAGGCAGAAGGCGCCCAGCATCTCGCCGCGCGCCATCGGCTTCAGGAAACGGTCCTTCTGGGCATCGCTGCCGAATTTCAGGATCGGCATGCAGCCGACCGAGTTGTGGACGCTCATGATGGTGGAGACGGCGCCGTCGCCGGCGGCGATCTCCTCGATGGCGAGCGCGTAGGCGACATGGTCGGTGGCGGCACCGCCGAACTCCTCCGGCACCAGCATGCCCATCAGGCCGAGTTCGCCCATCTCGGTGAGTTCGGCCTTGGGGAAAGCGCCGCTGCGGTCGCGCTCGGCGGCGGTGGGGGCGAGCCGGTCCTGCGCGAAGGCGCGGGCCATGTCGCGGACCATGGTCTGTTCTTCGGTCAGGTGCATCGGGCGTTTCCTCACATTTTTATAGTCCCCTCTCCCCAGGGGGGAGAGGGAGAATAAGCGAGGGAGTTTTACACCCGCTCCACCGCAATCGCCGTAGCCTCACCGCCACCAATACACAGCGAAGCCACGCCGCGCTTCTGGTCGTACTTCTCCAGCGCCGCCAGCAGCGTCACGAGGATGCGGGCACCCGACGCGCCGATCGGATGGCCGAGCGCACAGGCGCCGCCATGGACATTCACCTTGTCGTGCGGCAGATCGAGGTCGCGCATCGCCGCCATGGTCACCACGGCGAACGCCTCGTTGATCTCGAACAGGTCGACGTCGCGGGCGGACCAGCCCACCTTCTCGAACAGCTTCCGCATCGCGCCCACCGGGGCGGTGGTGAACAGCGCCGGCTGCTGGGCATGGTTGGCATGGCCCTTGATCTCGGCGATCACGCGCAAGCCGAGGCGGTCGGCCTCGCTGCGGGTGGTGACGATCAGCGCCGCACCGCCGTCGGAGATCGATGAGGCATTCGCCGCCGTCACCGTGCCGTCCTTGGCGAAGGCCGGCTTCAGCGTCGGGATCTTCTTGGGATCGCCCTTGCCCGGCTGCTCGTCGGTATCGACCAGAACATCACCCTTGCGGCCCTTGACCAGCACCGGCGCGATCTCCGCCTTGAAGGAGCCGTCCTCCACCGCCCTGCGGGCGCGGGTCAGGCTTTCGATGGCGTAATTGTCCTGCGCCTCGCGGGTGAAGCTGTAGCTGCTGGCGCATTCCTCGGCGAAGGTGCCCATCAGACGGCCCTTCTCATAGGCGTCCTCCAGACCGTCGAAGAACATGTGGTCCAGCACCTTGCCGTGCCCCATGCGGTAGCCGGCGCGGGCGCGGTCCAGCAGATAGGGGGCGTTCGACATGCTCTCCATGCCGCCGGCCACCACCACCTTGGCAGAGCCGGCCTTGATGACGTCATGGGCGAACATCACCGCCCGCATGCCCGAGCCGCAAACCTTGGAGATGGTGGTGCAGCCGACACCCTTCGGCAGCCCGGCGCCCAGCGCAGCCTGGCGCGCCGGGGCCTGGCCCAGACCGGCCGACAGCACGTTGCCCATGAACACCTCGTCCACCGCATCCGCGGCGAGGCCCGAGCGCTCCAGCGCCGCCTGGATGGCGACGGCGCCCAGCTGCGGGCCGGTCAGGCCCATGAGGTCGCCCTGGAAGCCGCCCATCGGCGTGCGGACGGCGGCGGCGATGACGATGCTGTCGGTCATGGTGGTCGGTCCCTTTCCCTCGATGCTCTCTATGCTTTGCCGAACCGCTTCACGCGGTCTTCCGGCCTTCAGGCCGTTTCTTTGAACAGCTCACGCCCGATCAGCATGCGGCGGATCTCGCTGGTGCCGGCGCCGATCTCGTAGAGCTTGGCGTCGCGCAGCAGGCGGCCGGTCGGGTACTCATTGATGTAGCCGTTGCCCCCCAGCGTTTGAATGGCCTCCAGCGCCATCCAGGTCGCCTTTTCGGCGGAGAACAGGATGGCGGCGGCGGCGTCCTTGCGGGTGGTCTCGCCACGGTCGCAGGCCTTGCAGACGGCGTACACGTAGGCCTTGGCGGCGTTCATGATCGTGTACATGTCGGCGATCTTGCCCTGCATCAGCTGGAACTCGCCGATGGACTGGCCGAACTGCTTGCGGTCGTGGACATAGGGGATCACCACGTCCATGCAGGCCTGCATGATGCCGAGCGGGCCGCCGGACAGCACCGCGCGCTCGTAGTCGAGGCCCGACATCAGGACATTCACGCCGCGGCCGACGCCGCCCAGGATGTTCTCTTCCGGCACCTCGCAGTCCTCGAACACCAGCTCGCCGGTGTTGGAGCCGCGCATGCCCAGCTTGTCCAGCTTCTGCGCCACCGAGAAGCCCTTGAAACCCTTCTCCACCAGAAAGGCGGTGATGCCGCGCGGACCGGCATTGATGTCGGTCTTGGCGTAGATCACCAGCGTGTCGGCGTCGGGGCCGTTGGTGATCCACATCTTGGTGCCGTTCAGGACGTAACGGTCGCCCTTCTTCTCGGCCCGCAGCTTCATCGACACCACGTCGGACCCGGCGTTCGGCTCCGACATCGCCAGCGCGCCGATATGCTCGCCGGAGATCAGCCTGGGCAGATAGCGGCGCTTCTGCTCCTCGGTGCCGTTCTTGCGGATCTGGTTGACGCAGAGGTTGGAGTGCGCCCCGTAGCTGAGCCCCACGGAGGCCGAAGCGCGGGACACCTCCTCCATCGCCACGACATGTTCCAGATAGCCCATGCCGGCGCCGCCATATTCCTCCTCGACCGTCACGCCGAGGATGCCGAGGTCGCCCATCCTGCGCCACAGCTCGTTCGGGAACTCGTTGGTGCGGTCGATCTCGGCGGCGCGGGGAGCGATCTCGTTGGCGGCGAAGCTGCGCACCGAATCGCGCAGCATGTCGGCCGACTCGCCGAGGTCGAAATTCAGGCTGGGATACTGGTTGGACAGCATGGACGTATCGCTCCCCTGGGAAATCATCAGTTCTTTGACCATACGTTACCGTATGGCATCCGCGCTGACAAGGGGCAAGCGGAGAGCGCCTAAAACCTATTCAGGATCAAGGGATTATCCACTTATCGCCAGCGCAGCGCGTTTCCACATCGTGGAAGAATTGCGGGACGTGCCAGATTCTCCCAAGCTTTTCAAAGCTGCCATGCATCTTGGATACTGTATTCCAGAGCCATGGAGGCGGTTATATCGCTCGGTGCCGCGTTATATCCGGCCCGTACCATCGATTTGGGGGACCAACCAATGATCCGCGTGCCGCGCCCGAACATGGACGGATTCACCATGGCCCTGGTGGCAACCGTCGGGCTGGCGACCGTTCTGCCCGTTCAGGGGCAATCTGCCGAGGGCGTCCGCTGGCTGGGCGAAGCCGCCGTGGCCTTGCTGTTCTTCCTGCACGGCGCCCGCCTGCCGCGGGAAGAGGTGGTGGCGGGCATGGCGCACTGGCGCCTGCATCTGCTGATCTTCTGCCTGACTTTCGTCGCCTTTCCGCTGATCGGCTGGATGGTGGTGGAAACGCTGCCGCACAGCCTGCTGCCGCCGGCCTTGGCGATCGGGGTGCAGTTCCTTTGCCTGCTGCCCTCCACCGTCCAGTCCTCCATCGCCTTCACCTCGATGGCGCGGGGCAATGTGGCGGCGGCGGTGTGCAGTTCCACCCTGTCCAACATCTCCGGCATCGTGATGACGCCGCTGCTGGTGGCGCTGTTCCTGAAGGTGCAGGGGTCCGCGCTGTCGCTCGACACGCTGCAGACCATCGCGGCCCAGCTTCTGCTGCCCTTCGCCACCGGCCAGCTGCTGCGTCGCTGGGTCGGCGCCTGGGCGGCACGGCACAAGACGGTGCTGAAATTCACCGACCGCGGCTCGATCCTGCTGGTGGTTTATCTCGCCTTCAGCGAGGCCGTGGTGAACGGGCTGTGGCATCAGGTGCCGCCGACGGCACTGGGCATGGTGGTGGTGATCGACTGCGCCATCCTGGCGGTCTTCCTGGTCGGCACGACGCTGCTGAGCCGCCGACTGGGCTTTTCCCGTGCCGATGAAGCGGTGATCGTCTTCTGCGGGTCGAAGAAGTCGCTGGTCAGCGGCGTACCGATGGCCGGCGTGCTGTTTTCCCCGGCCACCGCCGGGCTGGTGCTGCTGCCGGTGATGCTGTTTCACCAGATCCAGCTGATGGTCTGCGCCGTGCTGGCCCGCCGCTATGCCGACCGGAGCGCGGCGAGGGACGAGGCGAGGGACGCCCTGCCGGCAACGTCGTGAGGGGCACTACCCCTCCTCCGCCAACTCGCCCGTCGCGGCCATGATGGCGGTGCGGAACTGGTCGGCCCTGGCCGGGCCGGCGACCAGCTCCAGCAGGCGCAGAGCGTAGAACAGGGCGATCTCCGCCGTCTCCGTATCCCCCGGCTCGCCGACAGCCTTGGGATACTGCGCCAGCAGGGCGCGCGCCCGCGCCAGCAGCCCTGATTCCATCGATTCCATCGCCTCCTTCAATGGCTCGTGCAGGCCCAGCGCGTCGGCCAACCTCTCACAACGGCGCAGCGCGCGGGCGTGATCCTCGGCCGCCTCCTGAGCGTTCTCGTCCACCGGAATCGGACGGCCATTCTCGCTTGGGGCGGGAACGGCGACCAGGATGCCGCCGGGTGCGGTATCCAGCACTGCGCCGGTCACCATGGCCCGCACCGCCGCCTTCACCCCGCCGAGCCGCTCGCGATAGGCCGGATCGGCCAGGACGTCCATGACGGCGGACGTGGTGTCGACGCCGGCGACCAGCCGCTCGGCGATGGCGACCGCCTCTTCCGGAGCGATGGCGACGGCCGCCCGATCAGGCCCGGCGCCGAAGCCGCTGCCGTCCAACCGGGCCGACCGCTCTTCAAGGCTGGTGACGACCAGACCGCTCAGCTGGGCGAAGATCATCGGCCGCTCGCGCCGTGCCTTCCCCAAATCCAGATCGTTCAGCACCGTCAGCAGGTCGGCCGGGTTCGCCATGCGCGAGGCGGCGACCAGCAGCAGGTGATGAACCAGCCCGGCGGATTGCCGCGCCACCGCCTGCGCCGCCTGTTCGATGGCGCGGACATGCCGGTCGCCCAGCACCGACAACGGCTTTGGCGCCAGCGCATCCTTCAGCGATTCGGCGGTCAGCCCGATCTCAAGAAAGGCGGCGACGTCCAGCATCTGCCGGCGCATCTCCTCGTCGATATGCAGCATATGCCACGACGTCGGGCGGCCCTGCTCCGCCGGCCGGATCCCCTCCCGAACCGCTTGGGCCGCCATCGGCCACAACCGGCGCCCGATGTTGCGCAAGGCATTCAGATTGCCCGGCGCCGTCTCCTGCACCTGCCGGTCGAGCTGGTCGATCAGCGCGGCATCGCCACGCTGCGTCACCAGCCGCCACACCGGATCGATCACCCGCCGTTCGATGCGGCCCGGCGGCACGTCGACGCCGCTGACGCTCTCCAGCACGTCCTCGAACGGCATGCACAGCACGCGCTTCAGCGTCGGGCGGCGGTCGGGACGCACCTGGACCAGCCGCGGGCGGATGGCCGTGAAGGTCTGGCACACGTCGGGATGGTCGCGCACCCGCTCCAGCAGGCGGACCACCTCGATGAACTTTGCCTCGGGGATGTCGAACAGGCGGCTCTCCAACCCCGGCAGCCGATCAGCCTGCCTGTCTTGCCCGGCCCCCGCCCTCATGGCGCGCGCGCTTTCACCGCTTCGATGCGGCGGATGGCATCGATGTCCATCTGGCCGGTGCGCCAATCCTCCAGCATGCGGACGGAACGGCGGTGGGCCGGCGTCACCTGCTTGGCATCCTCGACGAAATCACGGCTCGACTCCTTGCGCGGCAGCAGCGGCAGGATGCGGAACAGGTCGTTGACGGTGGCGGCCTGCCGGTGGCGGTCCTCCCCCTGGGCCACCTCCCAGGCACCGGTGATGTGGCTCCAGCCATCGAGCAGCCAGCCCATGCGGGCGGCCTGGGCGCGCACGCGGATGAAAGCGTCGTCCCAGTCGCGCATCAGCGGCCCGATGCCGTCCATCCGGCGGTGGAAATCGCCCAGCACCCTTTCGCCGATGGCGATGGTGTGCTGCGCCACCTCGGCGCAGAACTCCGCCACCGGGGAAGCGTCGCCCGGCACGTCGCGCGCCCAGCCGGTCATGCCGTCCCGGAAGCATTTCAGGTCGTTCAGCCCGCGGGTCAGCCGGCCGGGCCGGGGCGCGTGCGCCAGCCCCACCGGGGCGGCGACCGCTGCGATGTCGGCCAGCCGGGCATAGAGCAGCGCCGCGTCCATGCGCAGGCTTTCCGCCGCGCGGGTCATCAGCTGACGGGTCAGCCGCTGCCCCTCGTCGGTGTCGATGCCGGCCTTCAGCATCTCCGGCGATTCCAGCCCGGCCGCCTTCAGGATCGACAGGACCAGCAGATAATGGGTGAGGGTGCCCTGCTCCTCATCCTCCTCCAGTGCGCGGCGCGCCGCCTGTGCCGCCTGCGGCCCGGCAAGCCCGCGCCGCGCCGCCCTCAGCGTCGCCCGCCGGATCTCCTGCGGAGAGCAGGCCTCCTCCTTCACGATCAGGCCGTGCAGGTAACGGTCGTGCATGGTCATCGACACCATGTCCGGCACCGCCTTCCAGGCGACAACATAGATACCCGTGCCCTGGGACAGGCTGGGGATCAGCACTTCGAGCTTCGACCGCTCGCCGCGGCGCACGCGGGTCTGTGACAGCAGCGGCGTGGTGAAGGCCACCGCAGCCCCCCGCTCCTCGAAGGTCGACGGCGCGTATTCGATCGCCCCCTTCACCATGATTGCCGTTCCGGACTCGCCTGTTGGTAGCTATGGCGGAGCGACGGCCCCGTTTCCCGGTTTCGCGCATCCGCCACCTCCGGAATATTACATAGCCGCAAGAAATCGGGCGGCGACCAATTTGTCTTGAATTGTAGCGCTGTGCGACGGCCTGTCGCGTTTGGCGACAAGCCACACGGCAAGCCTGAACTTGTCCATAGGCTGTTACCGCCGCCTGCTTGCCGGATTCTTGGACATGATCGCAAAATAGCGGGATTCATACCGGCAATTCCATAAAGCCGGCAGGAAATCTCCGAACCCTCCCCCCGACGCCAAGAGACGGTTCCTGCGCTCGGCCCTTGCGCTTTGCGCGGCGACGCGACAGTTTGGGCGGACGTTACACCGCGACCATGGGAGAAGCAGAGGGTGAGCAACATCGGCATCGTGCTCGGACGGTTCCACCGCAAAGAGGTGGAAGAGATGCTGGACGAGGCGCGCACCGTCGCCGCCAGCCGCGGCCTCGGCATCGTCGCGGAGGTGTGGGTTCCCGGCTCGATGGAAAAGCCGCTGGCGATCAAGCGCCTGCTGATGCGCGACGACGTAGCCGGTGCGGTGGCGCTGGGCATCATCGAACGGGGCGAGACCGAGCACGGCAACGTCATGGGCCATGCGGTCATCGGCAGCCTGATCGACCTGCAGCTTCAGTTCATGAAGCCGGTCGGCGTCGGCATCCTCGGGCCGGGCATCAACCCGTCGCAGATCCCGCCGCGCATCCGCCCCTACGCCGCCGCCGCGGTGAATGCCTGCGCCGACCTGATCGAGCAGGGCTGACGCCCCTCATGCTTTGGCGGGGCGCCACCGGTGCAGGACATGCATCGCCCCGCCGAACAGCAGGCCCCAGAAGGCCGACCCAACCCCGAAGAAGGACAGGCCCGACGCAGTCACCAGCAGGGTGACCAGGGCGGGGATCCGTTCCTCCTCCGCCTGCACCGCGGCCAGCAGCGACCCGCCGAAGGCCCCGATCAGCGCCAGCCCGGCCACCGCCTCGATCAGAATCGGGGGGGAGCGGGTGACCAGCGTGGCGGTGATCGCCGCCAGCGCCGCCAGCAGGATATAGCCGAGACCGCCGGTGACGGCGGCCTGCCAGCGCCGCTCCGGCCTCGGGTCGGCATCGGGGCCGGCGCACATGGCGGCGGTGATCGCCGCCAGATTGACCGTCGGCGCCCCGAACGGCGCGGTGAGGACCGAGGCGAAGCCGGTCGCCAGGAAGGCCGGCGGCACCCGCGGCGTGTAGCCGAAGGTCGCCAGCACCGCCAGACCGGGGATGTTCTGCGACGCCATGGTGACGACGAACAGCGGCAGCGCCAGACCGACCAGCGCCTCCCAGGTGAAGGCCGGAGCGACCAGCGACAAAGTCGGCCACGGGTTGGCCGGCAGCGCGCCCGACACCGGCGGATTCATCGCCATCGCCGCCAGCGCCACCGCGACGGCCGCCGGCACCGCATAGAGCCGGGCAACCCGCCCGACCACCGCCCAGGTCGCCAGCACCAGAAGCCCCAACCCCGGTGCCTGCCCCATCGCCACGAAGGGCGCCAGGCACAGTTTCAGCAGCAGCCCGGCCAGCATGCCGTTGGCGAGCGGCTTCGGGATCGCCGCGATCCAGCGGCCGAGCGGCCGCCACAGCCCCGCCACCATGATCAGCGCGCCCACCGTCAGGAAGGCCCCCACCGCCGCCGGGAAGCCGCCGGCCACCGGCCCGGTCGCCGCCAGCAGCGCCATGCCCGGCGTGGTCCAGGCGACGCTGATCGGTTTGCGCTGGGTCCAGGCCAGCCAGATCGCCGACAGCCCCATGGAAAAGCCGACCGCCACCAGCCCGGAGGTGATCTGCGCCGTATCCGCCCCGACAGCCGACAGCCCCTGGATCACAACCGCGACGGAGCTTGCATAACCGACCAGCGCCACCAGACCGCCGGTGGCGAGCGCGGAGGGCGACAGGCCGCGCGCGGGAGCGTGGGTGGCGGACGCGGTCCGTTCGGCGGATGACGAGCCGGTCATGGCCGATCCTTTCGCATGGATGGACAAGGGAGGGGGTCAGAGGTAAATTGGATCCAATATCCAGGCAAGTGTTTTTCACACCGCCCTCGTTTCACCCGATCCAGGCCCCCGCATGTCCCAGCCCCCCGACGGCCGCGTTCCCGATCTGACCCTGCTGATCGCGCGCAACCGGCCGCGCTTCCGCACCGCGACCGAATTCGTCGAGGCGGCGATGCGCGAGGCGATCCTGGAGGGGGTTCTTCCCGCCGGCGCCCCGCTGCGCCAGGAGGATCTCGCCGCCGCCTTCGGCGTCAGCCGCATGCCGGTGCGCGAGGCCCTGCGCCAGTTGGAAGCCCGCGCGCTGGTGGAGTTCCATCCGCACCGCGGTGCCGTGGTGGCGGAGATCTCGGCGGAGGATTCGGCGGACATCGGCGCCATCCGGGCGGCGCTCGAACCGGCGGCCCTGCGGCTGTCCCTGCCGCATCTGACGGCGGACGACTTCGCCCTGGCGGCGGAACTGGTGGCGGAGATGGATGCGGAGGCCGATCCCGGCCGGATGGGGGAGTTGAACCGGCGCTTCCACATGACGCTCTACGCCCGCGCCGGCCGGCCGCGCCTGCTGGCGCTGGTGGAACAGCATCTGGCCGCCGCCGACCGCTATCTGCGCTTCCAGTTCGCGGCACTTGGCTACCATCCCCGCTCCCAGGACGAGCATCACGCCCTGCTGACGGCCTGCCACGCCGGCGATGGGGAGGCCGCCTGCGGCATCGTGGTGCGTCACGTCATCCAGGCGGCGGATCAGCTGGGCGCTTTCCTGGAGGGGCGGGGATGAGGGGAGCCGCCAGAACGGATCAGCAGTCCCGGCCCGTCGCCCCCCCCTTTCCCGATGCTTCCAGCAGCTCTCCCAGAGCCTGGCCGAGCTGGCGGGGGGTCACCGGCTTGTGGATGATGCCCAGCCCATGGGCGGCGGCGTCGCGTTCGCAGTCGGGACCGGTCTCGCCGGTCAGGATCAGTCCGGGGATCGGTGCGCTGCCGGGATCGTCATACAGCGCGCGGATGCGGGCGACCGCCTCGGTACCATAACGCCCCTCGCGCAGGCGGTAATCGGCGACGATCAGGTCGGGACGACGGCCGGTGCGGCTCAACCCCTCCACCGCCTTCTGGGCGGAGCCGGCGACCAGCACCTCATACCCCCAGTCGCGGAAGATCGTTTCCAGCCCCAGCAGCACGATGGCGTCGTCGTCCACCACCACGGCGAAGCGGCCGCGGCCGGCGGTCGCCGGCTCCACCGCGGTCACCGGCGTCTCGATGGTGCGGCCGAGCGGCAGGGCGATGACGAAGCTGGTCCCCTGCCCCGGTTTCGACTGGACGTCCACCGGGTGGTTCAGCAATTGCGACAGCCGCCGAACGATGGCGAGCCCCAGACCAAGCCCGCGGTTGCGGTCGCGCTCGGGATTGCCGACCTGATGGAACTCCTCCCAGATGTGTTCCAGATGGTCGGGCGGGATGCCGATGCCGGTGTCGCGCACCTCGATCAGCAGACGCCCGCCCGCCCGCCGGCATTCGATGTCGATCCGCCCGCTCTCGGTGTAGCGCAGGGCGTTCTCCACCAGATTGCGCACCATCCTGGTCAGCAGGGTACGGTCGGTGCGGGCGGCGGCATTGCAGGCGGACATGTGCAGTTCCAGCCCCTTGGCCGCGGCCACCGGCCGGTAGGACGCGGCGATGTGCTCGAACAGAGGGCCGACCGGCACGATCTCGATGTTCGGCTGGACCACCCCGGCATCCAGCCGCGACATGTCCAGCAGACTGTCCAGCAACTCCTTCAGCGCGTCCAGTCCGCGACCGAGATGCATCAGCGCAGTGGCGCCCTGGCTGCCCCGGACATGCGGCTTCAGCACGTCGACGAACAGCAGCAGCGCCTGCAGGGGCTGGCGCAGATCGTGGCTGGCGGCAGCCAGGAACTTGCCCTTGGCAAGGTCGGCCGCCTCCGCCATCTCCTTCGCCTGCAACAACGCCTGCTGTGCCTGCCGACGGGCGGTGATATCGCGGAAATAGACGGAAAGCCCGTCGGCGCTGGGATAGATGCTGGCCTCCACCCAGTTGCCCATGGTGGGGGACATCACCTCGATGGTCATCTCCCGGCCTTCGCGGACCGCCTGTTTCTGCGCCTCGAAAGCCTCGCTGCCCTGGATCTTGGGGAACGCCTCCCAGATGCGGCGGCCCAGCAGCGTGTCGCGCGGCCGCCCCCAGACCTGTTCAGCCTTTCGGTTGATGTAGGTGAAGCGCCAGTCGTGATCGACCGCATAGAAGGCGTCGCTGATGCTTTCCAGAATCTTGACCGCCCGCTCGTGCGAGGCGCGGGCCTCCTCCTCCGCCCGCTTGCGCATGGTGATGTCGCGGAAGAAGCAGCCCACCCCCTCCCGCGTCGGCAGGAAGCGCATTTCCAGCCACAGGGTGGTGCCTTCGCCATCGAAGCGCTTTTCGATGCCGGTCGGCAGCCGCTCCGTCATCGTCCTGCGACACAGCGCCTTCAGGTCCGACCCGGGCAAATCGGGCCAGACCTTCCCAGAGCCGGCGCCCGCGCATCGCCGACAAAGACTGGCGGTCTAGCTGTTCGGCCCGGCGGTTCTGGTAGATCACCCGGTAATCGCCATCCAGCGCCACCAGGGCCTCGTCGATGCTGTCCAGGATGTCGGTTGCGCACCGGCGGGCATCGGCGATGGCGTCTTCGATCCGCCGCTCATCGGAACGATCGTGCAGGATCCACAGGAATCCCTCCTCGTCGGCCTGCAGCGGCAGGATGGTCAACGCGCCCCAGACGCCGGATCCGTCATGGCGGCGGAACGCGCGCTCCTCCTGGATGCGGCCTTCCGCCAGCGCGCGCAGCCGCAGCGCATCCGGCAGGCCGGCGAGACTGTCATCGGCAGGAAACAGAATCGCCACCGGCCGGCCCCGCGCCTCCTCCTCCGTCCAGCCGAAGATGCGGACCGCGCCGGGGTTCCAGCTGGTTATCCTGCCATCGGGCGCCAGGGTCAGGATGGCATGGCCGACGGCGCTGTCGAGGATCGCGCGCAACCGCCTTTCGCTGTCGGCATGGGCGGCGCGGCTTTGCTCCAGGGCAGTGAAGGCGGTCCGCAGATCCTCGTTCAGCGCGGTGACCGTCAGCAGGTCGTCGCAGCCGGTGCCGGCAGTGGACAGCGCCGCCTTGAGCCGGACATTTTCCCGCTCCAGCGCGTCCAGCCGTTCAAGCAGCTCTGCTTGGTTTGGCACCTCCGGTTGCGCGTCCGGTTGGACATCCCGACGCCCTCCGCCGTCCTTTCGGTGGTCGCCGGACTCGTTCGGGGCCGACTGCTGCTTGATCATAGGCGCCCAAGGAAAACGAAAGTCTCTCCAGCCGAGAGTGCGCAAGACCTAAAGCCGCTGTAAACCAGCCAAAAGCAATACTTCGGACGATTATTGATCCCATTAATTTTATCGAATTTGCTACCGCATACCTGTGATCGCCTTCACCATTGCCCGCACGCCGGTATCGAGCATTTTGTCACGCCGCAATGCCAACCCAAGCGTGCGGATCAAAGGCGGAGTCAAAGGTTGTACTGCGAAGCGGCCGCAATCCTGCGGCCCCTGCACTGTGACGGACGGCAGGATCGATTGGCCGAGCCCGGCGGCGACAAGATTCTTGATCGCTTCCACATTGCCCAGCTCCATCGCCGGGCGCGGCTGGACACCGCCGGTCATGAACCAGCCGTCGATCACCGCGCGCATGGTGCCGCCGCGTTCGTAAAGGATCAGCGTTTCTTCGGCCAGCGCCGTCGGGGTCACTCCATCCTGCCCCCTTTCCCCTGCCGGCAGCGGAGCGACACGGACCAGTTCCTCCGCACAGACCGGTTCGATCGACAGGCCGGGGCGGCCGGCGGGCAGGGTGACCAGAGCCAGATCCAGCGTTCCCTCCTCCACCGCATCCAGAATATCCGGCGTGTTGCCGGTGACGACGATGATCTCCAGCCCCGGATGGGCGGCGCGCAGGGCGGTCAGGATCGGCGGCAGCCGGTAAATACAGGCGGTGGCGCCGGTGCCGATGCGCACGCGCCCGACCTGTCCGGCGCGGTGGCGGCCCATGGCGGCGGCAGCGGCATCCATCTCCTCGCGCAGACGGCGGATGAAGGGCAGCAGATCGCGGCCGGCCGCGGTCGGCAGCGCACGCTTGCCCACCCGCTCCACCAGCCGCACGCCGAAGCGCTCCTCCAAACTGCGAATCTGCATGCTGACCGCCGGCTGGGTCAGGCCGAGCCGGCCGGCCGCCTCGGTGAAGCCGCCATGCTCGACGACGGTGGCGAAGGTGATGAGCTGGTCGAGGTTCAGGCCGCGCATACCCATAGTGTTCCTTATCAAACCGATCAAATCAATAAATTTGCCTTTTCATCGGCGGTCCGCGACGGTGTGCCCATGACGACCGCCGCCACCCCTGCCCCCGCCTCCGCTTCGCAACCGATCTGGCTTGTGCTGCTGTGCGCCAGCCGCTTCGCCACTTCGATGGCCTTCATGGTCTATGCGGGCGCCTTGGGGCCGGCGATGCAGGCCTGGGGCATGAGTGCGGGAGAAGCGGGGGCGATCCAGACCGCCTTCAACGCCGGCTATGCCCTGTCGCTGGTGGGATCCTCCTGGTTCGCCGACAGCCTGGGCGCCAAGCGCGTCTTCCTGTGGGCGAGCTGGGCGACCGCGCTGACCGGCATCGCCTTCGCCACCTTCGCCCGCTCGGCGGAAAGCGGACTGCTGCTGTTCGCGCTGATGGGGCTGACCCAGGGCGGCACCTACGCCCCCTCCATCATGCTGGTGGCGCAGGGCGTGCCGGCGGCCCGGCGTGGTGCTGCGGTGGGCTGGCTGCTGGCCGCGGGGTCGCTCGGCTATTTCGCCTCCATCGCGATCGCCGCCGGACTGGCGGAGCGGCTGGGCTACGAGGCCGCCTTCATCGCCTGCGGGCTTGGACCGCTGCTGGCGGCGCTGCTCGCCACGCCGGGCCTGCGCAGGCGACCCAATCTGGCGGCGGGCGGCCCGGTGCGGCGGCTGCGCGGCGCCTTCCGCTTCCTGTCCGACCGCCGGTCCTTCCTGCTGACCGCCGGCTACACCGCCCATTGCTGGGAGCTGCTCGGCATGTGGGCCTGGCTGCCGGCCTTCCTGAGCGCCAGCCTCGCCAACTCTGGAGGGGCCACCTCCGGTGGAGCCGGGGTGCGTGGGCTGTGGATCGCCGGGGCCATCCATGTCTCGGGCTTCCTGTCGTCGCTGCTGATGGGGCGCGCGTCCGACCGGCTGGGACGGCGGACGGTGCTGGTGGCGATGGGCGTGCTGGGTGCCGCCTGCTCCGTCTCCATCGGCTGGATGGACGGGATGCCGCTGGCCCTGGTGCTGCTGATGGCGGCACTCTATGGATTTTCCGCGCTGGGCGATTCTCCCGTCCTGTCCACGGCGATGACGGAGTCCGTCGAGCCGGGCAGCCTGGGGGCGGCGCTCGCCGTGCGCTCCATCCTCGGCTTCGGCGCCGGCGGCGCCGCGCCGCTGGCCGTCGGGCTGGTGCTGGATCAGGCCGGCGGAGCCAGCGGCGCCGGATGGGGCTGGGGTTTCGCGCTTCTCGGCGTCGGCGGTGGGTTGGCGACCGCCTGCGCCCTTCTTCTTCCCGCCGACCGTCCTGACCGGAGTTGAACGATCATGGTCTCCCCTGCTGGATCAGCAATCACCGTGCGGGCATCCGCCGACGCCGACATTCCCGCCATCGCTGCGCTCTATGCCTGCCATGTGCTGCACGGCACCGCCTCCTTCGAGGAAGTGCCGCCGGGCGAGGCGGAGATGGCCCGCCGCCGGACCGACATCCTGGCCCGCGGCCTGCCCTATCTGGTGGCGGAGTGCGAGGGGCGGCTGGCCGGCTACGCCTATGCCGGGCTGTACCGCACGCGCAGCGCCTACCGCTTCACGCTGGAGAATTCCGTCTATGTCGCCGACGGCATGGCCCGGCGCGGCATCGGCCGGGCGCTGATGCTGCCGCTGATCGAGATGTGCGAAGCGGCAGGTTACCGCCGGATGATCGCAGCGATCGGCGACAGCGCCAACCACGGTTCCATCGGCCTGCACAGCGCCTGCGGCTTCCGTCCCGTCGGCATCCTGCCGGCGGTGGGCTTCAAGTTCGGCCGCTGGCTGGACGGCGTGCTGATGGAACGCCCGCTCGGCGACGGCAGCGACAGCCCGCCGGAGGGCTGACGGTCAGTCCACGCCCTCAGTCGGCCCCCAGCAATTCGTCCCGGCGCGGACCGGGCGCCATCGGCACCGTCCGCGGCAACTCCATCGTGGGCAGTTGCCAGTCGACCGGCAGCGCCGATCCCGGAGTCGGCCTGTATTGGTCCAGCACCGCCAGCAGGGTCAGCAGCGCCAGTGCCAGCGCCACCACCAGCAGCCGGCGGTCCACCCCGGCCATCGGACCCGTCCTGTCGCCGGGTCCGGCATTGTCGCGATCCAGCAGGGCCATGTTGCGTCCCCCATCCTGTCGGCCTCGTCTGGGACAAGCCTGATCCATGCGGCGGATCGTCACAATGCGGCTTTGCCGCAGGCTGCCTTCGGCTGAGACGAAGCCAGACCGCGCGCCTGCCGTGTCCTGCGCCGCGGCTGGGGCCGGGGAGCGGCGGCGGGCCTTACAGTGCCCCGCGCCGGCGGAGCGAGCGCATCAGCTCGACGATGCCGATGGTCCAGGGTTCGCAGGCGTCGCTCGGCCGCATGCGGTTGACCAGGGCGCCGAGCTTGGGCGCCGCGATGGTGACGATGTCGCCCTCCTTGTGGGTGAAGCCGCCGCCGGGATTGTCGCGGTCCTGGGTGGGCGCGAACATGGTGCCGAGGAACAGGGCGAAGCCGTCGGGATACTGGTGGACCGGACCGACGGTCTGGGCGACGAGATCCTCCGGATCGCGGCTGATCCGGGAGATCGAGGACAGGCCCGCAAGTTGGAAGCCCTCCGGTCCCTCCACCGTCAGGGCGACATCGGTCGTCCGCACATCGTCGAGCGTGAAGGTCCCATCGAAGAAGCGGATGAAGGGGCCGATGGCACAGGACGCATTGTTGTCCTTCGCCTTCGACAGCAGCAGGGCCGAGCGCCCTTCGAAATCGCGCAGGTTGACGTCGTTGCCCAGCGTCGCCCCGGTGATGCGCCCATCGGGGGCGACGATCAGCACCACCTCCGGCTCCGGGTTGTTCCAGGTCGATTTCGGGTGCAGCCCGGCATCCATCAGCGTGCCGACCGACGACAGGACGGGCGCCTTGGTGAAGACCTCCGCGTCCGGGCCGATGCCGACCTCCAGATACTGGCTCCAGGCGCCCTGGGCGATCAGCACCTCCTTAAGGCTCATCGCCGCGTCGGAGCCGGGCTTCAGCGCCGCCAGATCGTCGCCGACCAGCCGCTGCACCTCGGCGCGGATCGCCTCGGCGGCGCCGGGATTGCCGCGGGCGCGTTCCTCGATCACCCGTTCCAGCATCGACACCGCGAAGGTGACGCCGGCCGCCTTCAGCACCTGAAGGTCGGTCGGCGCCAGCAGCCAGGGAGCGTCGGGGTTGCGGCTGTCCGGCGGCGTGTTGGCGAGAATGTCGGCCAGCGCGCCGATGCATTCCCCCGCCGTGGCCGCCAACGCCGCCGCGGGATCGGGAAGGGCGGCCAGTTCGCTCATGGTCGGGAAGACGGATGTCACGTCATACACGCCATCGGCGCGTACGGCGACCACCGACGGACCGATGCCGGGCCGCCAGACCCGCCCGGCCAGAGCGCCGGCATAGCCATCGGTGGGAAGGGTGCGGGCCACATCCACGGGAAACTGGATCATCTCGGAGTCCGGATTCTGAAAGGGGGTCTGGTTACGACAGTTCGGCAGCGATGACGCCCTTGCGCAACAGGAAACAGCCGTAGGGGCGAGGGTCGCCGACCTGCACCACGGCGAAGGCGCGGCGGGCGGCCTCGTAGAAGGCGAAGCGCTCGATCCCCTGCAAAGGCAGCGGCCGGCCCTCGGCGCGGTCGATCTCGGCCTGCACCTCGCCCTGGACGGTGGGAAGTGCGGTGGGATCGCCCACCACCTCCATCCGGCGCACCGGATCGGGCACGTAGCCGTCGAGCGGAAGGACGCTCAGGATACCGCGGGCGGCGCGCGCCATCGTCACCCCCGGCAGCAGGATCAGCCGGCCGGAAATGGTGGCACGGGCAATGGTCTCCGCCGGGTGATTGGCATCGACCAGTGCGAGATCGTCGCCATGCCCCATGGCGGCCAGCACCCACAGCAGGTCGGGTGACAGAAGCGGGTCGAGTCCTTTCAGCATGGGCCTTACGGAGCCCCCCTGTTCCCGTATTACATTTAAAAAGTCGCTTTTATCTAAAATCTTGGCTTATAATCTTTTGGTATTCCATTTTTAACTGCATCTGCTGCAGATGACCTGATTCTGGTTTCATATGATTCCTGGAAAATTTGATTTTGGAAGGAGACCCTTACACTCAATGCCCCATCACTGTCTTTAGATATTACAGCTCCAATCGCATTGCTAAAATCGCACGAAGAAATGCCTTGAAATGAATTTTTCTTTGATGTTCTTGAGCTTGCCGCCCAAATGGATTGACCACTTCCATAGTAATCACATTTTTTAAGATGTGGGTATTTTTCACTAATGAGAGAAATATATTGCTGAGGAGCGCTCCAAGTCTTAACGCTAAAGTCTGCCCAAAATTCTACGATTTGGGCATCAACGTCCTTGGTAGACCTTTGAAGAATTCCTGGCATCATTGTTACGATGAACTCAGAGCCAGCTTCATCGATTTTTCTCATAGCGAATGGAGGTGTCATGCATATCTCAATCGATGCTCCTTCATGCACTTCGGGAGAACAGGTCTTACTATTTTCATGATAATTTAACGGAGTGAAGCCGTTTCTTTTCAATATAGTGACTGCTTCACCTATCTTCTGTCTAATTTTTACACCCATGAAATCATATTCAACATCAGCGATGGCGGAACCGCTTACGGTCAATATGGTTCCAGCAAAAAGAACAGAGAGTAAGGCTCTTTTGGCTTTCACCGATTTAACGAAATCAATCATTCTATTTACTCCAAATTACAGCTATTTTACCGCGCATTGCCCAGACCGCCTGAAAACTGTGCCGGTTGTCGGTAAAGCAGACACAATAAGGGATGCATCCAGCGCCCCTTTGAAAATACACCATAAGGCGCAGCTGTGTAGCCCGATTTGGGCGAAAGCCAGTCAACATAGGCCGTCGTGGCGTGGCCAATCGAAGCGGGCGAGGAGGTCATCGACCACCGGCTCGACGGTGTAGAGCGCAGTTACGGTATCCCTTTCGGTTCCTGTCCAGGGTCAACCAGCGGTCACGCCGGCACCGGCACGCCCGCTGCCAGCAGCCCCTCCGCTTTCAGGTCCGACCACAGCGCGGCAGGCACATCGGCCGCCATGGCGTCGAGATTGCGGCGCACCTCATCGGCCGTCACCGCCCCCAGAACCACCGACGACACCGCCGGATGGCCGAGCGCGAAGCGCAGCGCCGCCGTGGCGAGCGGCACGCCATGAGCGCGGCAGACCGCCTCGATCCGCCCCACGCGCTCAAGGATGTGAGCCGGAGCCGGGCCGTAATTGTACTTGGCGCCGGGCACCGCGCCGCTGGCGAGAATGCCGGAGTTGAACACGCCGCCCAGCATCACGCCGATGCCCTTCGCCTGGGCCAGCGGCAGGAATTCGTCGAGCGCCGGCTGCTCCAGCAGGGAATAGCGCCCGGCCAGCAGCATGGCGTCGAAGTCGCCGGCCTTGGCGAAGCGGACGCACATCTCCGCCTCGTTGACACCGACGCCGATGGCCTTGACGGTACCGTCGGCGCGCAGCCGGTCGAGCGCGCGATAGGCGCCATCCATCGCCTCGGTGAACCGCTCCTCGATGCGGTCGGCGCCGTGGGTCCAGACATCGACGTCATGGATCAGCAGCACGTCGATGCGGTCGGTGCCCAGCCGCAGCAGCGACTGCTCCACCGACCGCAGCGTGCCTTCATAGGAATAGTCGATCACCGCCCGGTGCGGGAAACCACCGGCATAGCCAGACCCATCCCCCCTCCCCCGGGTCGGATCCATCCAGCGACCGACCTTCGTACACAACACGACGCCGTCTCGCCCGGCCTGACGCAGGGCGGCACCGCAGCGCGCCTCCGCCAATCCGTGGCCATACAGCGGCGAGCTGTCGAGCAGCGTCACCCCGGCCGACAGGGCGGCGACCGCGGCGGCGACGGCGGTGGCCTCGTCGAGATGGCCGTACAGGTCGCCGAGCGGCGCGGCGCCGAAGCCGATCTCCGACACCGGAATGCCAGTGCGGCCCAAGGGTCTGGTCTGCAACGTCATCACAAGCGCATCCCTGTGTCGGGGTTGAACAGATGGGCCAGTGCCGGGTCGGGCGCGATCCGCACCATCTCGCCGGGACGGGCGCCGGTGCGTTCGCGCAGGACCCAGGTCAGTTCGCGCTTGCGATCCTCACGGCCTGCTCCCGCCTGGCCTGCCCTCCCCAGCGGGCGCAGCACCATCTGGGTTTCCGATCCGGTCGGCTCCACCACCACCACTTCGGCGGCCAGCCCCTCGTCGGCAAGGCGGAAATGCTCCGGCCGCACGCCATAGACGGCGGGACGGCCGTCCGACGCCGCCGGCACGCGCCCGGCCAGCGGCAGGCGGTCGCCGTCCACCGTCGTGAAGCCGTCGTCGCCGATGCTGCCGGGGATGAAGTTCATGGCGGGCGAGCCGATGAAGCCGGCGACGAACATGTTGGCCGGATTGTCATAGAGGTCGAGCGGGGCGCCGATCTGCTCGATGATGCCGTCATGCATCACGACGATCTTGTCGGCCATGGTCATGGCCTCGATCTGGTCGTGGGTGACATAGACGGTGGTGGTCTTCAGCCGCTGGTGCATCTCCTTGATCTCGGTGCGCATCTGCACGCGCAGCTTGGCGTCGAGGTTGGACAGCGGCTCGTCGAACAGAAAGACCTTGGGGTCGCGGACGATGGCGCGGCCCATGGCGACGCGCTGGCGCTGCCCGCCGGAGAGCTGGCGCGGGAAGCGGTCCAGCAAGGGGCCGAGGCCGAGGATGCCGGCCGCCCGCTCCACCTTGGCGGCGATCTCGCTCTTGGCGGTGTTCTTCAGCCGCAGGGCGAAGCTCATGTTGTCGGCGATGGTCATGTGCGGGTAGAGCGCGTAGTTCTGGAACACCATCGCAATGTCGCGGTCCTTCGGCGGCATGTCGTTGACGACGCGGTCGTCGATGGCGATGGTGCCGCCGCCGATCTCCTCCAGCCCGGCGATCATGCGCAGCAGGGTGGATTTGCCGCAGCCGGAGGGGCCGACCAGGATGACGAACTCGCCGTCCTGGATGTCGACGGACACGCCCTTGATGATCTCGACCGGACCGTAGGATTTGCGGAGGTTCCGGATGCTGACGGAGGCCATGGGGTCGTCTCTCTCTTGGAATGGATCAGCCGCCCTTGACGGCGCCGGCGGTCAGGCCCGCCACGATCTGGCGCTGGGCGGCCACGGTCAGGATCAGCACCGGCAGCGTCACCACCAGCGCGGCGGCGGCCAGCGGCCCCCAGCTCACCTGCTCGAAGGACAGCATGTTGTAGACGGCGACCGGCAGCGTCCGCGTCTCGCGGCTGGCCAGCACGATGCCGAAGACGAAGTTGTTCCAGGAGAAGATCACCGACAGGATGAAGGCGACGACGATGCCGGGCTTGGCGATCGGCAGCGCCACCTTGGCGAAGATCTGCCAGCGCGTGGCACCGTCGACCATGGCGGCCTCCTCCAGCTCCATCGGAGTCGTCTCGAAATAGCCGATCATGATCCAGATCACGATGGGCACGGTGACGACCAGATGGATTATGATCTGCGGCCACAACGTACCGAGCAGCCCCAGCCACTGGAACAGCAGGAACAGCGGGATCAGGAAGGACAGGCCCGGCGTCATGCGGGCGATCATGATGACCACCGCCGACTTGTGCGCCCGCATCCGGGCGATGCCGTAGCCGGCCGGCACGCCGACCAGCAGCGCGAACAGGGTGGCCGCCCCGGTGACGATCAGGCTGTTCCAGAAATAGAGCAGGAAGCTGTTGCCCTGGAAGATCGTCGCGTAGTTCTTCCAGGCGAAGCGGTCGGGGATCAGGATCGGCGGATAGGCGCCGTTGTCGATCTCGAACTTCAGCGACAGCGACAGCATCCACAGGAAGAACAGCAGCGCCGGCGACACCAGAAGCAGGACGCAGACGGCCATGCCGGCCTTGTCCAGCAATTTGCGGATTTGGCGGTTCATTGCCCGTCCCCCGAATTCCAGGCGCTGCGCTGGCGCAGGTAGATCAGGATCAGCGACAGCATGATGATCAGCACGAAGAACACCACCGCGATGGCCGAGCCGTAGCCGATGTCGTAATAGGTGAAGGCGACGCTGTAGAGATACAGGTTGATCGTCTCCGACGCCGTGCCCGGCCCGCCCTGGGTGATGGTGTAGAGGATGTCGAAGCTCTTCAGCGCGTCGATGCTGCGGATGATGACCGCCACCATCAGAAAGGGCCTGATCATCGGCAGGGTCAGGTAGCGGAAGCGCTGCCAGGCGGTGGCGCCGTCGATCTGCGCGCTCTCGTACGGTTCGGTCGGTAGCGACGCCAGCCCGCCCAGGACGATCAGCATCACCAGCGGCGTCCATTGCCAGGTCTCCACCAGCACCAGCGACAGGATCACCGTGCCGGGGTGATAGACCCATTGCAGCGGCCCGATGCCGACCAGCGACAGCAGGTAGTTCAGAACGCCGCCTGGCGTTCGGAAAGGTTGCTTGTCATGGCTGGCGTACCCGGGATGGCGGAAGCGCCAGGGGGCCATGATGTGTGGTGAGGGTCAAGGGGGAGAGTCTGTGTGGTGGTTCAGCCCTGGCAGCGATTCCCCCCTATTCCGCCGGTGTCCCGTGATGCCCGTGGCGCACCTTCTCGCCGGTCATTTCCTCGACCCACAGCGAATGGTGCTCGCGCGCCCATTGCAGCTCGACCTGACCGTCGCCCATGGCGTCGAAGGCGCCCTCCATGCCGACGGAGCCGATGTAGATGTGCGCCAGGATGATGGCGATCATGATCACGGCGATCGCGGCATGAG
>NZ_BADK01000665.1 GCF_000333595.1 Azospirillum sp. B506
CGGTCACAACCTTGGGGCAAGCCCATGGACCGGACCGGTCGTCGCGCGGCGCGGATTGTAGCTGGCCTATCCCCCAGGCAAACAGACAAGTGTGCGACGGAGTACCGCTAATGGTCAGGCGTCGCCGCCACCTGCGCCGGAAGCGGTGAAGGCGTAAGCGTGCATGCCCAGGCTGCCATGTTCGAAGCCGGCATGCAGCCGCTCGGCCTTGGGCCGCGCTCCGGCTGCACCCAGGGCCACCGGCAGAGGCAGGAAATGCTCGTCTGTCGGGTGGGCGCGGCGGGCATCGGGGCAGGCGGTCAGCCAATTGCCGACCGCCTCGGTATCGCCGGCCTCAAGGGTCTTGTCCAGCCAGCCGGCGAAGCCGGTTGCCCAGGGAGCGGCACTGGTGCCGCCGAAGCGGAATTCCCGCAGATTGTGGACGGCGCCGCCACTGGCGAGGATCAGCACACCCTCGCGCCGCAGCGATTCCAGCGACCGGCCGAGCGCGATGTGGTCGGCGGCACTGCTGTAGGGCATCACCGACAGCTGCGCCACCGGGATGTCGGCCTCCGGATACATCAGCATCAGCGGCACCCAGGCGCCATGGTCCAGCCCCTGCGACGGATCGACGACGGCGCCGGTCAGCTCCGCCACCCGGCGGGCCAGGGCCGGCGCGCCCGGTGCGGCGTAGCGCATGCGATAGAGCGCATCGGGAAAGCCGTAGAAATCATGGATGGTTTCCGGCGCCGTCGCCCCGCTGACCGCCGGCACCCGGGTGGTCCAATGGGCCGACACCGCCAGGATCGCACTCGGTCGGCCAAGCTTGCGGCCCAGCCCGGCGAGGAAGTCACGGCCGGCGCTGGTCTCCAGGATCAGCGTGGGGGCGCCGTGGGAAACGAAAACGGACGGGAACGGGGCGGTGTCGGACATCGGGGAAGGGAACTCCGGCCGGGCGAAAGGGGAGGGCGGTGGAGGGAGGAACCACCGCTCCATTCCAGCAAAGAAAAACCCCGGCGCATAGGCCGGGGTTTCTTCAAAGTCCGTTGTTCATGCCGCAACAATCGTTGCAGCCAAACACCGTGGGCCGACCGATCAGTGCAGGTGCTTCGGCAGCTCGCCGATCGACTGCTCGATCAGCTTGTCGGCCTGGGCCGGGGGCAGACCGCCGGCCAGCACGCGCCGGCTGGCACCGATGGCGACGTCGACCGTCAGGTTGCGGACCTCGGCCAGAGCCGCGGCTTCGGCCTGGGCGATGCGGTCCATCGCCTGGGCCTCGCGGCGCTTCAGCGACGCTTCCAGGTCGGAACCGGCCTGGGCCTGCAGACGGGCGGCTTCCTCGCGGGCGTGGGCCAGAACGGCCTCCGCTTCCTTCTTGGCGTCGGCCAGGCGGCTCTGATAGCCGTTCAGCAGAGCCTGCGCGTCCTTGTGCAGACGCTCGGCCTCGTCCAGTTCGGAGCGGATGCGCTCGGCGCGGCCGTCCAGCGCGGTGCCGATGACGGCGGACGCCTTCTTCCAGACCAGGGCCACGAAGATGACGAAGGCGATTGCGACCCAGAATTCAGGTGCGTTCATCCCCGGCGCTCCTCAAGCACGGCCGCGACGGCGGCATCCGCCTGGGCCTGATCGACGTCGACGCCGGCCAGCCGGCCGGTGATGTCGCGGACGATGCCGGTCGACTCGGCGCGGATGTTGGCCAGGGCCTGGTCCTTCGCCGTGGCGATGGACGCCTCGGCGGTGCGCAGGCGTTCGGCGATGTCGGCGTTCAACTGGGCCTGACGGGCCTGGTTGTTCGCCTCGATCCCGGCGGCGGCCTCGGCGATGACGCCCTGTGCCTCGGCGCGGGCGCCGGCGAGGGACTTCTCGACCTGGGCCAGAATGGCCTCGGCCTCTTCCTTCAGCTGGGCTGCCTTGGCCAGATCGCGCGAGATGGACTCTAGAGGTTCCCCGGGACCGAGC
>NZ_BADK01000664.1 GCF_000333595.1 Azospirillum sp. B506
TCCACCGCGACATCCTGCGGGCGCGGCCGGACGTGACGGTGCTGCTGCATGCCCATCCGACCTTCGCCACCGCGCTGGCGGTGCATGGCCGCGGCATCCCGTCCTTCCATTACATGGTGGCCCTGGCCGGTGGCGATTCGATCCGCTGCGCCCCCTATGCCACTTTCGGCACGCAGGAGCTGTCCGACCATGCCCTGACGGCGCTGGAGGGGCGGCTGGCCTGTCTGCTGGCCAATCACGGCATGATCGTGCTGGGCAGCAGCGTCCAGTCCGCCCTGTCGCTGGCGGTGGAGGTCGAGACGCTGGCCCGCCAGTATCTCTACGCCCAGCAGTTTGGCGAACCGGCGATCCTGCCGCCCGAGGAGATCGCGCGGGTGGCGGAGAAGATGCGGCGGATGAAGTACGGCCAGCCGGTCGACGACACCGACGCGCCCGAGGACACGGCGCGCCCGCGTGCCTGATCAGGGGCCGATCTGCGTCATCGAGGTGCTGCCGGCGAGATGGCCGGCCGGCTTCAGCGCCGCGACCCGCAACAGCGGCTTGGCGCTGCCGGCCGCCTCCACCTGCAACGGGCGCTCCTCGGCCGGCGGTTCATACACTGCGGGGAGGGCGATGGTGATGCGGGTGCCTTGGCCGGGCTCGCTCGCCACCTCGATGTCGCCACCGAGCATCGCGGTATAATGCCCGACCAGCGTCAGGCCCAGCCCGGCGCCGCGCGGCTTGCCCTGGCCGCGGGTCGCCACGGTGCCATTGCCGGCGCCCTGGACGAAGGGTTGGAACAGCCGGCCGGTATGGGCGGTGGGGAAGCCGCGGCCGGTGTCGGTCACGGTGAAGCGATACCAGCGGGCGCCATCGCGCTCCAGCTTCTCCGCCGACAGGGTGACCGTGCCGTCCTGGGTGAACTTGCAGGCATTGTCCAGCAGGTTCAGCAGCGTTTGCCGGACCTTGGTGAAGTCCGAATGCATCTGGCCGAGTCCGGCCGGCGCCGCCAGGTCCAGCGCATTGCCGTACAGATCGGCGGCCGGCATTGACCGCTCGCGCGCCTCGGTCAGCAGGCGGTTGATGTCGAAATCCTGCAGACAGACATCCATCGCCCCGGCTTCGACCTTGGCATAATCCAGGATGGCGTCGACCAGTGCGGTCAGCTGTTCGCCGGTCCACTGGATATGTTCGACATCGGTCGCCAGCTCGTCCACGCCCAACCGGTGCAGGTCGGTCATCCAGCGCCTGGCTGGCATTGACGATCTCGGTCAGCGGGCCATGCAGCTCATGGCCCATGTTGACCAGGAAGTCGCTCTTGGTCTGGCTGGCGGCCTCGGCCAGCGCCTTTTCGCGCAGCAGACGGGTGTGTTCGATTTCCGCTTCACGGCGTTCGCGCTCGGTCTCTTCGGCGATGCCTCGCAATGTTTCTACGGCGCGGGCCATCGTGGCGATCTCGTCCTGTCCGGTCAGCGCCGGCAAGGTCAGGTCGGTGCGCCCGGCCGCCAACGCCGTCACCGCCGTCGCCATCGTCTTTACCGGACCGGCGACGCTGCGCTGGACCAGCCAAAGCGCGACCAGTCCGGCGAGCAGGACCAGCCCGCCGATCCACAGCGCGACGTTGGTGTAGCCGGACAGGCCGCTGCTCAACGTGCCGCGCAGCGCCTGGGTTCCGGCCTCCGCCCGGCGGCGGATCTCGCCCAGATTGGCGGCGATGCCGGCTGCGTTGGCGGCCATCGCGTCGGCCCGCAGATTGTCCTCCTCGACCACCGAGCCTTCGATGGACGACAGCACGCCGCCGGCCTTTTCCAGCAGGTCGGTCACCTCGTCGATGGATTGCTTGGTGCCGGGGACCCACAGATAGCGGTTCATCTCGGTCAGCCGGTCGCGGGCGGCGGCGAGCTGAGCGCGCATCGCCTCGGCATCCTGCGGATCGCGACGGTCGACGTAGCGGGTCAGATGCTCCTGCATCAGCAGGGTGGCGATGGCGGCATCGCTGGCGAGCGCCGTCGAATCGACGCCGCCGGCACTCTTGAGCTGGTCGAGCTTTCGCCGGGTCTCGGCGACCAGCGGTTCAAGCACTCCGGTCATCTGGCCGTTGCGGTCGCTGCGCAGGGCGATCAGCTTCTGCACCGCCGCCCAATAATCCTCCAGCGCGGCGCGTGCCTTGTCGATTCCCTGGCGATCCGCGGT
The DNA here is from genome assembly GCF_000333595.1 of Azospirillum sp. B506. GTDB lineage: Bacteria > Pseudomonadota > Alphaproteobacteria > Azospirillales > Azospirillaceae > Azospirillum. The sequence goes on from NZ_BADK01000664.1 coordinate 2,173, forward strand.
CTCCACCACATCGCTCGACAGGGCATCGAGCCGCTCGCGCAACGTGTCGTGGCGCCAGGAGGCGTCGAGAAAGCTCTGGT
>NZ_BADK01000663.1 GCF_000333595.1 Azospirillum sp. B506
CGAAGAAATGGGCGGCGCGCCTCCAGCTTTGCGGCATCCTCTCCTTCAGCCACAGCAGCTTCGGCGTCTGCATCTCCGGCGATAGCCGCCCACCGACATAGCGCAGCACCTCATGCCCGCCGGCATTGATGCGGTCGGTCTGCTCGATGGCGCGATGGTCCATCCAGACGATGACGTTGCGGAAATCGTCGCCCTCCGGATCGACCGTCACCGGCTGCCCGGCGGCATCCAGCACCACCAGCGAGCAGGTGGCGTCGAAGCCGATGCCGACCACCTCCGGCTTTTCGGCGCAGGCGGCCAGCGCCTCCTGCACCGCGGCGCAGACGGCGGCCCAGATGTCGTCGGAGGATTGCTCCGCCCATTCCGGATCGGGCTTCCACATCCGGATCGGGCGGGAGGCCGCGGCCAGCCGGCGGCCGGCAAGGTCGAAGATACCGGCCCGCGCGCTGCCGGTCCCCACATCGACACCGATCACGGCGCGTGTCATGGCGTGTCCTCCCTCCGGTGCTTACAGGCTGGCGCAGAAGGCCTCGAACGCCTCGCGGCTGGCATAGGATTTCTGGGTGCCCGGCCGGGTGATGCTGTCGGCGGCATAGCGCACCGCCTTGTGCAGGGCGGCGTCCAAATCGCGGTTCTCCACATAGTACCGCGCGAAGCTGCCGATGAAGGCGTCGCCGGCCCCGGTGGTGTCGACCGGCGTCACCCGCACCGGCTCGATCCGTCGCGTCTCCTCGCCCTTGGTCACCAGCAACGCGCCACGGGCGCCCAGCGTGACGATCACCGTGCGGATGCCGCGCCCGATCAGCGAGCGCGCCGCCGTCTCGGCTTCCGCCTCCGAGGTCACCGGCAGACCGGAGATGGTCGCCAGTTCGGTCTGGTTCGGCACCAGGAAGGTCACCTGCTCGATCCGCTTTGGGTCGAGATCGCTCGGCGCCGGGGCCGGGTTCAGCAGGGTCTCGATGCCGTGCCGCGCGCCGAACTCGATGGTGTGGTAGATCGTCTCCAGCGGGACTTCCAACTGCATGACGATCAGGTCGCAGCCCTTCAGATCCTCGGCGGCGCGGTCGATGTCGGCTGGCGACAGCAGGGCGTTGGCGCCCTTGATGATCAGGATGCTGTTCTCGCCCGACGGTTCGACGAAGATGGGGGCGACACCGCTGGAGGTGCCGGGCACCCGCTCGACATAGCGGGTGTCGATGCCGGACGCCTCGAAGTTGCGGATGGTGTTGTCGGCGAAGATGTCGTCACCGACCTTGGTGACCATCATCACCTCGGCCCCCAGCCGGGCGGCGGCGATGGCCTGGTTGGCGCCCTTGCCGCCGCAGCCCATCTCGAAGCGCGGCGCCTCGATGGTCTCGCCGGGGGCGGGCATGCGGTCGGTGTAGGTGATCAGGTCGACCATGTTGCTGCCGACCACGGCGATCTTGCCCATCTTCGGTATCTCCTTGTCACTGCGCCCTAACTCACAGCGCCCGGATGGCGCATTCCTCGGCTTCGGCCTCGTCGGCGGTCAGGTAGCCCAGCCGCACCGAGAAGCGCCGGGTCTCGCCGCCGGCCAGCGTCTGGACATTGCCCTTGGCGCTCTCGGCGCTGTAGCCCTCCGGCTCGCAGGTGGAGGGCAGGGCGAAGGCGCAGACCTTCTGGTCGCTGTTGACCAGCACCCAGCGCACCGTCTTGGGAAACGCCCGCGTGCTGTAGGCGATGTGGAAGGCGTCGCCCTCCCGCCGCCGCATCATCACCGCGGTGCCGCCCTCCTCGTCGGTGCGCAGGCCGCGGATGTAGAAGACCTGTTCCGGGTCATAGCGGTGCGGCTCGTCCAGCACCTCCATCACCGCCGGATCGCGGGCGAGGTCGGCCAGCAGCGCGTCATAGGCCGGGCTGCGCGGCACATGGGCCGGCACCACCGTGCGCACCGCCGTCGCCTCCGGCGTGAAGGGCGCCGGCTGGACGATGCGGGCGCCCTCGGCGAAGGCGAAATTGACGTGGCACATGTACATCAGGTCCATGGCGGCACCCGACAGGTTCTCCACCGCCATCGCGATGTCGAACAGGGCGGCGCCGGGGCGCAGCACCACTCGCGGCTTGGCGACATAATGGGCGCCGAAGCCCATCACATACTCGCGCCGGCCGGTGACGGCCATGTAGGGGCCTTCGTCGTCCTCCCCCACCTCCAGCCCGGCGGAATCCATCGGCGCGCAGGGCATCTCGCCATGGAGGAGATGGCTGTCCTGCGGGCCGGGGCAGCCGTTGCGCAGCAGCCCGGAATGGAAGGCGAAGCAGCCATAGGTGCCGACGATCTCGCTGGCTGGGCGCGGCATGTCGAACATGTTCGACATCGTCAGGTCGACACCGTCGAACACGGCGTCCCACACCATCTGGCCGTAATAGGGCAGCACCACCAGATGCCCGCGCCGGTTGGACAGCCGCACCGCCTCGATCCCGCTGTCGTAGCGGAACAGGCTGGCGGTCATGCCGTGTGCTTCGGCGACCGGCCGCTCGGCCTCGCCGAAGAAGCTTTTGCGGAAATGGATTGCGGTTCGGACGCTCATGGGATTTCCTCCCTATCGGAAGCCGGCCTGGAAGCCGGTTAGCGGGTGCGGTTCTTGTAGGCGTTGATGGCGATGACCAGCAGAAGAAACGCTCCCCAGATGAAGTCGATCAGGTGGTTGGAGAAGCGCAGGATCTGGAACCCGCTCGACAGCAGCATCAGCGCCGCCACTGCGATGGTGATCCCCAGCACCGTTCCGCGCCCGCCGGCCGGGTTGGTTCCGCCCAGCACCGCGATCAGCACCGCCTGCAACAGGTAGGAGTTGCCGTAATCCGACTTCGCCGCGTTGGTCCGCCCCGACAGGATGATCCCGGCGACCGAGGCGAGCACGCCGGTGAGCATGTAGCTGTACAGCACCATCCGTTCCCGCTTCAGCCCGGCGAACAGGGCCGCCTTCGGGTTGGTGCCGATCAGCATCAGGTTGATGCCCAGCGCGGTGCGGCTCAGCACGAAGGCGATCAGCACGGCGATCACCGCGAACAGCACGAAGGGCGTCGCCAGCCCCAGGATTTTGCCGTTGCCAAGGAAGGCCCAGGCGGTGGGGAAGCCGACGATGGCCGGCCCGCCGGTCAGCACGATGGCGAGCCCGGTGAAGACCTGCCCCGTCCCCAGTGTCGCGAGGATCGGCGTGATGCCCAACCGGGTGATCAGCAGCCCGTTGACCGTCCCCGCCACCAGCCCGGTGCCGAGCGCGATCACCCCGCCCAGCAGGACGGTCAGGATGCTGCTGTCGGCGATGCCGGCGGCCCCAGCCATCTTGTGGAACAGCACGCCGGCCAGGATGCCCGACAGATTGGCGACCCCCACGACCGACAGGTCGATGCCGCCGGTCAGCATGGCGATCATCATCGCGATGGAGAGCAGCCCCAGTTCCGGGAAGATGTAGGTGATGGACTCGAAATTATAGTAGCGCAGGAACTTGTCAGGGCTGAGCGCCGTCATCACGGCGAAGATCAGCACCGTCATCACCAGCAGCTGGACGATGTTGTTGTCGCGGTTGGTCAGGCTGCGGATGTTCATTTGGGTTTTCATGCTCCCGCCTCCTCACGCCGCCCGGCGGCGGTCGCGCCACGCCGACAGGGCGGTCGCGGCGATGACGATCAGACCCACGACGACAAGCTGCCAAGTGGTGTCCACATGCATGATGATCAGGCTGTTCTTGACCATCACCAGCATGAAGACGCCGAGCATGGTGCCAAGTACGCTGCCGCGCCCGCCGAAAATCGATGCCCCGCCCAGCACCACCGCGGCGATCACGTCCAGCTCCAGCCCGACGAAGTCGCGTGGGTTGGCCAGCCAGATCATGCCGCTGTGCAGCAGCCCGGCAAAACCGGCCAGCGCGCCGGCGACGCAGTAAATGAAGAAGATGGTCTTGCGCAGATCGAAGCCGGCACGGCGCGCCGCCTCCGGATCGCCGCCCAAAGCATAGGCGCTGCGGCCGATCATGGTGTAGCGCAGCATCAGATGCATGGCGAGCGCCAGCCCGAGATAGATCAGCACCATCGCCGTCAGGCCATAGGTGGTGCCGTCGGCCTTTGTCACGCTGACCACGTCGGTGCGGGCGAAGTCGATCAGCGCGGTCGGCATCTTGTTGATGTTGATCATGCTGGTGCCGACGACGCCCAGCAGGAAACCGCGCACCATGGCGCTGGTGCCCAGCGTCACGATCAGCGGGATCATGCGGAATTTGTAGACGAAGAAGCCGTTCACCGCGCCGAACGCCAGCCCCATGAGGGTGGCGGCCAGCAGGGGCAGGGCGACGCCGTTGTATCCCAGCGCCAGCATCCCCTTGATCGTCAGATACATGGCGGCGACGGCGAAAGCCGGGAACGACACGTCGATGCCGCCGGAGATCAGCACCAGCAGCACGCCCATCGCCATGATGCCGATGATGACGTTGCTGCGCATCAGGCTGAACAGGTTGTCGAGCTGCCAGAAGGCGGGATTGATCGTGCCGATGAGGACCATGGCGAGCAGCAGGATGCCCGCGATGACCGTTTCCGACCGGCGGAGCAGGGCCATCGGTTCCTCCTTCAGGTAAAGGTCTTGAGCCGGTCGCTGACCGTCTCTTCGGTGACGGCGGCGGCGGGCAGATCCTCGATGAAGCGCCCGCGATGCATCAGCACGATGCGGTTGCAGTTCTGCACCAGCTCCAGCACGTCGTCGGAGATCATCAGGACGGCAAGGCCGTGATGCTGCGCCAGCTCCCGGATCTTGGCGTGGATTTCCGCCTTGGACCCGACATCGACGCCGACCGTCGGGCCGTTCAGGATCAGCACGCGGGCGTCGGTCAGCAGCCAGCGGGCCAGCACCACGCGCTGCTGGTTGCCGCCCGACAGCTGCATTACCGGCTTCTCGGCGGTGGGCGTGGCGATCTGCATCGCGCGGACCATGCCCTGCGTCATCTCCTCCGCTTGGCTGCGGTCGATCACCAGCTTGGGTGCCAGCCGCTCATAGGAGGTGGCGAGCATGTTGCGCTTGATGCTCTGCGGCAGGAACAGCCCTTCGGTCAGCCTGTCCTCCGGCACATAGGCGATGCCGGCGGCGATGGCCTCCTGGGTCGTGCGCAGCCGCACCGGTGCGCCGTCGATCAGGATTTCACCCTTATAGCCGGGGACCATGCCGAACAGCGCCAGGGCCAGATCGGTGCGGCCGGAGCCCAGCAGGCCCGACAGCCCGACGATCTCGCCCGGCCGGATGGCCAGCGTCAGATCCTCGCATTTGCCGGGCACGGTCAGGCCGCGGATCTCCAGCCGGGGCACCAGCGGCGGGCCGGGCGGAGGGGTCCAGACGTAGGGTTCGTTGAGGATGTCGCTGCCGGTCATGTGGCGGGTGATCAGCGCCTCGTCGAAGTCGCCGGTCGGCCCCTCCGCCACCTTGCGCCCGTTGCGGATGACGGTGATGCGCTCGCTGATCTCCAGCATCTCGCGCATCTTGTGGCTGACGAACAGGATGGCGATGCCGCGCGCCTGGATGTCGCGGACGATGTGGAACAGCGTCTCGACCTCCTTGCGGGTCAAGGCCGTGGTCGGCTCATCCATGATGATCAGGCGGGCGTCGGACATCAGCGCGCGGGCGATGGCGACCAGCTGCTTGCCGGCGGTCGGCAGCGAGGCGACCTCGGCATCGAGGTCAAGCTCCACGCCCAGCCGGTCCACCGCCTCGCGGGCGATGGCTCGGGTGCGCCGCCAGTTCATCAGGCGCCGCTTCTCGCCGAGATGGACGTTCATCGCCAGATTCTCGGCGACCGTCAGGTTCCCGAACAGGGAAAAGTCCTGGTAGATGACCTGAACGCCGTGGGCGATGGCCTCGATCGGCGACATGCCGGGCATCGTCCGGCCGTCGATCAGGATCTCGCCGCCATCCGGCTGATAGACGCCGGACATGATCTTGATGACGGTGGATTTGCCCGACCCGTTTTCGCCGGCCAAGCAATGGATCTCGCCGGGCTTGATGACCAGCGACATGGCGTCCAGCGCCACGACGCCGGCAAACACCTTCCGGATGTTCCGGAGTTCGATGAAACCGTCCGACATATCTTCCGCCCGGCGGTTCGAGGAAAGGGTGAAGACGCGGGCGCCGATGGTTGTCCCTCGCCACTGGCGCCCGCCTTCAGATCATCAGAAGTCGTAGGAGCCCATGTTCTCCTTGGTGACGCCGACCCAGCCCTGACCGTACAGCAGGTTGGCCTTGGCCCCCTGCGGCGTGGTCAGGGCGGTGTAGCCCGGCAGGCCCAGGTTCAGGCCGGCCTTGATCTGGTCCTTCTTGCCGTCCAGCGCCATCACCGCCAGCATGTTCATGGCATAGCCGGCGACCGCCGGATCCCAGAACTGGATGTACTGGATGTCGCCCTGGGTCAGATACTGGCCGGCCACCGACACCAGACCTGTGCCGGAGAAGAACAGCTTGTTCTTCAGCCCGCGTTCGGCCACCAGACGGCCGGCGCCGGCCGAGGTCGGCATCGGGCCGCCGACGATGCCCTTCAGGTCCGGATACGTGGTCAGGACTTCCTTCAGCTTGTTGTGGTCGGTGTTGGCGTCGTCATAGGTCTCCAGACGGTTGGTCACCATCTGCATCTTCGGGAAATGTTCCTTCTGATAGGCGATGGCGCCGTCGATCCATTCGTTCTGCGACTGGA
>NZ_BADK01000662.1 GCF_000333595.1 Azospirillum sp. B506
CTCGGACTATCTCTGCACGCCTCCGCCAATATATGAAATCAAATTGCCATTGCTTATCTCTCTAAATTCATGAGTGGATTCTTTTCTTTTCCCTTGTTCTATATCTATTTCATAATAAGTTCCGACCAATTCAGAAACTGCTATTGGATCTGATTTGTCAAAGAGGCTAGAGCCATCTTTACTCTCAACGCACGCATTTAACACGGTAGTGAAAATTATAACCATAATGCAACGAACGGTCGCGATCATCAAATCACTCCATTCTCAATCTGATATACTGAACTTCATGCTCAGTATCTTAATTTAATATACTAAACCGTTCAACTGCTCGATTCGGCGACCAAAACGTCGCATTTCATGGTCGTTGCGCCCCCAGCGCTCCTTCCTCGGCTATCTGTCGCAGGATTTGGCAACGCAGCGGACACAGTTTAGGGGCGGTTTTCAGTATGTATTGATGCGGTTAGCGATGATGAAGATGGCAGCGACAGTAAGCAAGGAGAGGACGATCCGCCCGAACCTATCCTGTCGTCGATCCAGGTGTTTGTTTGCGAACAGCCAAGCGCAGCCGTGCTCGACAACGCATCGGACTGTTTCGAGCCCGGAGCCGTGCGGCTCGCCGATCTCGCGGATGTGCGGTTAAACCCCGTCACGTAATCAGAGCCAACGGTTATCGACACTGTCTAGCCTGCGTCGGCGTAGAGCTCGCAGATGGCAGCGCAGACGACCTGGGCCAAGCGCAGCAAGTCCGGGAAGAGCATGGTGTCATGGACATCGGCGGCAGACGGCATGACCGCCAGCGGCAGGCTATCAGTCGAGACGACTACGTGATACTTGGTGCCGGGTTGGCTGCGATCGGTGGGGTTTGGGCCGGTCAACTTGCCCCATGCTTGGCCCGCACCGAGCAACTGTCGACCACGACGTCCCAAGCGGTGGCGTCGGGACCGGAGCGCGCCATACGGACAAGGATAGCATGAACCCGCCGAAGCAACGCGGTCCTGTGCCACCCTCCCAGACGGCGGCGCAGGGCTGAGCCCGACACACGTCCGTCCGCAGCCCGTAGCTCGCGCAATTTGACACTTTCACGCAGGAAGAAGCGAAGTGTTGCAACGACCTCTGCGGTGGACGTCGGCGGACGCCAGGGCGCGACAGGCCGATCCTCGATCCGGTCGATGATCCCCGTCACCAAGTCCGCAACTGTCGGTTCCATACCCGCCTCTCTGTACCAAAGGCACAGGAAACCAACAGCAGATCAGCAGGTTTCCAGAGGGGGCATCGAATGAGGGTTCTGGAAACCACTTCTTAGGCTCGCGAACCCTGCTCTAGCCGCTGCATCCCCAACAGCCTGAGCATCTTTGCCGCTCCCACGCCAATTCCGCACAAAAATGTGGCGCAATGCCTCCGCGGGCGCCAAAAAGCGGGCGACATTTCCCCCACCGGCTCCATTGCCGTTCCACCCCTCTTCGGACAAACCCTCTATGGCAGATTTCTTCCCGCGCTGGCCGCTCGCGACCGGCCCCGTCGTCCAGCCGGACGAGCGGCTTCCCTGGGGTTCGACCCTGACGCTCGGCGTCCAGCATCTCGTCGCCATGTCCGGCTCGACCATCCTCGGGCCGCTGCTGATGGGGTTCGATCCGAACCTCGCGGTGCTGTTCTCCGGCATCGGCACCCTGCTGTTCCTCGTCCTCACCGCCGGGCGGGTGCCGAGCTATCTCGGTTCCTCCTTCTCCTTCATCGCCGTGGTCATCGCCGTCACCGGCTACAGCGGCCAGGGGCCGAACCCGAACATCGGGCCGGCGCTCGGCGGCATCATCGCGGCCGGCGTCGTCTATGTCCTGATCGGCCTGCTGGTCAGCCACACCAGCACCAGCTGGATCGAACGGCTGATGCCGCCGGCGGTCACCGGCGCCGTCGGCGCGGCCATCGGCCTCAACCTGTCGCCGGTCGCCATCAAGGGCATCGAGGGGACGGGGCCGCACATCCTCGTCGCCCTGTTCACGCTGATCGCCACAGCCCTCATCGCGGTCTATGCCCCGCTCGCCATCCGCCGGCTGTCGATCCTCGTCGGCATCGCCGCCGGCTATGTCTTCTATCTCGTGCTCGCCAACGGCATGGGCCTGCTGCCGCCGGTCAGCTTCGCCGAGCTGGACGCCGCCCCCTGGTTCGGCATGCCGGCCTTCCGCAAGCCGACCTTCGATGCCGGCGCGATGGCGCTGGTCGCCCCCATCGCCTTCATCCTCGTCGCCGAGAATCTCGGCCACATCAAGGCCATCGGCGCGATGACCGGGCGCAACCTCGACCGCTTCATCGGCCGCGGCTTCATCGGCGACGGCATCGCCACCATCATTTCGGGCAGCGGCGGCGGCACCGGCGTCACCACCTATGTCGAGAACATGGGCGTGATGGCGGTCACCCGCGTCTTCTCCACCCTGATCTTCGTCGTCGCTGCCATCGCCGCCATCCTGCTGGGCTTCTCGCCGAAGTTCGGCGCCCTGCTGCGGACGATCCCGGCCCGGTGCTGGGCGGGCTGGCCACCGTCGTCTTTCGGCCTGATCGCCGCGGCGATGGTGCGGCTGTGGGTCGACAACCGCGTCAATTTTTCGATCCGCGCAACCTCATCACCGTCGGCGTGACGCTGGTGCTCGGCGCCGGCAACTTCACCGTCACCGCCGGCGGCTTCTCCATCGGCGGCATCGGCACCGCCACCATCGCGGCGCTCGGCCTCTACCAGCTGCTCGGCATCGGCCGCCCGCGGGAGGTTTCCCGCACGGCCGCTCAGCCCTCGGACCCGACGCTTCACTGACGGCGGACATCCCGCGCCGCCGCCTTCCCGGCAGTGCCGGTGACGGTGGCGGCGCAGCCGTCCCCCGGCAGCGGCCTCCGGCTTTTCGCAAAAACTCTCCGCTTAAGGACTAAAGTCCCATACCCTCTCCGCACATATTCCCTCATCTTGCGGAGCCTTGCCATGCCTCTCGATCCCCGCAGTCTTGTCGGCGACAATTTCCCCCGCTGGGCGGAGGAACCGCCGACGCCGTCGGAAGGCTCGCTGGTCCCCGGATCGCAGTTCCATGAGGAACAATGGATCATGGCCGCTGGCATGCTGGCGCGGGGCAACAGCTTTCTTCAGGTCTCGCGCGCCATGGGCTGCAGCCGCACCACGCTGTGGCGGGCCTATTACGGATCGAAGGATTTCCGTCACAGGGTGTGGTGGGAACGGCAGGCGCTGAACCGCGAGGCGGAACTGCGCCTGTCCTCGCTGCGCATCCTGGTGGCCGAGCAGATCGAGCGGCTGGTCACCTCCGGCGATCCCGCCACTGTGCGCTGGCTGGCCGAGCGGCTCGGCCTGTTCGCCGGACTCGATGTGCCCGCGGCCAAGCGGGAGGAGTCCAAGCCCGATCGGCCAGCCGCCGCCAAGCCGGCCCCGAAACCGGCCCCGAAACCGGACGACCCGCCCGCCGTCACCGTCCCCGAACTGGACGACGACGACATCCCCGGCGCTCTGCGCGAACGCTGCCCGCCCGATCCGGCGATGGTCGCCGCCGTCCTGGCCCAGCCGGAGGCGGAGGGGCCGAGGGGTGTCTTCCCCTGGACCCTCAACCAGTATGAGGAGTATCCCAACCTCAACCCCGGCCCGGTGCCGCGCCGCGCCGGCGGCGTCTTCTCCGGGCGCCGCTAGATGGAACATCCGCCGGACCGCGTTCCACGCCGTTCCACCGCACACCCGTCACCCCTCTTGAACCGCGCCCGCCCGATTGCTATTCGCCAGTCTTCGGCGGACACTCCTCCCGGGAGCCGCGATTGAAAGGACGGGGTCCGTATGGACAAGCTGCATGCGATGCGCGTCTTCATCCGGGTGGTCGAGGCGAACAGCTTCTCGAAGGCGGCTGAAACGCTGGGACTGCCGCGCGCCTCGGTGACGACGACCATCCAGAATCTAGAGGCGGCGCTGGGCGTGCGCCTGCTCCAGCGCACCACGCGCAAGCTCAACCTGACGCTGGACGGCGCCGCCTATCTGGAAGGCGCCAGCCGCATCCTGTCGGAAATCGACGAGATCGAATCCACCTTCACCAGCGCCCGCAAGACGCCGCGCGGCCGGTTGCGGGTGGACATGCCGGGTTCCATCGGCCGGCTGGTCATCATTCCCTCGATCCACGAATTCCATGCCAGATACCCCGACATCGAGCTGATGCTGGGGCTGGGCGACCGGCCCATCGATCTGGTGCAGGAGGGGGTGGACTGCGTCGTCCGCATCGGCGAGCTGGCTGATTCCAGCCTGCTGGCCCGGCGGATCGGCGCCATCCAGCAGGTCACCTGCGCCAGCCCGGCCTATCTCGCCGAACATGGCGTGCCGAAGACCATCGAGGATCTGGAGCGCCACAGCGCGGTGAATTATTTCAGCAACCGCACCGGGCGCAATCTGGAGCTCAGCTTCCGCCGCGGCGACGAGGTGGTGGAGATCGCCATGAAGGGCGTCATCTCCGTCAACGACGCCGACGCCTATGTCACCTGCGGGCTGGAAGGGCAGGGCATCCTGCAACCGGCCCGCTTCATGGTGCTGCCGCACCTGCGCAGCGGCGCCCTGCGCGAGGTTCTGACCGACTGGCGGCCGCCGCGGATGCCGATCTCCGCCGTCTACCCGCACAACCGCCATTTGTCGCCGAAGGTGCGGGTCTTCGTCGATTGGCTGGCCGAGCTGTTCGAGCGCTGCCCGCTGCTCCAGGGCGAGGATCTGCCGGGCGACCTGTGCGAGCAGCGGCAGACGCCGATGGAGCGGGAGGGGGAGTGCGAATGCGTGATGTGAGGTCTAGCGGGCCGTCTCCATGAGTGTCCGGTAGGCCATCTGATCCTCGTGCATCCGCAGGAACACGGCGTATTTGGCGTCGTGATAGGCCCGCATCGGCCCCTCGGCCGGTGTGATGCTGCGGCCGGCGCGGCTCATCCCGGCCATGCCGGCGGCGATGTCGGGGAAGGCGCCGCCCGCCACCGCACCCAGCACGGCCGCACCCAGCAGCACGGCTTCCGGCTCCTCCGGCAGGACCAGGCTGCAGCCGGTGGCGTCGGCATGGGCCTCAAGGAACACCGGGTTCTTGGTGCCGCCGCCGCAGGCGAGGATGGTGTCGATGGCATAGCCCCGCCCGTTCATCGCCGCGACGATGTGCCGGGTGCCATAGGCCACCGCCTGCACCGTCGCCAGATAGAGCAGCGCCAGATCCTCCAGCCCGTCCGACAGGCGCAGGCCGCTTATGGCGCCGCGCAGGCTGGCGTCGGCCCGCGGCGAGCGGTTGCCGTGGAAGTCGGGCAGCACATGCAGGTCGCGGGTCAGCAGCGCCATTGGCCCGCCGCTGCGCTGCGCCAGACGCGCCAGTTCCTCGTTCAGCAGCTGGTAGAGGGTGGTGCCGTGCCGCCGGGCCTCGATGGCAAGCTCGGCATGGCGGGGATGGCCCTGCACCACATGGTCGATCAGCGCGCCGGTCGCCGACTGCCCGCCCTCGTTCAGCCACAGGCCCGGCAGCATGGCCGAATGATAGGGTCCCCAGACGCCGGGGATGAAGCGCGCGGCACCGGGGCTCATCACCATATGGCAGCTCGACGTACCGCCGATCAGCGCCAGCCGCCGATCGAAATCGACGGTGCCCGCTGCCTCCAGCGGCACCCCGATCACCCCGATCCCGCCGGCATGGGCGTCGATCATCGAGGTGCCGACCGCGATGCCCGGCGTCAGGCCAAGCTCGCGCGCCGCCTCTGCGGTCAGCCCGCCGGCGATCGCGCGCCGACTCGC
>NZ_BADK01000661.1 GCF_000333595.1 Azospirillum sp. B506
CCACCGGGTGGAGAGCATCGAGCATCGCGACGGCGGCTTCCGCATGAGCATAGCAGATGGTGGGGCCGCCGGCGAGGTCCGCGCCGGCAAGATCGTGCTGGCCGCCGGCCATGACAGCGCCCGGCTGGCGCCGATGGTCGGGCTGTCGGCTCCCGTCCGCCCGCAGCGCGGTCATGTCATCGTCACCGAGAAGACCGCTCCCTTCCTCCACCACCCCACCGTCTATATCCGCCAGACCGACGAGGGCGGGGTGATGATCGGCGACAGCTTCGAGGAGGCCGGCTTCGACACCACGCTGCAGCCCGGCGTCTCTTCGGCCATCGCTGCGCGCGCCATCCGCTTCTTCCCGCTGCTGGGCAAGCTGAACGTGGTGCGGAGCTGGGCGGCGCTGCGCGTGCTGACGCCGGACGGCTTCCCGATCTACGAGGAATCGAAGACGGCGCCCGGCGCCTTCGTCGCCACCTGCCACAGCGGCGTCACCCTTGCCGCCAACCATGCGCTGACGCTGGCGCCGCTGATCGCGGCCGGCGGCCTCGGCGACCGTTTTGCGCCCTTCAGCGCCCGGAGGTTCCATGTTCCGCAGGCTGCCTGAGATCGAGACTGCCGCCAACGCCGCCGCCCAAGCGATCTCCTTCACCATCGACGGCCGTCCGGCCAGTGCGCGGGCGGGCGACAGCGTCGCCGCCGCCCTGCTGGCGAACGGCATCACCGCCTGCCGCAACACGCCGGTCAGCGGGGCGGCGCGCGGTCCCTACTGCATGATGGGCGTCTGCTTCGACTGCCTGGTCACCATCGACGGGACCGGCAACCGCCAGGGCTGTCAGGTGCGCGTGGCGCCCGGCATGGCGGTGGAAACCCAGAACGGCAAGCGCGAGGTGGAGCGATGAGCGCCCCCAACCCCAAGGTCGATTTCGACATCGCCGTCGTCGGCTCCGGTCCGGCCGGCCTTGCCGCCGCCGCTCTCGCCGCATCCAAGGGGGCCTCGGTCGTCCTGCTCGACGAGCAGGCGGAACCCGGCGGCCAGATCTACCGTGCCGTGACCGAGACGCCGGTGCGCGACCGCAAGGTGCTCGGTCCCGACTACTGGCATGGCGCCGAGCTGCTGGGGCCGCTGCGTGACAGCGGTGCCGTCCACTGGCCGGGCACCACGGTGTGGAGCGTCGCCCGCCCGCGCGAGGACGCTCCGGACGGACACCGCCCGCTCCAGATCGGCCTGTCGCGCAACGGTGCGGCGGCGATGCTGACCGTGCGCCACGTCATCCTGGCGACCGGTGCCCTGGAGCGGCCCTTCCCGATCCCCGGCTGGACCCTGCCGGGCGTGCTGGGCGCTGGTGCGGCGCAGGTGCTGCTGAAGACCTCCGGCCTCGTGCCGGCGGGCGCCACGGTGATGGCCGGCAGCGGTCCGCTGCTCTGGCTGCTGGCTTGGCAATACCTGCAAGCCGGTGCGCGGATCGACGCCATCCTTGACACCACGCCGAAGGAGAACTGGCGCGCCGCCCTGCCGCTGCTGCCCGGATTCCTGCGCTCGCCCTATCTCGGCAAGGGCATGAAGCTGATGCTCGACGTGCGGCGCAAGCTGACCGTCATCGGCAACGTCACCGCGCTCCGCGCCGAGGGTGACGGCGCGCTGAAGAGCGTCGTCTACACCCGCAACGGCACCGAGCACCGGCTGCCCGCCGACACGCTGCTGCTGCACCAGGGCGTCGTCCCCAACCTGAACCTCGCCAACGCCACCGGCTGTGCCCAGCGCTGGGACGGGCAGCAGCGCTGCTGGCGCCCGACCACCGACGCGTGGGGCGCCACTTCGGTCGAGGGCGTGTCGCTGGCCGGCGACGGCGCCGGCATCGGCGGTGCCCGTGCGGCGGAGGAGGCCGGCCGCTTGGCCGCGCTCGACGCCCTGCACCGTCTGGGCCGCATCGGGCGTGAGCAGCGCGACCAAGCCGCCGCTCCGTTCCGCGCGGCGCTCGACCGCGCGCTGACCGGCCGGGCCTTCCTCGACACGCTCTACACCCCGGCGGAAGCCTTCCGGGTGCCGGCCGACGACACCATCGTCTGCCGCTGCGAGGAGATCACCGCCGGCGCGGTGCGCGAGGCGGTGCGGCTCGGCTGCTCCGGCCCCAACCAGGCCAAGAGCTTCCTGCGCTGCGGCATGGGTCCGTGCCAGGGCCGGCTCTGCGGCCCGACGGTGACCGAGGTCATCGCGGCGGAGCGCGGCGTCTCCCCGGCGGAGGTCGGCTATTACCGGCTGCGCCCGCCGGTGAAGCCGATCACGCTGGCCGAGCTGGCGGCCCTGCCGAAGACCGACGCCGACATCGACGCCGTCTTCAAGCACTGACCGGAGGCGCCCGATGACCGCGACCGTCTCCTTCCGTCCCGACGTCATCGTCATCGGCGGCGGCCTGCACGGCTGCTCCGCCGCTCTGCACCTGTCGATGCGCGGCGTCCGCGTTCTGGTGCTGGAGAAGGACCATGTCGCCCGCCACGCCTCCGGCGTCAATGCGGGCGGCGTGCGCCAGCTCGGCCGCCATGTCGCCGAGGTGCCGCTCTCCGTCGCCTCGATGGCGTTGTGGCACCGCATCGGCGATCTGGTCGACGACGATTGCGGTTTCGAAAGCCACGGCCAGATCAAGGTTGCGGAGTCCGAGGCCGAGCTGGAGACGGTGCGCGCCCGCGTCGCCGAGCTGAACGCGCTGGGCTTCACCCACGAGGAGGTGGTCGGGCAGGACGAGCTGCGCGCGCTGGTGCCGGCCATCGCCGACCATTGCGTCGGCGCCCTGGTGTCGCGCGGTGACGGGGCGGCGATCCCCTTCCGCACCACCTTCGCCTTCCGCCGCAAGGCCATCGCGCTGGGCGCCCGTTTCCAGGAAGGCGGCACCGTCACGCGGCTGGCCCGCAAGAACAGCCTGTGGAGCGTCGAGACCGCCGACGGCAACCGCTTCGAGGCGCCGGTGGTGGTCAATGCCGCCGGCGCCTGGGCCGACCGCATCGCAGCACAAGTGGGGGAGCCGGTGCCGCTGGAGGTCATCGCCCCGATGCTGATGATCACCGCCCGCGTCGCCCCCTTCATCAAGCCGGTGGTGGGGGCGACCGGCCGCACCCTGTCCTTCAAGCAGTTCCCCAACGGCACCGTGCTGATCGGCGGCGGGCTGCTCGGCCGGGCGGTGCGTGACGAGAACCGGACGGAGCTGGACTTCTCGCAGGTGTCGGTGAATGCCCGCACGGTGTGGGATCTGTTCCCGTGCATGCGCGGCGCCACCATCGTCCGCTCCTGGGCGGGGATCGAGGCGCGGATGCCCGACCAGATTCCGGTGATCGGCCCCAGCGGCACCGAACCGGACCTCTACCATTCCTTCGGTTTCTCCGCGCATGGCTTCCAGCTTGGCCCTATTGTCGGGCGCATCACCGCCGACCTGATCACGGGCGGGTCCACCGACCTGCCCATCGCCCCTTTCAGCATCGGCCGCTTCGCCGCCTGACCCTTTGGAGCAACGAACCCGTGACGATCCAGCGCTTCCACCTGACCCCGCGCCTCTGCGACATGGTCATCCACAAGGACACCGTCTATCTCGCCGGCCAGATCGTCGACGATGGATCGACCACCGTGGAGGCGCAGACCCGCGACGTGCTGCGCCAGATCGACGCCCTGCTGGCCGAGGCCGGCACCTCGAAGAGCAACCTCCTGACCGCCACCGTTTATTTGGCCGACATCGCGACCTTCCCCGAGATGAACGCCGCTTGGGACGCCTGGGTCGACAAGGCCAACCCGCCCGCCCGCGCGACGGTGGAGGCCAAGCTGGCCGACCCGTCGATCCTGGTCGAGATCGTCGTCGTCGCGGGGCTGTGACCGCCCTTTCCCACCCCTTTCAAAAAACCAAGGAGCAGTTCCCCGTGATCAAGCGCATCGAGAAGACCAAGATCATGCACCGTGTCGTCGTCAACAACGGCACGGCCTATCTCGGCGGCATCATCGCCGACGACGTCAGCGTCGGCATGGGCGGCCAGGTCACGCAGATCTGCGGCAAGCTCGACCAGGTGCTGGCGCTGGCCGGCAGCGACAAGACCAAGCTGCTGTCCGCCCAGCTCTTCATCACCAACATGAGCCTGAAGGACGAGATGAACGAGGCGTGGCTGTCCTGGCTGGACGGCAACGACCTGCCGGCCCGCGCCACCATCGGCGTCGCCGATCTCGGCAAGCCGGAAATCCTGATCGAAGTGGTCGTCACCGCCGCGGTTTGAGGACCGCGCAAACCCCGGAAAAATCCCCTCTCCCCCCGGGGAGAGGGTTAGGGTGAGGGGGACGCGCGGCGAGGATTCTCGGGATAGCCACGCCCTGCACCCCCCTCACCCCGACCCTCTCCCCGGGGGGGAGAGGGGGAAAGCAACCGCTCGAACAGATCCTCGCCGCCCATCTGCCCGCCCTTCAGCATCAGCTCCAGCCCATCGACCGCCGGATCGTCGGCATGGGTGCGGCTGACGGTGACGCCCGGCGCCAGGGTGCAGCGGTAGGACAATCCCCAGCAGCCCAGCGCCCGCACGGCGAGGCTTGAGGTATCCCCGCCGGCGATCCCGACCCGGCGCAAGGGCACCCGCCGCAGCACCGCCGCGACGAACTCCGCCGTCGCCGCCGCGACCCGCCCAGCCTGGGCGGTGTCCGCCGTTGCGGCCTCTGCCGGTGCCGTCCAGACCAGCGTGTGCCGCCCGGCCGTCAGCGACGCGGCAACGCTCCTCAACAAAGCATCCGCATAGCCGCGTTCGCCGCACAGCGCCGCCGCATCGGCCTGGATGCGCGTGTAGGACTCCGCCGCCTCGACCTGCTGCCGCGTCACCGGGGACAGGCTGCCGGCCATCAGGAAGACCGGCCTGTCCGCCGCAGCCAGCGGCTCATCCTCCGCCATCCGGCAATCCGAGCCGCCGTTCCAATGCGCGACCAGCGCCTGCGCGACGCTGCTCGGCCCCACCGCCAGCAAGGGCTCGCGCCCGGCCCGCTGCCAGATCAGCCGCCCGACAACCGCCAGATCCTCGGCACGGGCCACGTCCAGCAGCACTGCCGCAGGCCCATCCGCCAAAAGCCGCTCCAGCCGCCCGTCGAGCCTGTCGCCGTCCATCCCGTAATCCGGGAACTGCAGCGCCGCCATCCCCTCCAGCCCCTGCGCCGCGAGGTGCCGGCGCAGGTCGGCCTCCGCCATCGGGGTGACGGGATGGATGCTCATCGTCGGGTGGCGGTCGATGCGATGGACGGCACCGCCGGTGCCCGCCGCCGCGAACAAGGTGCTGAACAGGCAATAGCGCCCGATGTTCGGCTGCCCGCCCACCACCGGCCGGAAACTGTTCGGAAAATACGGGGCCAGTGTCCGCACCGCCTCGCCGATGCTGCCGACATGGGGGGCGCTGTCGAAGGTGGAGCAGCATTTGTAATGCATCACCGCCACGCCGAGTGCCGCGAAGAAGCGGCCGACCGGCTCCAGCTTCGCCCGCATGGCGTCGGGCGCCATGCTGCGCGCCGCCCCGGCGATGCCGACCGCATCCAATCGCCCGGCTTCCCCCAACCGGGCAACGTCCGGCACGTCGAGGAACAGCAGCGCCCGCTGCCCGGCCTTCGCCAATGCTGCCAGCGTGTCGGTCGCCCCGGTGAAGTCGTCGCCGTACCAGCCCAGTCGGGGAGTCGCCGCCATCACCCTCAGCCCTTCCTGCCGAAGAAGTCCAGCGACCGCCGCAACTCCGGCAGCTCCCTCGCCGCCTCGTCCAGCGTGCGCCCGGCCCGCACGGCGTCCCAGGCCTGCCGGATGCTCTGCACGCCGGCCGCCGGGCCATCGGGATGGGCCATGATGCCGCCGCCGGACATGAACATCAGGTCGGCGGTCCCCACCGCCTCCCAGGTGACCGGCACCGTGCCGGCCCATTGCCCGGAGGAGAAGGCCGGCATCACGGCGTCGCTCATATCCCCTCTCCCCCCCGGGGAGAGGGTTAGGGTGAGGGGGTCGCGTTGCGTGGAGATGTCGGCGGGCGTCGGCGTATCCGGTTCCCCCGAACCCACGCCATGCATCCCCCTCACCCTGACCCTCTCCCCGCTTTCGGCGGACCTTTGGTCCGCCTGTCGCGTCAGCGCAAACGAAGTTTGCGCGAGAGCGGGGGGGAGAGGGGGAAGGTCGCATCCCAGCGGCGCCAGACAGGCCCGCGCCCCGTCGATCACCTCCGCGTCGGGCTGGGCGAACTTGCCGTTCAGCCCATGGACATGCATGTGGTCCACGCCGGCCAGCCGCCACAGCGCCTGATAGGCGTCGAAGCCGATGCCGAGCAGCGGATGGCGCGACAGGGCGCCGAAGCCGTTGCGGTGGCCGTGCAGCGCCAGCCCGCTGTGCCGGCGCAGCGTCTGCACCGCCGAATGGCCGCACCAGTTCAGGCTGACCATGATGCAGGACCCGCCCTCGCGCTCCACCAGATCGGCGTGGCGGCGCATGGCGTCTGTCTCGTCGGTGATGTTGAAGGCGACCATCACGTGCTTGCCGGTGCGGTCCTGGTGGCGGCGCACCCGGTCCATCACCGCCGGAATCCGCTGGGCCAGCGGCGCATGGGCCGGATCGGCGCAGATCTCGTCGTCCTTGATGAAGTCCAGCCCGGCGGCGCACAGCGTGCCGACCAGCGCGCCGGTCTCCTCCGCCGACAGCCCGACATTCGGCTTGATGATGGAGCCGACCAGCGGCCCGTCGGCCACCCCGGTCAACCGCCTCGTGCCGGCGACGCCGTGGCGCGGCAGGTCGAACTGCGCGCGGTAGGCCTGCGGAAGGCGCAAGGACTCCAGCCGCAGCCCCGTCACCTCGCCCAGATCATAGAGGTTGCCCGCCACCGTCGCCGCCAGCGTCGGCAGGTTGGCGCCGATGTTGGCGGTGGGGAAGGAGAGGGTGACGCGCGCCCGCTGCCAGGGACCGGGGTTGCGCTGCCGCTCCAGCCAGCTGTTGGGCAGGGCAGGGGTCTCGGCGACGTCCAGCATCTCCACCGATTCGACGATGGCGCGGGCGCGGGCGCGCAGATCGTCGGTCTCGCCATGGACGCGGGTGAAGGTGCCGCAGGACTGTTCGCCCGCCATCACCTCGGCCACCTTGGCCGGGGCGAGGGGGGTTTCGATCAGGTATGTCGCTTCGATGCGGTCGGCGTGCATGGTGGCCGCCCCTTACAGCTTGCTCAGATCGGGGAAGGGCCGCACCGGGTCGCTGCCGTCCCAGCCCATCGACGCCTCGCGGATCAGGTCGAACATTTTGCCCTTCGGCCCGGCGACCTCCGACAGCTCGATCACCGTGCCGGGATGGTATTCGGTGTCGAAATAGATGAAGCGGCCCTTCTCGCCGACCTCGCCGCTCATCACCGGCTTGAAGCCCTGGGCCAGCAGCCGCTCCAGATCGGCGTCGTAATCCTCGGTCCAGTAGGCGACATGCTGCAAACCGGTGTTCCCGGCCTGGAGGAAGTCGCGGTACATCGACGGCGCGTCGTTGCGGGTCTGGATCAGCTCCATCTGCAACGGGCCGGAATTGGCCAGCGCCACCGAATTGTGAACCTCGTAGCTTTCGCCGCGGTAGCGGTAGTTCCGGATCGGAACCCGCTCGTTGTAGAACCAGGGACCGATGCCGAGCGTGCGGCTCCAATAGTCCATGGCGGCCTCGATGTCGCGCACGACGTAGCCAGCCTGACGGATCTGGCCGAAGAATCGGCTCATTGAAGGAACTCCGGATAAGAGGGGATCGGGGAGAGCCGGTGGCGTCAACGCGCCCTGAAACCAGGCCCGCTTGTCAGCGGGCCAGGAAGCCGGTCGAAATCCAGGGAATGGCGGCGACGATCGCCAGCCCGACCAGCAACGCGCCGACATAGCCCCAGATGTGCTTCAGGCCGTCGTCGGGGTTGACCTTGCTGATGGCGCAGGCGCCGTAGTAACCGACGCCGAAGGGCGGGGCGAACAGGCCGATGCCCATGGCGAAGATGACGACCATCGCATAATGGACCTCATGCACCCCGGCCGCGCGGGCGATGGGGAACAGCAGCGGTCCGAACAGCACGATGGCGGGGATGCCCTCCAACACGCTGCCCAGGATGATGAATGCGACGATGGAGATGGCGAGGAAGCCGTAGGCGCCGCCGGGGATGCCGGCCATGAAGCGCGCCAGATCGGACGAGAAGCCGGACTGGGTCAGGCCCCAGGCCATCGAGGTGGCGCAGCCGACGATGAAGATGATGGCCCCGGTCAGCGATGCCGTCTCGATCAGCATCGGCTTCAGCCGGCGCCAGTCGAACTGGCGGTAGATCAGCAGCCCGACGATGGTGGAATAGGCGATGCCGATGGTCGACACCTCGGTCGCCGTGGCGATGCCCTCGACCACCGCGGCGCGGATGACGAAGGGCAGCAGGATGGCGGGCAGCGCCACCAGCGCGAGCCGGGCGATCTCGCGGCCGGGGGTGCGCTCGACATGGCTCAGATCCTCACGGCGGTAGCGCCGCCAGACCACGAAGCACAGGCAGGCGCCCAGCACCACGCCCGGCAGCATGCCGCCGGTGAACAGCGCCGCGATGGACACGCCGGTGACGGAGCCGATGGTGATCAGCACGATGCTGGGCGGAATGGTCTCGGTCTGCGCGCCGGTCGCCGACAGCAGCGCCACCAGATCGCCGGGAGGGGCGCCGCGCTTCTTCATCTCCGGGAACAGCACCGGGGCGATGGCCGCCATGTCGGCGATCTTCGATCCGGAGATGCCCGACACCAGATACATCGCACCGATCAGCACATAGGACAGGCCGCCGCGCACATGGCCGAGCAGGCTCGCCAGGAACTGGATCATCGCGCGGGCCATGCCGGTCATCTCGATCAGCAATCCTAAGAAGACGAACAGCGGCACCGCCAGCAGGATCAGGTGGCTCATCCCCTCGTCCAGCCGGCCGACCATCACCAGCAGCGGCGTCGAGGTGGTCAGAGCCAGATAGGAGAAGGTGGCGAGCGCGAAGGAGAAGGCGATGGGCACCCCGGCGAAGACGTTGGCGGCGACCAGCCCGACGAAGAAGATGACGAGGTTCAGCTGCCCCAGCGGCTTCAGCACCGGCCCGGCGACCCAGAAGCCGGCGACGATGGCGCCGGTCACCAGCGCCGCCGCCAGCACCGTCAAGGGCTTGGCGACGCGCAGCAGCCGGAACAGCGCCGCCACCAGCATCAGCCCCAGCCCGACCGGCAGCGCCGACGCTCGCCAGGCGTTGGAGACCTCCATCGCCGGGGTGGTGATGAACTGCTCCTCCATCGCGTAATCGACGGCGTGATAGAGCACCAGCGTCAGGAAGGCGATGGGGGCGGTGATGGCGATGCATTCCAAGAGGCTGCGCGCCTGCGGGCCGACGCGGCTGACCAGCCCGGTCATCCGCATATGCTCGCCCCGGCGCAGCGCCACCACGGCACCCAGCATCGACAGCCACAGGAACAGGATCGATGCCAGCTCGTCCGACCACACCAGCGGGGTGTGGAACAGGTAACGGGCGGTGACGCCGGCCAGCAGGACGACGATCTCGACCAGCACCAGAAGGCCCGCCACGACCTCGACCCCAACGGACAGGCCGTGGTCGATCCGGCGCAGCAGCGAAGCGGCGCCACCGGTACCGAGGCTGCCGGGAGCCTCGGCAAAGCCGTGGACCGGTTCGGACATGTGGGACATGGCGGGATGTTCCTTCATGGGACGGGCATCGGAAAGAACCTGGATGGACTGCTGCGGCGGTCAGGCGAGCTTGCCGACCGCCTCTTCCAGCAGGCCCCAGGCCTCGTCGCCGAAGCGGCCCTTCCATTCGCCGTAGAAGCCGCTGTCGCGCAGCTTGGCGCGGAAGCTGTCCGGTGCCGGCTGGTTGAAGGTCAGCCCCTTGGCTTCCAGATCGGCCTTGACCGACTGGTTCAGCGCCTTGATGTCGCCGCGCTGCGCCATGCCGGCGTCGTTGATGGCGTTGGCGACGATGGTCTGCAGGTCCGCCGGCAGGCCCTTCCAGGCGCGGCCGTTGGCGATGAACCAGAAGCCGTCCCAGATGTGGTTCGACAGCGAGCAGAACTTCTGCACCTCGTACAGCTTGGCGACCTGGATGATCGGCAGCGGGTTTTCCTGCGCATCGACGATCCGGGTCTGCAGCGACGAATAGACCTCGCTGAACTGCAGGCTGGTCGGGGCGGCGCCCAGGCCCTTGAACATGGCGATGCTGAGCGGGCTGACCGGCACGCGGATCTTCAGCCCGTTCATGTCGGCGGCGGAATTGATCGCCTTGTCGCCGCTGGTCATCTGGCGGAAGCCGTTGTCCCACATCTTCTCGAAGGCATAGAGCCCGACCTTGGAGATGGCCTCGCGGACATGGGCGCCCAGCTTGCCGTCCATCGCCTTCCATACCTGATCGTAGTCGGAGAAGGCGAAGCCGACCGCGTTGATCGCGGCGACCGGCACCAGCGTGGCGATCACCAGGGCCGACTGCGTGAAGAAGGTCAGGCCGCCGCTGCGCACCTGGGACAGCATATCGGTATCGCCGCCAAGCTGGTTGTTCGGGAAGATCCTGACCACGACCTTGCCGTTGGATTCCTTGGCGATCCGTTCCGCCGCCTCGTTGGCGCGGACGTTCAGCGGATGGCTCAGCGGCAGGTTGTTGCCGTATTTCAGCTCGAACTCGGCGGCGCGGGCGATGTGCGGCATGCCGATCACGGCACCGGCGGCCCCGATAGCCGGCGCGGTGGCGATGGCCTTCAGCATGGTGCGGCGGGTCAGACTGGTCATTTCAAACCTCCCATGGATTACCGGCCGACGTTGCTGTTTCCGGCCTTGCGTTTGTGATGTGATCTGATGTCAATTGATGATTGTTGGATGGACGGTATGTCCAGCGCCGACATGTGTCAAACGCCGAAATTGATGGTTTTTGATGGTTTCACTGAAAGACGATCCGGAAATTGCCGCCGGACCCCGCGGCCTGCCTCGGGTGGTCGACATCGCCCAGGCGGCGGGTGTGTCCACCGCCACGGTGGACCGCGTGCTGAACAACCGGCCGGGGGTGCGCGCCGCCACCGTGCAACGGGTTTTGAAGGCGGCGGCGGAACTGGACTATCTGCCCGACGGCGATCTTCTCGCCGCGGCGGGGCAGAAGCCGATGCGGCTGTCCTTCCTGCTGCCCGCCGGCAACAACCGCTTCCTCACCGGGCTGGGCGAGATGATCCGCCGCGCCGACTCCATGCTCGCCCCGCACGGGGTGAAGGCGCAGGTGGAGTTCATCAAGAGCTTCAATCCGGACCTGCTGGCGCGCAGCCTGTTCCAGCATGGCCGCCGCGCCGACGGCGTCGCCTTCATGGCGCTGGAGCATCCGGCGGTGCGCGAGGCGGTGGATGCGCTGGCCGACCGCAACGTGCCGAGCGTGACGCTGATCTCCGACATCCTGAACTGCCGGCGCGCCGGCTATGTCGGGCTGGACAACCGCGCGGCCGGCCGCACCGCCGGCTACCTGATCGCGCGTTTTTTGAAACACCGCCCGGCCAAGGTGGCGATGATCGCCGGC
The DNA here is from genome assembly GCF_000333595.1 of Azospirillum sp. B506. Taxonomy (GTDB): domain Bacteria; phylum Pseudomonadota; class Alphaproteobacteria; order Azospirillales; family Azospirillaceae; genus Azospirillum. The sequence goes on from NZ_BADK01000661.1 coordinate 11,539, forward strand.
AGCCTCAGCTACCGCGCGCATGAGGACCGCGAGATGGGCTTCCTTCATGTCCTGAAGGAGATCGCCCCCGACATCGAGGTGGTGGGCCTGCGCGAAGGCCATGACGACGAGGGGAAGAGCTACCGCCAGACCCGCATGCTGCTGGGCCTGCATCCCGACCTTGCCGGGGTCTACAGCATCGGCGGCGGGGCGGAGGGTGTGGCCCGCGCACTGAAGGAGACGCGGCGCGAGCGCGAGATGGTCTTCATCGGCCACGGCCTGACCACCGAGACCAGGGGCCTGCTGATCGACGGGGCGCTGGACGCGGTGATCACCCAGGACCCGCGCAACACCCTGTCGGCCTGCGTCGGCATCTTCACCAACCTGCGCGCCGGCCGCGCGGCCATGCAGGGCGTTGAAACGCCGCGGGCGGAAGTGATCTTCCGCGAGAACCTGCCGAAGAACATGCTGCCGGACGAATGACAAGGAGGCCGACAAGCGCCCTCTCCCGCCCCGGCGGATAATCCCCTCTCCCCCCCCGCTCACGCGCAAACGAAGTTTGCGCTGACGCGACAGGCGGATCGGTGATCCGCCGAAAGCGGGGAGAGGGTTAGGGTGAGGGGGACGCACAGCGAGGATTTTCAAAGAAAACGGAGCGCCGGCACTGACACCGGCGCTCCGCAACGCATCCTTCTCACCCCAGGGGAGAGGGAGCCCTCACCCCATCTTCCACTCCGCCGACGGCACCCCGCCTTCCACCGCCGTGTCCGCCTGCTTGCCGGCTCCGGCCAGCTTGCGCAGCAGCACGTAGAACACCGGGGTCAGCACCAGACCGAACAGCGTCACGCCGATCATGCCGGCGAACACCGCCACACCCATGGCGTGCCGCATCTCCGCACCGGCGCCGGTGGAGGTGACCAGCGGCACCACGCCCATGATGAAGGCGATGGAGGTCATCAGGATCGGCCGCAGCCGCAGCCGGCTCGCCTCGATGGCGGCCTGCACCACGCCGCGTCCCTCATGCTCCAGCTCGCGGGCGAACTCGACGATCAGGATGGCGTTCTTCGCCGACAGGCCGACCAGCACCATGAAGCCGATCTGCGTGAAGATGTTGTTGTCGCCGCCGGTCAGCCAGACGCCGAACAGGGCCGACAGCACGCTCATCGGCACGATCAACAGGATGGCGAGCGGCAGGGTCAGGCTCTCGTACTGCGCCGCCAGCACCAGGAAGACCAGCAGCACGCTGATCGGGAAGACCCACAGCCCCGCATTGCCGACCAGGATCTTCTGATAGGTCAGGTCGGTCCATTCCAGCTTGACGCCGCGCGGCAGCACTTCGGCCGCGATGCGCTCCGCCGCCGCTTCCGCCTGCCCCGAGGAGAAGCCCGGCGCCGGCCCGCCATTGATGTCGGCGGCGGTGAAGCCGTTGTAGCGCACCACCATCTCCGGCCCGTAGCCCGGCTGTACCGTGACCAGCGACGACAGCGGCACCATGGTCCCCGCCGCGTTGCGTGTCTTCAGCACGCCGATGTCGTCGGCGGTGTCGCGGAAGGGCGCGTCGGCCTGCACCCGCACCTGGTAGACGCGGCCGAAGGCGTTGAAGTCGTTGACGTAGAGCGATCCCAGATAGATCTGCATGGTGTCGAACACGTCGGCGACGTTGACGCCCAGCTGCTTGGCCTTCACCCGGTCGAGATCGACGTCCAGCTGCGGCACGTTGATCTGGTAGGAGGAGAAGGTCGGCCCCAGTTCCGGCGTCTGCGCGGCGCGCTTGACGAAGGCGTTCACCGCGTCGCTCAGCGCCTCATAGCCCAGGTTGCCGCGGTCCTCCAGCTGCATCTTGAAGCCGCCCAACTGCCCCAGCCCCATCACCGGCGGCGGCGGGAAGATGGCGACGAAGGCTTCCTTCATCCCGGCATAGCGCTGTTGCAGGTCCATGGCGATGGCGCCGGCCGACAGCGACGGGTCGTGGCGTTCGGCAAAGGGCTTCAGCGTGACGAAGACGATGCCGGCGCTGGACGAGTTGGTGAAGCCGTTCACCGACAGCCCCGGAAAGGCCACCGCACTCTGCACACCGGGGCGCTTCAGCGCGATGTCGGTCATCTCACGGATCACCGCCTCGGTGCGGTCGAGCGAGGCGCCGTTGGGAAGCTGGGCGAAGCTGATCAGATACTCCTTGTCCTGCATCGGCACGAAGCCCGACGGCACCGTGCGGCCGAGCAGCACCGTGGCGCCGATCAACAGCGCATAGACCGCCAGCATCACGCCCTTGCGCCGCACCACCCCGTTGACGCCGCGGCCATAGCCCTCCGACGCCCGGTGGAACACCCGGTTGAACAGCCGGAAGAAGCCGCCGAACACCCGGTTCATCGCGCGGGTCAGCCAGTCCTGCGGCTGGTCATGGCCGCGCAGCAGCACCGCCGCCAGGGCGGGTGACAGGGTCAGCGAGTTGAAGGCGGAGATCACGGTGGAGATCGCGATGGTCATCGCGAACTGCTTGTAGAACTCGCCGCTCAAGCCCGTCATCGCCGCCAGCGGCACGAAGACGGCGACCAGGGTCAGGGCGATGGCGATGATCGGCCCGCTGACCTCCTGCATGGCGCGGATGGTGGCGTCGCGGGCCGACAGGCCGGACTCGATGTTGCGCTCGACATTCTCGACCACGACGATGGCGTCGTCGACGACGATGCCGATGGCCAGCACCATGCCGAACAGCGACAGCGCGTTGATCGAGAAGCCGAAGGCCAGCAGCAGCGAGAAGGTGCCGACGATGGAGATCGGCACCGCCAGCAGCGGAATGATCGACGCCCGCCAGGTCTGCAGGAAGACGATCACCACCAGCACCACCAGCGCCACCGCTTCCAGCAGCGTGTGCACCACCGCCTCGATGGAGGAGCGGACGAATTGCGTCGGGTCGTAGACGATGGAATAGTCCACGCCTTCCGGCATGTCGCCCTTCAGCTCCGCCATCACGCTGCGCACCTCGTCGGAGATGGCGAGCGCGTTGGCGTCCGGCGTCTGGGTGATGGCCATCGCCACCGCCGGCTTGTTGTCGAGCAGCGAGCGCAAGCCATACTGCGCGGCGGCCAGCTCCACCCGCGCCACGTCGCGCAGGCGGGTGACGCCGCCGTCCCCGCCGGTCTTCAGCACGATGTCGCCGAACTCGTCGGCGGTCTTCAGCCGGCCGCGCGCGTTGATCGACAGCTGCAGCGGCACGTCGGGCAGCGAGGGTGAGGCGCCGATGACGCCGGCCGCCACCTGGACATTCTGTTCGCGGATGGCGTTGACCACGTCGGTGGCGGTCAGCCCGCGCTGCGCCACCTTGCCGGGGTCGAGCCACACCCGCATGGCATAGTCGCCGGCCCCCCACACCTGCACCTCGCCGACGCCGGCGATGCGGGTCAGCCGGTCCTTGACGTTCAGCACCGCGTAGTTGCGCAGATACGTCATGTCATAGCGGTCGTTGGGCGACAGCAGATGCACGACCATGGTCAGCGTCGGCGAGCTTTTCACCGTGGCGACGCCCAGCCGCTGCACGTCGGACGGCAGCCGCGGCATCGCCTGGGCGACGCGGTTCTGCACCAGCTGCTGCGCCTTGTCCGGGTCGGTGCCCAGCTTGAAGGTCACGGTCAGCGCCAGGTTGCCGTCGCTGTTGGCCTGCGACTGCATGTAGAGCATGCCTTCGACGCCGTTGATCTGCTCCTCCAGCGGGGAGGCGACGGTCTCGGCGATGACCTTGGGGTTGGCGCCGGGGAACTGCGCGCGCACCACGACGGACGGCGGCACCACCTCCGGATATTCGGAAATCGGCAGGCGGAAGACCGCGATGGCCCCCGCCAGGAACAGGGCCACCGACAGCACGCCGGCGAAGATCGGCCTGTCGATGAAGAATTTCGAGATGTTCATCTGGGGTCTCCCAGGCTGCACGCTCCCCATCCCTCCCCGCATCTTGCGAGGAGGGTTAGGAAAGGCGCACGCCCTCCGTGTTCGTGTCTTACCGGGCCGCCGTCTGGGTCTTCTCAACCCCCATGGCGACCGTCTTGGGCGTCACCGCCATGCCCGGCCGGGCGCGCTGGAGGCCGTTGACCACCACCTGTTCGCCGGCCGACAGGCCCGCCGTCACCACGCGCAGCCCGTTCTGCAGCGTGCCGAGCTTCACCGGCCGGTATTCCACCTTGTTCTCCGCCGTCACCACCAGGACGAACTTCTTGTCCTGGTCGGTGCCGATGGCGCGGTCGTCGACCAGCAGCGCGTCATAGGGCTTGGTGCCCCCCACCTTCACCCGCGCATAGAGGCCGGGCACCAGGGTGCCGTCGTCATTGTCGAAGCGGGCGCGCACGCGGATGGTGCCGGACACGCTGTCCAGCCGGTTGTCGACATGCTCCACCGTGCCCGACCGCGAATACTCCTCCTCGTTGGCGAGGCCGAGCCGGACCGGGATCGTGCCCGAATCCCTCATCGGCGCGATGTGGCGCAGATAGGTCTGCTCATCGACGTCGAAGGAGGCGTAGATCGGCGACTGCGACACCAGCGTGGTCAGCGGCTCGGCGGCCGCACCGGCGGCCACCACATTGCCGACCGTCCGTTCCGCCCGCGACACCCGGCCCGACACCGGCGCCGTCACCCGCGTGTAGCCGAGATTGAGCCGCGCGATGTCCAGCGCCGCCTGCGCCGCCTTCAGGTTGGCGGCCGCCTCGCGGGCGGCATTGTCGCGCTGGTCCACGGTGCTGCGCGAGATGGTGTCGTCGCGCACCAGCTTCTGCGCGCGGTCGAGGTCGGCGACGGTGAAGCGCACCCGCGCCTGTGCCGCCGCGACCTGCGCCTCGGCCCGCGCCACCTCCGCCTCATAGGGGCGGGGGTCGATGGTGAACAGCACGTCGCCCTGTTTCACCAGCGCGCCGTTGCGGAAATGCACGGCGACGATGGTGCCGGGGACCTGCGGCCGGATGTCGACGCGGTCGACCGCCTCCAGCCGGCCGGAATAGGACTGCCAGTCCGTCACCGGCCGGGCCAGCACGGTGGCGACATCCACCTCGGCCGGCGGCGGGGCGGGCGAAGCGGTCTGCGCTTCGGCCGGGCTTCGCAGGGTGACGGCGCCGGTCAGCGCCGCCACGGAAACACCGGCCGCGATCAGAAGGGAAAGTGATTTGCGGGACATGGCCTTTACCTTTGGCTCGAAGTGTCGGGACGGGCGCCGGTCAGGCGGCGCCGGAAGAAATCGGCTGCGGCGGCGAGCGCCGGCGGGTGGTGGGCGAGGCCGGCATGGCTGACCCCGGCGAAGCGGGTGACCTCGGTCGGCACCCCGGCGTCGATCAGCCGGGCGGCATAGCTTTCGGCCTCCGGCCGCAGCACGTCGTTCTGCGCCGTGGCGATCAGGATCGGCGGCAGCCGGCCGAGCCGGCGCGATTCCAGCGGTGCGGCATAGGGATGCAGCCGTAGCGCCGCCTCCGGCAGATAGGCGCGGTAACAGCGCGCGCAGTCGGTCACGCTGTTCTCGCCGTCCCCCACACGTGTCAGGCTGGGATCGAGCATCGGCCCGAACAGCGCCTGCGCCGCGATCTCCGGCCCGCCGCGGTCGCGGGCGAGCAGGGTGAGCGACACCGCGACATGCCCGCCGGCATCATGGCCGGCGACGCCCAGCGGCCCGGCCCGCTCCGCCAGCCACACGGCGGCGGCATGGGCATCCTCGATGGCGGCGGGGAAGGGGTTGGCGGGGGCCAGCGCATAGCCGACAGCGACCACCAGCGCCGGAATGCTCTCCGCCAGCGTCGTTACCGTGATCTCCACCTCCTCGACGGAGCCGGAGGTGAAGCCGCCGCCATGGAAATACAGCAGTCCGGGCAGCGGCCCGTCCTCCGGCGTCCGGGTTGCCGCCGGCCTGAACAGGCACAGCGGAACCTCGCGGCCTTCCACCCTCAGCGACGTGCGTGAACGTTCCATCCCGATCCGGCGACCAGCGCCCCTCCTGCAATGCGGCAAGAGCGATAGTGGCTAACCGACCGGCCAGGATAAAGCCGCTGCGGCTGGGAACAGAATTCAGCCGGGACGAACAATCGCAGCGAGGTGACGGTGGCTGTTTGTGGGGGATGGGCTATTCGGGCCGACACCATCCCACTTGCGGCAGGGCAACGACAAGCTCTCTCCCGGGGCGGGAGAGGGAATGAAATGCGATTGCCCTGGCCCCCTGCGATGCTCGCCGTTGTTGTTCAGGAATTTGATGTGAGATGATGTCAGCAACTGCAACGACCGGCAGGGGAATTTGTGATGTCCGTGCCCATGGAGCGCTTCACGTGGAAGCCGCACAAGCGCCCGACGGATGCCGGAGTACACGAGCCGATCGAGGAACTCACGCGGGTGGCGCTGTCCAAGCCGGTGGAGACCGAGGGGTTTGGGCCGGTCAACTTGCCCCATGCTTGGCCCGCACCGAGCAACTGTCGACCACGACGTCCCAAGCGGTGGCGTCGGGACCGGAGCGCGCCATACGGACAAGGATAGCATGAACCCGCCGAAGCAACGCGGTCCTGTGCCACCCTTCCAGACGGCGGCGCAGGGCCGAGCCCGACGCACGTCCGTCCGCAGCCCGTAGCTCGCGCAATTGGACACCTTCACGCAGGAAGAAGCGAAGTGTTGCAACGACCTCTGCGGTGGACGTCGGCGGACGCCAGGGCGCGACAGGCCGATCTTCGATCCGGTCGATGATCCCCGTCACCAAGTCCGCAACTGTCGGTTCCATACCCGCCTCTCTGTACCAAAGGCACAGGAAACCAACAGCAGATCAGCAGGTTTCCAGAGGGGGCATCAAATGAGGGTTCTGGAAACCGTCTCTTAGTGAGGATTGTGGCCGTCCGAACCGCCTCTTTCAGATCGATTCGGTCGTTGATTTAGATCAAGGGCGGTCTCCCCCTGTACATCCAATGCCGTGCGAACGATGTCGGCAATGCCCTCGCTCATCTTAAACCGGATATTCGACTCGATTTCATCAAGGGGCACGTCTGAGATGCTGATCATAAGATGAACAATTCTACACCAAAACAAATATGATCATATCATTTTCTTTTGCATTGGATAATGAACCTCTAGAACTTGTGGATAATTCACAATATCTGTCAGAAATTTAACAATATCCTGCTTCGGGCCGTCAATAACAATTCCGCCGTACTGTTTAACCTCCATGGTAATAGGCAAATTATTCTTTTCAGCTATAATTCGCAATAATTTAATTGCACTTTCTTGTGGCACGAGAACATAATGATTGTCGCCTTCCTTAACGAATATTCCGTGTTTCCAAGATTTCTTTGCGTCAAAAGACGCGGAAAATATATAAAAATTGTCTCTGATTTTCCTCGGAACTATCTCTGCAACGCCTCCGCCAATATATAAATCAAATG
>NZ_BADK01000660.1 GCF_000333595.1 Azospirillum sp. B506
GATTTTTTTCCGGCATCTGCAGTAAACATCCGTTGAGAGTCTGTTTGACAACCGCTTCAATGGCAGACCCGTCGGAGTAGCAGGTTTGCCATGGCGATCTGAATCATGCCACCGGAGACATTGATGCGCGTTTGGTAATCGCGAACCAGACGCTTCCAGCGGGTGCTTCATCCGAAGGTCCGCTCAACCACCCAGCGCCGAGGTACCACGTTGAAGCCCGGCTCGGTATCGGTTCGCCGAACCACTTCGACGGTGAAGTCGAGGAAGGCGGCCGTGTCCATCAGATTCTTGCGATCATAAGCGCTGTGGGCGAAGAGGTGCTTCATCCACGGCCAATGCTTGCGCATCGTCTCCAGGATGTTCTGGGCTCCGGCGGTGTCGGAGACGTCGGCGGTGGTCAGGTTGACCATCAGCAGGCGGCCATCAGTGTCGACCGCAATGTGCGGCTTGAGCCCATTGACCTTCTTGCCGACGTCGTCACCGCGTTCCTTGGCAGTAGGCGCTTTCACCGATTGGCAGTCCACAACTCCGGCGCTTGGACTGGCCTCTCGCCTAACCCGGATCATTCCTCGTCCGTCAGGTCCGTCGAATAACGTTTCTTCTGCTTGATCTTGGCCATTCGGCCACGTGTCGTCTCGTCCCACATACGAAGCTTGAGGCACAACATGTCTTCACGGCCAAGCCTTTTCAAACGGTCTCTCACGCCGCGGCGGCCTGCCGGTGCTTCGGGGCGGCGACCATCCGCAATCCCTGTTGCTTGTACTGGGCCTGGACGATGGAGGCCCATCCCATGCGGATCAACGTCAGCTTCACGCCCTCCGACACGTTGTCGCCGGTGACGAGGTCGGTCACCTGCCACATCAGCGTGTCGTCCACCGCCCGCGGGAACATCGCCGCGACCCGCAGCAACCGCGCCATCAGCGCCGGCATCGTCTGCCGCCCCAGCCCGCGTTCTGCCAGCGTCAGCGCGTCGTTCAGTGCCGCCAGTTCCCGCCGCCCCTTCACCGTCGTCATGGTCAACCCTTTCGCATGCCATGCCCGCCACGGCCATTCCGTGATGCCGACAATCATGCGGCGGAACCGGAAAGTGTGCTGTGATGCCCGTCACAGCCAGCTGTGGAAAGTCATGCAAGGCACGTACAACCGGATACGCATTCCGGGACGATGAACACTCACGGGGCACCCTTGCCGACCTCGACCGGCGCGATCTCCTCGATGTCGGTTCGACCGGTGGCCATGGCCCGATCGGGAGGGGTTTCCCGCCGGACCGGTCCGTGGCGGGCGATCCATGTGGATATCGCCGGTCCGTTTCCCTCCGGGCGCGTCCCTGCCGGCTCTGGTTTTCCATCGTTGGCGTGCTACCTGAAGGCTTTACCGCTATAGTGAGGATTCAGCGGCCTTTCCGGATCACCCGATTGCCGTCCCAGTAGCCGAGGTTTCCCCCGACCGATGCTGTCAGCCCGCTCCAAGACGCCGATGCCGCCCGAAGCTCCCGCGCCGGCCATCCCGAACAAGCGCGCCATCATCTCCCGCCGCAAGCTGTCGGGAGAGCTTGAGGATCTGGTCGCCGAGCATGGCACCGGCGACAAGCTGCGGCCGGTGCTGATCGCCTGCCTGCGCAAGGCGCTGGCCGAGGGGCGGGCGGAGGTCCGGCGGCGCTTCGACGCCGGCGGGTCGGGCGAGCAGTGCGTGCGGGAGAACTGCTATCTTGCCGACCGCGTGGTCGGCACCCTGGCCGACTTCACCGTCCGCTTCATCTTCCCCACCGCCAACCCGACCTCCGGCGAGGTGTTCGACATCGCGGCCACCGGCGGCTATGGCCGCGGCGAGCTGGCGCCCTTCTCCGACATCGACCTCCTGTTCCTGCTGCCCTACAAGCGCACGCCGCGGGTGGAGCAGGTGGTCGAATACATGCTCTACATCCTGTGGGATCTCGGGCTGAAGGTCGGCCACGCCGTGCGCAGCGTCGACGAGTGCATCCGCCAGTCCAAGGCCGACGTCACCATCCGCACCGCGATCCTCGAATCCCGCTATCTCTGGGGGCCGGGCAAGCTGTTCGCCGAGCTGCGCAAGCGCTATGACAAGGAGGTGGTCGCCGGCACCGGCCCCGAATTCGTCGAGGCCAAGCTGGCGGAGCGCGACAACCGCCATCTGAAGATGGGCGACAGCCGTTATGTGCTGGAACCCAACCTGAAGGACGGCAAGGGCGGCCTGCGCGATCTCCAGACCCTGTTCTGGATCGCCAAATATCTCTACCGCGTCGAGGGCGTCGACGAGCTGGTCGGCAAGCATGTGCTGACGCCGGAGGAGGCGCAGCGTTTCGCCAAGGCGCAGAACTTCCTGTGGACCGCGCGCTGCCATCTGCATTACCTGACCGGCCGGCTGGAAGACCGCCTGACCTTCGACGTCCAGACCAGCATCGGCGCCGCCATGGGCTACACCGACCATGCCGGCACCAAGGGCGTCGAGCGCTTCATGAAGCATTATTTCCTGGTCGCCAAGGATGTCGGCGACCTGACGCGCATCTTCTGCGCGGCGCTTGAGGCCGAATCGAAGCGCCCGCCCAAATTCAACCTGCTGCGTCTGGCCTCCGTCGCCCGGCGCAAGGACGTGGACGGCTTCATCGTCGATGGCGAGCGGCTGAACGCCCGCAGCGACAAGCAGTTCAAGGAACAGCCGATCGACATGATCCGGCTGTTCCACACCGCGCAGATGAACGACATCGACATCCACCCGGCCGCACTCCGCGCGATCACCCGGTCGCTGTCCGCCATCGGTCCGAAGCTGCGCAACGATCCGGATGCCAACCGCCTGTTCCTCGACATCCTGACCGGGCCGAAGGATCCGGAGATCACGCTGCGCCGCATGAACGAGGCCGGGGTGATGGCCCGTTTCATCCCCGACTTCGGCCGGGTCGTCGCGCAGATGCAGTATGACATGTACCATGTCTACACCGTGGACGAGCACACGCTGTTCGCGCTCGGCATCCTGCACAAGATCGCGTCCGGCGAGCATGCCGACGAGTTGCCGCTGTCCACCGAGGTGATCCACAAGGTGGTGTCGAAGCGGGCGCTCTATGTCGCCGTCCTGCTGCACGACATCGCCAAGGGCCGCGGCGGCGACCATTCGGTGCTGGGCGCCCGCGTCGCCGAAAAGCTCTGCCCCCGCCTGGGCCTGACGGCGGAGGAGACGGAGACGGTGGCGTGGCTGGTGCGCTGGCACCTTGCCATGTCGCACACCGCCTTCAAGCGCGACCTGGAGGACGACAAGACCGTCCGCGATTTCGTGGCGCTGGTCCAGTCGCCGGAGCGCCTGCGCCTGCTGCTGGTGCTGACGGTGGCCGACATCCGCGCGGTGGGGCCGCAGCGCTGGAACAACTGGAAGGCCACGCTGCTCCGCGAACTCTACAACCGCTCCGAGGAGCTGATGTCGGGCGGCATGACGGTGGAGGGGCGCGGCCGGCGCATCCAGGCCGCCCAGGCCGCACTCCGCGCCGAGCTGAGCGATTTCGACGACGAGGCGTTCGAGCGGCACAAGGGGCTGGGCTATCCCGGCTATTGGCTGGCCTTCGACGCCGACACGCTGGCCCATCAGGCCCGCATCGTCCGCGAGGCGGAGCGCGAGCAACGCCCGCTGACGGTGGAGACCCGCGTCGACCGCGGCCGGGCGGTGACGGAGGTGACGATCTATGCCACCGATCACAGCGGTCTGTTCTCCCGCCTCGCCGGGGCGCTGGCCGCCTGCGGTGCCGACATCGTCGATGCCCGCATCTTCACCATGACCAACGGCATGGCGCTCGACGTCTTCTCTGTGCAGGACGCCGCCGGCGGCGGGGCGTTCGAGAGCGGCGACAAGCTCGCCAAGCTGTCGGTGATGATCGAGAAGGTGCTGTCGGGCCAGTTGAAGCCGCTCAACGACCTGTCGACCCGCCGCACCACGCAGGCCAGCCGCACCCGCGTCTTCCATGTGCCGCCGCGCGTGCTGATCGACAACAACGCCTCGACCACCCACACGGTGATCGAGGTGAACGGCCGCGACCGTCCCGGCCTGCTCTACGACCTGACCCGTGCCCTGTCGAACCTGACGCTGCAGATCAGTTCGGCCAAGGTCTCCACCTTCGGTGAGAAGGCCATCGACGTTTTCTATGTGAAGGACGTCTTCGGCCTGAAGGTGACGCATGAGGGCAAGCTGGCGAAGATCAAGGAGCGCCTGTTGTGCGCGCTGGACGATCCCACCGGCGACGCCCCGCCGCCCACGACCGTCAAGCGGACGAGGGCGAAGGTGACCGGCGGTTGATGCCATGCCGTCGGCCCGCGGCCGTGCCCTTCGGGATCTCCTAAAGCGATTTCCTGGGCATGGCCGATCGGCGGCAATGATGTGTGCCGGGGAGATGATTCTATTTTTCGGTTGCAAGTTCCAAATCTACAATCTGCGCGATAAATTTTGGGCGGAATTTTGAAAATGATCGATTGAATGCGATTGCGGCTTTCCGGTGATCTCTTCGTGAGCTATCTTGGTGAAAAATTGATTATCCTTCTTGGCAATCGCCTTTTTGTCGATGTCCGCTCACGCGCACCATTGGAGCGGACGTGATTGGGTAGGATCAAGCAATTGATTGGAGGGGCGCTATGGCGAATATCAGTGTTGTCAATTTGGCGGGCGCGGGCTTGTTTCTGAAATCTTTGAAGATCAATGGGACTGATATTTTAACAAAAGAAAAAGAAATTATCATGCTTCAAGGTATCGATCTTGAGTATATGGAGAAGGATTGGAATAAATTCAGCGGATTTATCATGGAAGTTAAAAGAGAAAATACAATATATAAGGTTAACCTCAATAAAGATCATTATTTTGGTGGAGGACGATCTGGTCGGACATGGCTATGCTCCTCGCGCTCTCTTCAGGGGTCAACCGCGCGGCCCCGACGATGCGGCGACCGGGTGCGGAGTGGGTTGAAACCCTCGGACCCCGTCAGGGCGGGCGCCCGAGTTATGTTGCACTGCAACATAAGCAGAAGATAAGGAAGGCGGCGCCGGGAGTCAACGG
>NZ_BADK01000659.1 GCF_000333595.1 Azospirillum sp. B506
GCCCTCGATGTGTCGAACCCCAGGCCTTGCGTGAATCGACAGCGGGCGCGGCGGCCGGGACGGCAGTGGGCGCCATAGGCGGCGGCTCCGCGGCCGCCAACGGGGCGGCTCCCTTCTGCATCCGCCGCATCAGCGCCTTGATCTGCGCCTCGACCTCGCGGAAATCGACCGGCTTGACCAGATAGACGTCGGCACCCAGCTCCAGCCCGATGACGCGGTCGATCAGGCCGGACCGCGCCGTCAGCATGATGATGGCGGCCGACGAGGTCGCACGGACGCGGCGGGCGACCGAGAAGCCATCCTCGTCCGGCAGGTTGACGTCGAGCACGATCACGTCGGCCGCGCCCACCTCCAGCAACCGGTCCAACTCCGCACCGCGAGACGCGCCGTGCACCTCGAACCCACACCGGTCGAGATATTCGACAAGATCGTCACGAAGGTCGGCTTCGTCTTCGACCACAATGATCCGGGCCACGACGCCTAACGCCCCCATTCACATTTGTATGATGTTATCTTAAACGCTCGAACGGGTTACGCAAACCCTATCCGACAAATGGAATAATGTCCGGCCGCAGGGCGCCGGTTCCGATGCCTCACCGCTGGGGCAGGTAGCGGTCGCCGACGGTCGCAGCATAGCGGGCCACCCAGTCGCGGTCGATGGCATCGACCCGGCCCTTCGCCTTGAGCTCCGCAAAGCAGCGGTCGAAGTCCGCGCGCAGCGACTCGTCGCGGAACACCATGCTGTAGGCGGTTGGCGGGAAGATGGCGGTGAACTCCACTGGCTGGGCCGGGTCGAAGGGCAGTCCCCCGGCGGATTTCGCCTTTTCCTGAAGCTGGCGGTTGTATTCGGCGAAGATCAGGCCGTCGGCCAGCACCGCGTCCACCCGGCCGGCGAACAGCAGGTTGGAATGCACCATCTGGTCGGCGCGCTCGCGGAAATCGCCGAAGCTGGGGATGGCGGCGCGCAATCCCGGCAGCACGTCCGGCGCACCGGCGAAGGTGATGACGCGCTTGCCTGCCAGATCGGCAAGCGATTGAACCTTGAGGCCGCTGCTTTGCAGCACGGACGCGCCATTCTGATAGAGGATGTAGGGCGCGGAACGCGACCCCGGCAGCGCCATCCCCTCCGGGACCGTGCTGACCGCATCCACCCCCTGCCCCGTCCCCTGGGCACTGTCCCGGAAATCGTTCCAGTGACGCCCGAAGGGAACAACCTTAAGGTGTGTCTCGTGCCCGCAGGCAGCCAGGGTCTCCGTGATGATGGAGGCTTCACGCCCGGTGCCGTCGGCACTCATCATCGGCGGCAGTTCGGGTGCCAGAACCGTCACCGGGCGAGCCGCGGCCGGCGCCCCCGTCAGGATCGGGACCGCGAGCAGGGTTGTCATCGCGACCAACCCGGCAGTGGCAAAGCGTGGAGACAGGATCCCCCGGATACCGAATGCACGTGCAGCGAACGCCATCCTTCCAACTCCACCGTGAAGACAGCTCCACCCGCCGGTATCACCCAAAGCGGCAGTGCCGGAGGGTAGCATGGTCGATGGCGGGACCGTCCACGGGAAAAACCCGCTGTCCTGCAAAGGACTCAGCCATCCAACATGCCCGCTTGTCACACTTCGTGATATTTTGTCGGGATTGGATGCCGGCGGTTTCCGCTTGTTCCCATTTCCCCAGTCGATGCGATAATGAACGAAGCCGTTGTCCAATGTTATTTCACGACCGACTAAACCTTTTGTGCTATGGGTAGACTCATCCGCCACACGCATCATCCCCGCCGGCTGGTTCGATGACTGTCGGCGCGTTGCACGCAAAGGTGGATTTTCTGATGGGTTTTGGACTGCCGCGGCCCCGGGCGACCGGACCGGGACCGATTTGAAATCCGCCATGAACGCACAACGCCCGATCGGCCGGGTCAGGAGGATGTGGATGAGCGTCACGGGATGGGACGACACCGAATCCTATACGCTTCGCGGCGCCGGCCCGCATGGCTCGGGGGACGAAGCCGCCCGCGCCGGCGGATCGTCGCTGCTGACGCGCGTCATCCTGATGATCGTCGGCTGCACGCTGCTGGTGGGTCTGATCGCCATGGGCGTGTCCTCCGTCCTGGTCGGCCGGCAGCAGCGCGAGGCGCTGACCCACCGGGCGACGCTGGTCGGCACACTGCAGGCATCGGCCATGGGGCAGGCGGTGTGGGAGTTCGACACCCGCGCGGTCGAGGCGATGATCCGCGGCCTGATGGCCGAGGATCCTGCGGTGCGCAGCGTCAAGGTCTGGGCGGCATCCGGCGGCCGCGGCGGCCACGGCGAGCCGCTGGTGGCTCTGGACCGCCCGGCCGGCCGCGCCGAACTGGCGACGGTCGAACGGCAGATCGCCATGTCCGGCAGCAACGGCGAACGCACGATGGTCGGCCTGCTGCGCATGACCTATTCGCTGGAGGAGGCCGAAAGCGCCACGATGACGGCGCTGGCGCCGATGGCCGGCCTCGTCTTCTTCTCGCTGCTCGCCGTCATCGGCATGATCAGCGTGCTGCTGAACCGTCTGGTGCTGGCGCCGCTGGCCCGGCTGACGCGGTCGGCCGGGGCCATAGCCGCCGGCGACTACCGCGTGCGCCTGCGCAACCGGCGGTCCGACGAGATCGGACAGCTGACCGTCGCCTTCAACCACATGGCGGAGACCGTCCACGACTACACCGAGCGGCTGGAGCAGCGCGTCACTGAGCGGACAGAGGAACTGCGGCAGTCCAACGACCGGCTGGCGGTCGTCAACCGGCAGGTGATGGACAGCATCCAGTATGCCAGCCTGCTGCAATCGGCCATCCTGCCCGACGAGCGCGAGATGGCGCGGCTTCTCGACGGCGTGTGCGTGCTGTGGCGGCCGCGCGACGTGGTGGGCGGCGATTTCCACATCTTCCGCGAACTGGAGGGCGGCCGCCTCCTGATCGGCGTTGCCGATTGTTCCGGCCATGGCGTGCCGGGCGCCTTCATGACGATGACGGTGTCGGCCATCCTCGACCATGTGCTGTCGGAAACGCCGGATTGCGATCCGGCAGCGATCCTGGGCGGGTTGAACCGTATGGTGCGCGCGGCGTTGGCCCGCGGGCGTGACAACCCGCGCTTCGACAACGGGCTGGACATCGGTCTCTGCCTGGTGCGGCCGGATATGGGCGACCTGCTGTTCGCCGGCGGCCGGATCGGCCTGCACATCGTCGACCCTGGCGCCGATGCCGTGAGCGAGGTGAAAGGGGACGCGCAGAGCCTGGGCTACCGTCGGTCCGACATCGGCCACCGCTTCGCCACCCATCGGGTGGAGCTGAAGCCCGGCCGCAGCTTCTATCTGACCACCGACGGCTTCCTCGATCAGGCCGGCGGGGCGCGTGGCTTCGGCTTCGGCAACCGCCGCTTCACTGCCATGCTGCTGGAGCAGGACGTGCTTCCGATGGCCGAGCGCCGCGCCGCCTTCGTTCAGGCTCTGGCCGAGCATCAGGGGGACCGGGCACAGCGCGACGACATCACCCTGGTCGGCTTCACCGTTTCGCCTGCCGACGCAGCGCCGGCCATTGCAACGCAGCCGGTCGCCGGCGCATCCGTTTCCCAACCCGTCAACCCGTAAGGCAGGTCGTCAAGGCACGATGAAAGGCAACGAACTCTTCAACCTGCAGGAGCTGCTGTCACGGCAGAAGCTGCTGATCTGCTTCAGCGGCCCCTTCAGCCACAGCGTCATCGAAGAGCTGGGCAAGGCCGTCCGGAACCATCTGGAAAATGAGCGGATCGAGAAGTCGGCGATCATGGACGTCTTCTCCGTCTATGTGGAACAGGCACAGAACGTCCGCAACTACACGGTTTCGCGGGAAGCACAGGGCCGGCCGATCCCGGCCAACAGCGGCATCGTGGTGATCGGCAAGGAGGACGACCATTACGTCGTCAGTTCCGGCAATCTGGTGGAGGCGGACGACGTTCCAGGCCTGTCGGCGATGCTGGACAGCTGCGCG
>NZ_BADK01000658.1 GCF_000333595.1 Azospirillum sp. B506
GCTGGTGTACGGCCGCCAGGTCACCAGGTTGACCTCGCCTCCCGCGCTGCCGGCGGGCTGGACGATCGGGTCGGCCTTCGGGAAGTCGTCGCGCGGCAGGGTGAGG
>NZ_BADK01000657.1 GCF_000333595.1 Azospirillum sp. B506
CATGAAGTACCGCGGCATCATCTGCGAGAAGTGCGGCGTCGAGGTCACGCTGTCGAAGGTCCGGCGCGAGCGCATGGGCCACATCGAGCTGGCGTCCCCCGTTGCGCACATCTGGTTCCTGAAGTCGCTGCCGAGCCGCATCGGCCTGCTGCTCGACATGACGCTCAAGGATCTGGAGCGCATCCTCTATTTCGAAAACTACGTCGTCATCGAACCGGGCCTCACCCCGCTCAAGCTGCATTCGCTGCTGAGCGAGGAAGAGTACATGAACGCCCAGGACGAGTATGGCGAGGACGCCTTCACCGCGTCGATCGGCGCCGAGGCGCTGCGCATCATGCTGTCCGCGCTCGACCTCGACGAGGAGAAGAAGCGCTGCCGTGAGGATCTGCGCGACACCAACTCCGAAGCCAAGCGCAAGAAGCTGGTCAAGCGCCTGAAGCTGATCGACGCCTTCCTGGCCTCGCAGTCGCGCCCCGAGTGGATGATCCTGGAAGTCATTCCGGTGATCCCGCCCGAACTGCGCCCGCTGGTCCCGCTCGACGGCGGCCGTTTCGCCACATCGGATCTGAACGACCTGTACCGCCGCGTCATCAACCGCAACAATCGTCTGAAGCGGCTGATCGAGCTGAAGGCGCCAGACATCATCGTCCGCAACGAGAAGCGCATGCTGCAGGAGGCCGTCGACGCGCTGTTCGACAACGGCCGCCGTGGCCGCGTCATCACCGGCGCCAACAAGCGTCCGCTGAAGTCGCTGTCCGACATGCTGAAGGGCAAGCAGGGCCGCTTCCGTCAGAACCTGCTCGGCAAGCGCGTCGACTATTCCGGCCGTTCGGTCATCGTCGTCGGTCCGGAACTGAAGCTGCACCAGTGCGGCCTGCCGAAGAAGATGGCGCTGGAGCTGTTCAAGCCCTTCATCTACGCCAAGCTGGAGCTGTACGGCCTCGCCTCCACCATCAAGGCCGCCAAGCGGATGGTGGAGAAGGAGCGTCCCGAGGTGTGGGAC
>NZ_BADK01000656.1 GCF_000333595.1 Azospirillum sp. B506
CAGAAGGCCTATTTCGCTCCCATCGCCCAGGTCGAGACGCCGGACCCCCAGACGGCGAATTCATTTTTATTGGCGACTGGTTCCTTGACACTCTAAGGAACTCGA
>NZ_BADK01000655.1 GCF_000333595.1 Azospirillum sp. B506
TGGCCAGCCCCCTCCGCCCGGCGATGCGGACCAGCCCGTGTGCGTTGAAGCTGTGGGGCGTGCGCTCGATACGGTCGAACGCCAACGGCAACCCGTCGCGCGCCGCGGTATCCTCCACCACCCGGTGAATCTGCCGCGCCCGCTCCGCCCCACCGAACTTGGCGGCCAGATAATCGTCGCGCGACATCCCGCCGCGCGGCATGTCGGGGTTCAACTGGAACGGCTGCCAGCGAAGTTCCGGCCGCAGGTTGGGCCGTTGCATCAGCGCACGGTCGAGCCGGCGCTTGCCGATGTAGCACCAGGGGCAGATCAGGTCGGCGAAGGTTTCGATCAGCATGGCACCACTATCGGCGCGTCCCCCGGAACGGGCAACCGCTACTTCCATCCCTTCCCGCCGAAAGGAGGGAATGCAACCGTTTGTTAACCGAGTTGGCCCGACAGTCCGGGATGGTTCCGCCGGTAACCAAGCGGCTGGCGGACACATCCCGGTGGGCGGATCCCGATGAGCAACTCCTACGTTGACGGCAAGGTGCGCGAAGCGATCCTGGCGGCCAAGGGCAGCCGGATGAATGCGCAGAAGATCCTGATGGCCTGGGCCGTCGAAGATCCCGAGCTGTTGCGCGGCATTGCCCAGCCCTTCCTGAAGGCCATTGCCGCCGCCGCCATCGAACGTGCCGGGCGTCCGGCCAGCAGCAGGCCGGCAGCGCGCCCATCGGCCGCCGGTGGGGCGGGCGGAGGGCGGCCGTCCGCCTCCGGTCTCAGCCGTGATGCGCTCGAAAACCTGCTCAATCAGTTGGGCCGCGAGCCGGACGAGTCCGTTCCCCAGCGCGCGGTGTCGGCCGGCAAGACCGCCGCAGGGACCGCGGCAGCGGGCAAGGGGGCGACCATCCACAATGCTCCGGCCGGTGGACCGAATCACGAAAAGGCGATGATGGCGATCGCCAAGGCGTTCGTCGCGAAAAAGGTGCGCTGAGGCGGCCTTCAGGATCCGTTGTTGGCGCTGTAGGGCGTGGTGTCGTCGAACCAGCCCGGCTTGCGCGGCTGCACACGGATGTCCGGCGGCGGGCTGGCCAGCGCGGTGTTGCCGTTGCGGTACGGATCGGGGATGTGGTGGCATTCGACGTCTGCCAGCGTGCGGTAGCAATAAAGGCGCGAGCGGTCGACCACCACCTTGTCCGGACAATAATCGCCACTTTGCTCGAAGCTGATGATCGAGCAATCGCGGCCGGTCGCAGCCGATACGATATGGTCGCCGATGGTCTTCTTGGTGGCGTTCAGCGTCACGACATCCGCGCCCCCCGCCGCCAGCCCGAGCGGAGAGGTGCAGCCGGCCAGGGTCAGCGTCGCAATCGCCAGCAAAACGGCGATCCAGCCCCGTGCCGATCTGTTTCCCGCCGCACCCAACCCAGCAGCCATGCTCGCGCCCACCATCCAGCAGTTTCCGTTGCCGCACACGCGCCGCGTCCGATCCCGTACTGTGCATGCAAGCACGGTTAACAAGCCGTGAATTCAGCCATGGGGCAAGTCTCAGCGAAGCAGCGTACAGATGCGCGAGCGGCACTGTACGATGACGAAAGCATCCTTGTCCTCGGTGCAGCCGACCTTGAAGGTCGTCGCTCCTTCCCGCCCGACCGTGTAGCGCAGCACATCGATCTTGGCCGGGGTGCAGTTGCCCATCGATTTCGCGATCTCCTTCGCTTCCGCCTGGGCAGCCGAGACATTGGCGGCGGCCATGGCCGGCCCCGCCGGGAGAAGGGCGGCGGCTGCCAGAAGGACGGTCAAGCGGAGACGGAGCGCAGCACGGATCGGCATGGCGCGACTATCGCACGGGGGAGGGCGCGCCGGAAGGGCTGCCTCCGAAATGTCGCAGCGTTTCAATTCACGCCGCGCAGCGGAGGCGAAGCTGCTATCCTGAACCCTTTGACGCGACCGCGGCGGCGCCCTGCCGCCCGCTGCAAACTCAGGGTGGGGAACGCATGACTTCGAATGATCGGCGGCTTGGCGACCGCATTTTCGCTGCTCTGGAACTGGCGCTCGATCAGAATCATCTCGACATTGCCGAGCATCTGGCCCGCGCCCTGGAAGAGACGCTGACCCGTTTCGGTGGACCCGATGCGGTCGACCATCGAGAGCTGTCCGCAGGCATGCTGCAGGCCTTCGACCGGCTGGAGCAGTTGCGCCGCGCCGCCCATCGCCTGCCGTGACGGGGCTGACCGAACGGACCGGAGCGCCGGGCACTTCAGCCGAAGATTTTTTTGCAATTTGGTGATTGACAGCCGGCGGCCTGGGCGACTACAAACCGCCCACCGAACGACGGGGGCCTTCAACGGTTCCGGTCAAAAACACTAAGCAGTCCAAGCCTTTATCTGTTTGGCAAATGCTGTGTTTCTGCCAAGTCGCTCAGCGCGGGTGTAGCTCAGTTGGTTAGAGCGCCGGCCTGTCACGCCGGAGGCCGCGGGTTCAAGTCCCGTCACTCGCGCCACTTTCCCTTTGAAATTCGGCGCCGGTCGCCAGTATGTCTGAAGGACTCGCAAAATGCGGGTCCTTTTTCGCATGCCTATTGTCTTTCCTTTTTCTGATTTTAAAAACGTGGTATTACCAAGCTCTCCCGCGGGGGCTGGCTTGTCCTTCCGCGGGGAAAAG
>NZ_BADK01000654.1 GCF_000333595.1 Azospirillum sp. B506
GGGGCCTTCGCCCTGGGGGCGAAGACGGCATCCTGCCTTTCTTCTTCGCGCTTGGCTATGGTGCCCGGCTGCTGCGTCCTCTGTTCGCCCGGCCCACCGCCTGGAGGGTGATGGACGGAGTCATCGCCCTGGTCATGTGGGCGATTGCGGTGGGCCTGCTGATCGGTTAGGAGCGGGCGAACAGGGCGTCGTCCTCGCAGAACAGCAGCGACCGGTGCAGTGCCGTTCCAGCGATCGTACCGGCACCGACCGCCAGCGCCACCGATCCCGCGGCCCGTGCAGCATCGCCACAAGCGAAGACGCCGGGGACGCTGGTTTCCTGCATCGCGTCGACGCGGATATGGGTGCCGAGCGGCCCATCGTCGCTCGCGCACCCAAGCTGTGCGGCCAGCGGGCTCGCAACGCGGCTTCTCGGCAGCACGAACAACCCGGCGAACGGCAGTTTGCTTCCGTCGGTGAGAGCGACCTCCGCCGGATCGCCGTCGATTCCCGTGATGAGGGCGGTTTCGACGGCGACCCCGCGCCGAGCCAGATGGGCCGACTGGTCGGCGTCAGGTTCGAAAGCCCCGTTCAGGAGCAGCGTCGTCGGTCCCCAGTCCGGCAGCATCAGCGCGTGGTGCATGGATTGCCCGGAGACGGCGACAACGCCGATACGGCCTTGCATCAGCTCATAGCCGTGGCAGTAGGGGCAATGGAAGACGGAGCGCCCCCAACGTTCCGCCAGACCGGGGATCGCCGGCAATTCGTCGACCACACCGACCGCGATCAGCAGCCGGCGCCCTCGGTAGCCGATGCCCTCCGAATCCGTGATTTGGAATCCCCCGCTCTTGCGGGCGGCCAGATCGGCGCGACCGGTCTTCCAGCTGACGGTCGGATAGCGCATCAGCTGGTCGCGGGCTTCGGCGGCGATTTCCCCCGGCGAACGGCCATCCTGACCGAGGAAACCATGGGAGTGGCTGGCGAAGCGGTTGCGCCGCAACCCTTCATCGAGCACCAGGACCCGGCGTCTGGCGCGGGCCAACTGCAGCGCGGCGGCCATGCCGGCATAGCTGCCGCCGACGATGATGGCGTCATAGGTCGTCGTATCGTTTCCGTTCATGCCTGTCCCTTTCCACGGACGAACCGGGCGCGTCGTCCACGCCAGTCACGACACATGATAAGTTACATGAAAGGGTGCGGTCAATGTGCCATGTAACTTATGAAGTTTCCTGAATATGCCGGCTACCCGGCGTCATACCCGAAGGGACCGACCATCGATGAGACAGGACAGCCGCCTTTCCCGCATGCTGCATGTGCTGATCCATATGGACCGGCATGGCGGTGCGCTGACGTCGGAGGCGATTGCCGAGATGCTGAACACGAATCCGGTGGTGATCCGCCGGACCATGGCGGGACTGCGCGAGGCCGGCCATGTGCGGTCGGAAAAGGGCCATGGCGGTGGCTGGAGGCTGGCACGGCCGCTCGACGGGATCACGCTGCTGGACATTCACCGCGCATTGGGGGAACCCGGCGTCTTCGCCATCGGTCCAACCGCGGACGAGCCGAGTTGTTTGGTGGAGCAGGCTGTCAATGCCGCCCTCGACGGGGCGTTGCGTGAAGCGGAGGCGGTGCTCGTCCGCCATCTCGGCCAGGTGACGCTCGCCGATCTCGCGGCCGATTTCGATCGGCGCATGAAAGCGTTGGGGAAGTGCTGAGCGTGGAGCCTAGCCCGCTTTCGGCGTTTCCCCCTCCTGGGCCCGCCGGATCGCCGCCTCGACGCATTGCAGATGCAGTTTCTTGCGGGCGAGCTGGCGGGCGCGGCGTTCCTCCAGATCGGTTGTCGCCATCGCCTCGATGGCGCAGCCGCGCCAGCCGTTGGCATCCAGGGCGCGGGCGACTTCGGCATACCCGAAATAGCCCTTCTCCGGCTGCTCCCACGGCGCGCGGAAGTCGGCGCGGCGCAGGACGAAGCGATTGGACTGGCTGCCACCGCCCAGATTGGTGAGCCGGGCCACGATCAGCCGCTCGCCGTTGCCGTGAACGACGGTCAGGATCGGGCGAATTCCGGTGATGGGTGGATCGACAGTCATGATCCATGCATAACGGTCCCGGGGCGTCCTGACCAGAGCGTCGCTGATCGCACTGCCGCATGCTCCATCCTCCTCCCGAACGGAGAGTTGCCGATGCGACCCGTGGTGAAAATTTCTCCGATCCTGTCGTCCGCCGTCGTTTCGCTCCTTCTGCTGACCGCTCCGGCCGCCGCTCAGGTCGCGCCAGCTCCGGCGCCCCTGTCCTGCGCGGCCTATGCGGCCGGGGCGATGATCGAGGCGCAATTGTTCTTCGGTCGCAACATCGGCACGGAGCTTGGCGTGAGCGAGCGCGCGTGGACAGACTTTCTCGACGGAGAGGTGACGCCGCGTTTTCCCAACGGCCTGACCGTCACCGATGGGGCCGGGCAATGGCGCGACACCGAGAGCGGGCATCTGGTCCGCGAGCCCAGCAAAATCCTGACACTGCTGGCCGACGGGGATTCGGCGACCCTGCGGCTGATCCACGACATCGTCGATCTGTACAAGCAGCGCTTCCACCAGCAGTCCGTCGCGCTGGTCGTCCGGCCGGTCTGCGTATCCTTTTGAATTCTAGATGCCGGAACGGTGTTTCATCAGTGGGGAAATGCGACAGCTCGCCGCACCCCCGACCTTCTGACATTTGCACAGGCTTATGCTTTTGTCGCAGATTGTGGAGGCAGCGAAGCTGATCGTTTCGCGGCCGAGAGGAAATGCGCACCGAATAGTACCAAAATAGAACGAGGGACGCCCTGCCATGAGCGCGATCGCCAGCACCACCACCGCCGAGCTTTTCGACCAGATGCATGCCCGCTCCCTGTCGGACCCCGCGGGGTTCTGGGGCGAGGCGGCGAAGGACATCTCCTGGTTCAAGCCGTGGGACAAGGTGCTGGACGACAGCAACGCGCCCTTCTACCGCTGGTTCACCGGCGGGGAAC
Source organism: Azospirillum sp. B506 (assembly GCF_000333595.1). Taxonomy (GTDB): domain Bacteria; phylum Pseudomonadota; class Alphaproteobacteria; order Azospirillales; family Azospirillaceae; genus Azospirillum. Next base: position 2,984 of record NZ_BADK01000654.1, read on the forward strand.
TGAACACCTGCTACAACGCTGTCGACCGCCATGTGGAAGGTGGCCGCGGCGCCCAGCCGGCGATCATCTATGACAGCCCGGTCACCCAGACCGTCCAGACCATCACCTATGCCGAGTTGCAGGATCAGGTCGCCCGCTTCGCCGGTGCGCTGCGCTCCCAGGGTGTCGAGAAGGGCGACCGCGTCCTGCTCTACATGCCGATGATCCCGCAGTCGCTGGTCGCCATGCTGGCCTGCGCCCGCCTGGGTGCCGTGCATTCCGTGGTGTTCGGCGGCTTTGCCCCGCACGAACTGGCGACCCGCATCGACGACGCCAAGCCCAAGGCCATCGTCTCGGCCTCCTGCGGCATCGAGCCGAACCGTATCGTCAAGTACAAGCCGATGCTGGACGCCGCCATCGAACAGTCATCGCACAAGCCGTCCAGCGTCATCGTCTGGCAGCGCCCGCAGGAGACGGCGACCCTGATCGCCGGCCGCGACGTCGACTGGGCCGAGGCGGTGGCAAAGGCCGAGCCGGCGGAGTGCGTGGCGGTCAAGGCGACCGATCCCCTCTATATCCTCTACACCTCCGGCACGACCGGCCAGCCCAAGGGCGTGGTGCGCGACAATGGCGGCCACGCGGTGGCGCTGCACTGGACGATGACCAACATCTACAACGTCAAGCCGGGCGAGGTGTATTGGGCGGCGTCGGACGTCGGGTGGGTCGTCGGCCACTCCTACATCGTCTATGCGCCGCTGCTGGCCGGCTGCACCACCGTCGTCTTCGAGGGCAAGCCGGTCGGCACCCCCGATCCGGGCACCTTCTGGCGGGTGATCGAACAGCACAAGGTCGGTACCCTGTTCACCGCTCCGACCGCCTTCCGCGCCATCAAGCGCGAGGATCCGGACGCCAATTACCTGAAGAAGTACGACCTGTCGCACTTCCGCGCCCTGTTCCTGGCCGGCGAGCGGTCCGATCCCGATACACTGCACTGGGCCGAGGACAATCTGAAGGTGCCGGTGATCGACCACTGGTGGCAGACGGAGACCGGGTGGGCGATCTCCGGTAACCCGCTGGGCGTCCATCTGTTCCCGATCAAGTACGGCTCCGCCACCCGCCCGATGCCGGGCTGGGATGTGCGGGTGCTGAATGCCGAGCTGAAGGAGGTCCCGCGCGGCGACATCGGTGCCATCTGCGTCAAGCTTCCGCTGCCTCCGGGCACGCTGCCGACCCTGTGGAACGCCGACGAGCGTTTCAAGAAATCCTACCTCGCCGACTATCCCGGCTATTACCAGACCGGCGACGCCGGCTTCATCGACGATGACGGCTACGTCTATGTCATGGCCCGCACCGACGACATCATCAATGTCGCCGGCCACCGCCTGTCCACCGGCGCCATGGAAGAAGTGCTGTCGAGCCACAAGGACGTTGCCGAATGTGCGGTGATCGGCGTGGCCGACGACCTGAAGGGGCAGGTGCCGCTCGGCTTCGTTTGCCTGAAGGCCGGCGTCACCCGCCCGCACGAGGAGATCGTCAAGGAGGTGGTTCAGCTGGTGCGCGAGCAGATCGGCCCGGTGGCCGACTTCAAGCGCGCCCTGGTGGTCGACCGCCTGCCGAAAACCCGGTCGGGCAAGATCCTGCGCGGCACCATGCAGAAGATCGCCGACAGCCAGGACTACAAGATGCCGGCGACCATCGACGATCCGGGCATCCTGCCGGAGATCGCCGACGCGCTGAAGACCCTGGGTTACGCCAGGTCCACGGGCAATCCGGCCTGAGGCGACGGACGGGGAAGGGGCGGCCTCCGGGCCGCCCTTGTTCTTTTGGCGGTGGGATCAGCCGGAAACGACCGACAGGTTTTCCGGCTCCTCGCTGCCGAGGTCGAGCAGCGGCAGGAAACTCGCCGGCTCCTGCGCACCGGACAGCGCATAGCGACGATTGAAGATATAGCAGGGCACCGCCTGCAGGCCCATCTGGCGGGCCAGCGTGTCGGCGGAAAGCACCGCGGCCGATTCGGCGTCGGTGGAGAGCAGGCGCCGCGTCTCGACAAAATCCATCCCCAGTCCGGCGGCGATGCCTGCCAGCGCGTCCGGATCGCCGATGTCGGCGCCCTCGACGAAATAG
>NZ_BADK01000653.1 GCF_000333595.1 Azospirillum sp. B506
GGCGCGGCGCGCCGCAGGCGGGAACGGTCGGTGTCGCGATCGATCGAACTCATGAGACCCGTCGGGACCCTTTACCCGTTCAAGAACGCGCGGTGGACGCGGATCAGCAGCCAGCCCACCGCAGGAAACACCGCCACCGTCAGCAGACCCTGGAACAGGGCCGGCATGATCGACAGCATGCTGCCGCTGAGCACGGAGAAGGCCAGCCATTGCAAGAGCACCGCCCCCGCCATCACCAGCGTGAAGCCGAACCACAAGAGCGCGAAGGTGCTGGCCAGGAACACACGGCGCTGGTTGAGCGCCGCCCATTGAGCGACGACCAGCATCAACGCATTCACACCCAGCGGCCCGCCGATCAGGAAATCCTGCAGCAGCCCGATCAGAAAGGCCACCCCCGGACGCATCAGGTCAGGCCTGTGGATTGTCCAATAATAAACCGAGACCAGCGTGAGGTTCGGCGCCACCGGGGCATAGCCGGGCACCGGCACCGGGATCATGCCGATCAGCACCATCATCACCGTGACGGCGAAGGGCGCCAGATTGCGCCCGGTCTTGTCCACCTTCTGCCAGAAGGTCGCCGTCATGTCGGCGATCCTCCGGCCGTCGGACCTTCCGGCCGGCTCATGTCCACATCCAGCTCACTTCGACTCTGGCGACGGGTCCAGATCGGTGCTCGGCAGGCCGAAATCCACCAGACGCAGATGCTCGATGCGCGACAGGTCGGCACTGGGCAGAACTCGGATGCCGCGTTCGCTCACCGATGTCACCACGCCGACCGGCAGGCCGGGCGGAAACAGGCCGCCGTCGCCCGAGGTCACCACCCGCTCGCCCACCTGGATCGGCGAGTCCGGCGGCAGGTAAAGAAGCTTGGCCTGGTCGGAGTTGTCGCCGGCCAGGATCGAGCGCTGGCGCGTGTTCGACAGGATCACCGGAATACGGGCGTTGATGTCGGTCAGCAGCAGGACGCGGGACGACCATTCGCCGACTTCGATCACGCGACCCACCAGCCCGGCACCGGCAAGCGCAGCCTGTCCCTTGCGCACCCCGTCGCGCTTGCCGGCGGTGACCACCAGCGTACGGACGAAGGAGCTGCCGGGCGTGGCGATGACACGGGCGGCGATGTAGTTGACCGACGGTTCGGGGCGAACCCGCAGCAGGCTGCGCAGGCTGTTGTTCTCCGCCTCCAGCCGCAAGGCTGCCTGCCTCCATTGCAGAAGCCGGGCATTCTCCGCCTTCAGGCGCTGGTTCTCATCGAAGGCGTTTTCGATTTCCACCGCAGACTCGACCACGCGCGCCGCGGTGGCGGCGGGGCGGGAGATGGCGTCAAGGATGGGGGCGAACGCGTCGGTCACGCGCGCGCGCGCACTGTCCACCGAGACGGACTCGATCTTGCCGACCATCATCAGCGCAACGGAGGCCAGCACCAGCAGGAGAAAGGAAAAGCGCTGCGCGAGAGCCCGCAAAGGGGCGGCAAGGCGGATGACGGAGCCGGATGAGCGTGGCTTCACAGGAAATTCCCGTCCAGATACGCGGTCCGTCTCCGGTCCTCACCGCCAATGGGTGGGCAGGGGACCGGAGGCCTTCCAACCAGGGATACACCAATCAGTAGGCGCTGACCAAGACGTTTCGCAGCGTCTTCATCTCCTCCAGCGCACGGCCGGTGCCGAGCGCTACGCAGGAGAGGGGATCGTCGGCGATCGATACCGGCAGGCCGGTGGCATGGCGCAGGACGAAGTCCAGGTTGCCCAGCAGGGCACCGCCGCCGGTCAGCACGATGCCCTTGTCGACGATGTCGGCGGCCAGTTCCGGAGCGGTGTGCTCCAGCGCCACCTTCACCGCCTCGACGATGGCGGAGACGGGTTCGGCCAGAGACTCGGCGATCTGGCGTTCGGAGATGATCAGCTCCTTGGGCACGCCGTTCATCAGGTCACGACCCTTGATCTCCAGGATACGGCCTTCCCCGTCCTCGGGCGGACAGGCGGAGCCGATCTCCTTCTTGATCCGCTCGGCGGAGCCTTCGCCGACCAGCAGATTGTGGCTGCGGCGGATGTAGCCGATGATGGCCTCGTCCATCTTGTCGCCGCCGACGCGCACCGACCGCGAATAGACGATGCCGCCCAGCGACAGCACGGCCACCTCGGTGGTGCCGCCGCCGATGTCGACGACCATCGATCCCGTCGGTTCCGTCACCGGCAGCCCGGCGCCGATGGCGGCGGCCATCGGCTCCTCGATCAGGAAGACGCGACGGGCACCGGCGGCCTCCGCCGATTCCTGGATCGCCCGGCGTTCCACCGCGGTCGAGCCCGACGGCACGCAGATGATGACCTGCGGGCTGGCGAAGCTCCGGCGGTTGTGAACCTTGCGGATGAAATGCTTGATCATTTCTTCCGCGACCTCGAAATCGGCGATGACGCCGTCGCGAAGCGGCCGGATGGCCTGGATGTTGCCGGGGGTGCGGCCAAGCATCATCTTCGCCTCGTCACCGACGGCGAGGACCTGCTTCTTGCCGCGCACGTTGGCGATGGCGACGACGGACGGTTCGTTCAGGACGATGCCGCGGCCCTTGACATAGACCAGGGTGTTGGCCGTCCCCAGATCGATCGCCATGTCGGCGGACAGAACGCCGAGCAGTTTGGAGAGCATGGAGCTGACGAACTCTATCAAAGCGGTTGAGACGGCCGAGCCGGCGGGCTGGCATGGCATGCCCGCCACCGGTTCCATAGTCGAATGCGCCCGCACGCTCAAGCGGAGAGTGCGCCCGGCAGCCCTGATACCTGCCGTGAACATGGTCTCCGGGGGGGCGGTGACCGCAGCGGCATGGCGTCAGGTGACGGGCACAGTGGCGGGTTAGGGTTAACATTCTGTCAACGGGCGGGACGCTGGAGTCAAACCCGTATCGCTTCGCCGTCAATCCGGCTGGCCGGCGTGACGCAGAAGTGTCTATCGCTGCCGATGATGCATCGCAACAGACTTTTGCCAGACGAGACGCGGCTTCCCGGCCACCTAATCAGTGATGATCCGCCGAGGATTTCTCCCCGGCTTTCCCGACGGGCTTGGCGACATGCCCGTGATGACCTTCCAGCCGGTCCATGCAAGCCAGCAGAACACCGGAAATCACGAAGGTCATATGGATGATGACCAGCCACATCAACTCGTCGCGCGAGGTCTGTGCCAGGTTCATGAAGGCTTTCAGCAGATGTATGCCGGAGATGGCGACGATGGACGCAATCAGCTTCAGCTTCAGCCCGCCAAAATCGACCTTTCCCATCCAGTCCGGCCGGTCTTCGTGATTGGCGACGTCGATCTTGGAGACGAAGTTCTCATATCCGGCGAAGATCACCATCAGCAGAAGATTGCCGGCAAAGGACAGGTCGATCAGCGTCAGCACGGCCAGAAGCACGTCCTTCTCGCTCATTTCCAGCACATGCGGGATGATATGCAGGACTTCCTGCGTGAACTTCACCAGCAGGGCGGCCAGCGATATGACCAGCCCGAGATAGAAGGGGGCGAGCAGCCAGCGGCTGGCGAAGATGACCTGTTCAAAGCGGCGTTCGATCATGGCGGGTTCGGCACGTCGTTGGGGGTGGGACTCGGGAGCATGTGTCGCAATGCTGCGGCGCAAAATCAATCGGCCAGTTTCAGCGGAGGCACAAGGGGGGGGCACAAGAACAGGGAAGCCGCCTTTGGCCATAGGCGCTGTCATCGTACCGTAACGTCCTGGCGTTATTGTCAGGGCCTTGAACAAGACCGCCGGGAAGGGTTTGGCGACCATGAAGACCTCCGCTCCGCACATCGTGTCCGCGTTCGAGGACGCGTTGAAGCGGCTGAAATCCGCCATCGTGCAGATGGCCGGCGCTGCGGAGACGCAGATCGACCAGGCGCTGATCTGCCTGGCCCAGCGCAATCCCGAGCTTGCGCGGGAAATCGTCGAGGCGGATGCGCGACTCGACTCCTTCGAGCACGAGATCGAGGCGCACTGCATGCGCCTGCTGGCCCTGCGGCAGCCGGTCGCCGACGACCTGCGCGAGGTGATCGCGGCTCTGAAGATCGCCGGCAACCTGGAACGCATCGGCGATCATGCCGCCAACACGGCGAAGCGAGCCGTCGCCATCTTCAGCCTGTCCAATGCCGGATCGCTGACAGGGCTGCCGCAGCTTGGCCGGCTGGTGCGCGAACGGATCAGCGCGGTGATCGACGCCTATGTCGACAATGACAGCGAGGCGGCCCTGAGGATCTGGCGCACCGACGACGAGGTGGACGCGCTCTACACCAGCCTGGTCGCCGAGGTGGAACGGTCCGCCCTGGCGGCGCCGGATCAATTCGTGGCCCACATGCACCTGATGATGATCGCCAAGAATCTGGAGCGCATCGGCGACCACGCCACCAACATCGCCGAGGTCGTCTATTTCGTCAGCACCGGTCAAACCCTGCTGGACGAGCGTCCGAAGGCCGACCGTTCCTACGATCCGGCCGGCTGAATCATTTTGTGCGCCGCATGGCATAAGACCGTCTTGCGGCGCAGCACCGCGCCTATGGGGGATGGTAATTCTGCTGCGGAACGATCACGTTAACAGAAGGATGCTTCCGTCCCCCGCAGAAGAGACAATACCTCCCTGATGACAGACGACCTGATCCGCCTCTATGCCGCCATCCTCGACCGCCAGCAGATGGACCCGGCACAGTCCAAAACCGCGCGGCTGATCGCCGCCGGCCCGAAAAAGATCGCCAAGAAAGTGGGCGAGGAGGCGGTCGAGGTGGCGCTGGACGCCATGAACGAGGATCGGCAGGGCGTCATCAATGAAAGCGCCGATCTTCTCTACAATCTATCGGTGCTGTGGGCGACGCTGAACATCCATCCCGACGACGTCTTCGCTGAAATCCGGCGGCGCGAGGCGCTCTACGGGATCGCGGAGAAGCTGCCGAAGACCGCGCCGGAACGGTGAGCGGGCCGGGTCTGCGCGCTCCCGCTAAACCACGCCCAATGCCTCCAGCAACGGCAACCGCCGCTGCAGGAAGGTCGCATGCCGGCGCGTCAGTTCGGCACGGTTGGCGTCATCCCCCTCGCAGCGTTCTCCGTCGCGGCCAAGCACGATGCCGTCGGTCGACAGGTGGCGCCAGGCGAAGGCCGCCGGCTCCTCGCCCAGGCGGGCGGCCAACAGGAACAGCGCCTCGATCCGCGACACCGGCACGCCTGCCCCCAGCAGCGGCGAGGCGAGTTGCCCCGGCGTGTCGCCGAAGCGATGGCGATCCAGAACCATGGCGTTGAAGCGGTCGCAGGAGGCTTTCCGACCGTCGAAGCCGTCCTCGGGCAGGGCCGGTGCCGCCAGCGACAGGCTGGTCAGCAACGCCAGAGCGCGCAGCAGAGCCGCGTCGCCCTGAGCCGCCAGGGCTGGCCGTGCAAGCAGCGCGTCGAGGCGTTGCGGCCCCTCGGCCAGCGCCTCGCCGAGCGGTCGGTAGAGGGATCGCGGGAAGGGCAGGCGGCCGGCCGGGGTGGAGGCCACTTCCGGCAGATCGTCGACCGCCACCAGGAGCGTGAAGCGGGTCTCTCCCAGCAGCGCGCGCCGCTCGGCCGGGCTCAGCCGCTCGCCCCCTTTCACGAACAGGTCCCGGCGGAAGCTGCGGTTGGTCATGACATCGCGCAGGGTCTCGGCCCGGGCAGGATCGCTCGCCTCGGCTGCCAGCGCCTGCTGGGCGGCGGAGAGGGTGAGGTCGTCGAGCTGTTCCATCGGCACGGCGGCGCCTGCGAACTCCAGCTTGGCGGCCATAAGGTCGCGCGCCACGTCGGCATGGTAGAAGGCGGTCCAGTCGCCGTTCAGATATTCGTGGGCAATGTAGTTCGGCGACTTGTGGCGAAGCTGCTCGATCCGCTCCACCACGCCTTCGGTGTTGGCGAACCAGCCGCCGCCTTGTGCCGCCATGCGTGCGGCGAACTCCACCGCGTGGGCGATGCGGTCGGGCAGGGGGCCGCTCCCTTCGGCGCAGCGTTCCACCAGAAGGCGGCGCAGCGGCATGTGGGCGAACGTGCCGGGCAGGGCGTTGTAGCTGAGGAACACCACGCCGCCCGGCGCCAGCCGCCGGCGCAGCGTGTCAAGCAGGATCGCCCGGTTCTCCGCACTCACCCACGACCACACGCCATGCAGCGCCACCGCATCCAGCATCGGCCCGTCGCGTCGGGCGTACTCGGCGAAGCTATCCTCCAGAAAGGCGGCGTTGCTCAATCCGGCATCGGCGGCCAGCCGGCGGACACCGGCGATGTGGGAAGGGTTGAAGTCCATCGCCTCGAACCGCGCCGCCGGATGGGCGCCGGCCAGCAGCGCGGTGGTCAGCCCATGCCCACAGCCGGGTTCCGCCATGGTGAAGCTGCCACGGCGCAATGCCTCCGGCGGACGCCAGCCGCGCAGGGTCAAGGCGAAGCAGAGCAGCGCCGGCGACCAGTCGCGATAGATGGCGCGGATATAGTCGATGCCGCCGACATAGCCTTCGGTCCAGCCGCCCATCTCCGATCTCCCGTTCCGATGCCCCGCTTCGACAGCGTCGGTGTAGCCGCCGGGGGTGGAGTCCGGCCACCGAAAAGCGTGCGCCAAAAAATTCACATGAGGTGCGATTTTGCTATCGACAGGGCAAAAGCCCTTCGCTATAAACCGCGCCACACCGGCCGGGACAACGGCTTGGCCGGCGCGATGAACAGTAGGCTGATTTCGGCAATGAGTTCAGCCAAGTTCATCATCTCAAGAGATGGGCGCATAGCTCAGTTGGTAGAGCAGCTGACTCTTAATCAGCGGGTCCAAGGTTCGAGTCCTTGTGCGCCCACCATCTCTTGAACATTTGCTACGGATGGGCGCATAGCTCAGTTGGTAGAGCAGCTGACTCTTAATCAGCGGGTCCAAGGTTCGAGTCCTTGTGCGCCCACCATCCATAAGGGGCTGGAACCGAGCAGGTTCCGGCCCCTTTCCATTTCCGGGGCACTGTCGGGTCTCGCCCCGCTTGGCGCATGGGCCACCCGTGCTTCATCCCTCTGCCTGTGCCAGGAAATCCGCGGTCACCCGGTCCATCGTCGCCAGATGGGTGTGGAACCAGTCGGGGAAATGCTCGGCCACATACAGGCGGGCACGAGCTTCATCGCCCTCTTCCAGCTCCGCTTCCATGGTCGCGACCATTTTCAGAACGCGGGCGTGCTCGTCCTTGTGGCAATGCAGGGCGAAGAAGCCATGTTGGGTCATCAGCGCGTTCTCGCGGGCGAAATGCTCACGCAGATGCTTGGCAAAGGCGGCGAAGGGAGCCTGAAGCTGCCCGTCCGGGGCGTCGCAGGCCGCCTGCAGCAGGGCGACCGAATCGACATGGTCGCGGTCCATGACCGCATAGCCGAGGAGAGGAACGTTGCTGGCCGGGAAATCGGCGGCAGGGGCGGCGGGCGTGGTGGTCGCAAGCATGGTGGTCGCTTCCAAAAAAGATGGCCTTCGGAGACGATGCTCCGAAGGCCACCATACCCGCACTGCCGTCATGGTCTCTTGACGATGGTCAAGAGACCCCAATCGTCAGGCTTTCGCTTCGCCGGCTTCCAGTTCGTCGATGAAGCCGCGGATCACGCCGAGACCCTTCTGCCAGAAGGCCGGGTCGGAGGCATCCAGCCCGAAGGGGGCCAACAGCTCCTTGTGGCGCAACGTCCCGCCGGCAGACAGCATCGCCAGATACTTCTCGGCAAAACCCTGCTCCGCATCCTGATAGACCGCGTAGAGCGAGTTCACCAGGCAATCGCCGAAGGCATAGGCGTAGACGTAGAAGGGCGAATGGATGAAGTGGGGGATATAGGACCAGTAGTGCCGGTACCCCTCGTCGAAGCGCAGCGCCGGCCCCAGGCTTTCGGTCTGCACCGCCATCCAGATCTCGCCGATGCGGTCGGACGTGAGTTCGCCCTCGCGCCGTTCCGTGTGGACGCGGCGTTCGAAATCGAAGAAGGCGATCTGGCGGACCACCGTGTTCAGCATGTCCTCGACCTTGCCGGCCAGCATGATGCGTCGGCGCTTCGGGTCGGTCTCCGCGGCCAGCAGGGCGCGGAAGGTCAGCATCTCGCCGAACACCGACGCCGTCTCCGCCAGCGTCAGCGGGGTATCGGACAGGAAATGGCCCTGTTTGCCGGCCAGGATCTGGTGGACGCCATGCCCCAGCTCATGGGCGAGCGTCATCACGTCGCGCGTCTTGCCCTGGTAATTGACCAGCAGATAAGGATGGACGCTGGGCACGGTCGGGTGGGCGAAGGCGCCCGGCGCCTTGCCGGGACGGACCGGCGCATCGATCCAGGGATTGTCGAAGAAGCGCTTGCCCAGGCTGGCGAGGTCGGGGGAGAAGCGGCCATAGGCGCCCAGCACGATGTCGCGGGCCTCGTTCCAGGGAATGCTGCGGTCGGCATCCTCCGGCAGGGGGGCATTGCGGTCCCAGTAATCCAGATGGTCCTGGCCGAACCACTTGGCCTTCATCGCGTAATACCGGTGCGACAGATCCGGATAGGCGCCCTTGACGGCGGAAACCAGCGCGTCGACGACTTCATCCTCGACCCGGTTGGACAGGTTGCGGGCAGAGGTCGGCGTCGGATAGTTGCGCCACTCGTCCTCGATCTCCTTGTCCTTGGCCAGCGTGTTGGTGACCAGCGCGAACAGCCGCGCATTCTCACCCAACACCTTGCCCACCACCTCGCCGGCCTCGCGGCGGACGGCGGGGTTGCGGTCGGACAGGCGGTTCAGCGCCTCAGCACAGGTCAGATCCTTTCCTCCCATCGGGAAGCGCAGGCTGGCGATGGTCTCGTCGAACAGGCGGTTCCAGGCGGCTCGGCCGACCACATGCTTTTCGTGCAGCAGCCGCTCGATCTCGTCGGACAGCTGGTGGTCGCGGTACAGGCGCACGTCGCGCAGCCACGGCTCGTAATGGCGCAGGGCAGAGGATGCCGTCTGCCTGGCTGCCAGCTCCGTCTCGTCGAGCCGGTTGATCTCCAGCGTGAAGAAGATCAGGTGGGCGGAGATGTCGTTCACCCGCTCCTGCGCCGACTGGTAGAATTTGGCGACGGCCGGGTCGACCATATTGCCGTTGTAGACCAGCCCGGCATAGGACATGACGCGAGACAGCGTCTCGTCGATGTCCTCATAGTGACGGATCGCCGCGGCGAGATCGTCACCGGTCAGCGTCGCCAGCATTCCGGCGTAGCGGTCGCGGAAGGCCTTGCACTCCCGCTCCATCCGGTCGAGGTCGGCCTTCAGTTCCGGCGACTCGGTGCCTGGGTAGAGGTCGCTCAGGTCCCAGGTGGGAAGCGCCCCCAGATCGGGGGTGTCGTTTGCGGCCGTGGCGGCGCTGCTGGTCATCGAGTCCCTCCAGAGATTTGTTGAATCCATATAAGCGCGCACGCGGCGCGGGCAAAGCCTTCATCCGCCGGAGCGGCGTCCTGTGTCAGCGTCCATGGCGCGCAGAGCCAGCCGCCCGGCGCGCAGGACCGCGCGCGACAGTTCGGCCAGGGCGGTGCCAGCGATCCGGCTCTGTTGCCAGTAAAGCGGCACGTCGAGCGGCCGGCCGGGCACCAGCTCCACCAGACGGCCGGCCGCCAGATGGTCGGCGACCAGCGGTTCCGGGTTCATCCCCCATCCCATCCCGGCCAGCGCCCCGTCGACGAAGGCGTGGGTGGAGGGCAACCAAGAGATCGGCGGGGTGGGCAGAGGCGCCGGGTGGTGATCCCCCAGCACCAGACGCATCCACTGGGCTTGCAGCTGGTCCTTGCGGTTGAAGGTCAGGCAGGGTGCGGTCGCCAAAGCGTCCACCGTCGCGCCGTCTGGGAAATGGCGGTGCAGATATGCCGGGCTGGCGGTGGCACGGTAGCGCAGGGATCCCAGCGGATGGCTGTTGCAGCCGGGGACCGGCGCCGCGCTGGCGGTCACGGCGGCCAGAACCTCGCCCTTGCGCAGCCACTCGGCGCTGTGGTCCTGGTCGTCCAGCACCAGATCGAACAGGCAGCCGGCGACATCCGCCATCGCCGCGACGAACCATGTGGCAAGGCTGTCGGCATTCACCGCGATCCGCAGGGTGACCGGCCCGTCCTCCGGGCTGAGGCCGGGCAGGGCGCCGCGCAGCTCGCTTTCCAGCAGGGCCACCTGCTCGACATGCTGACAGAGGCGCTGGCCGGCGGCGGTGCCGGTGCAGGGTTGGCCGCGCACCACCAGCACGGTGCCCAGACGCTCTTCCAACAACTTGACCCGTTGCGACACCGCCGAGGGGGTGACATGCAACTGCCGGGCGGCTCGCTCGAAACCGCCGGTGCGGATCACGGCGGCTAGGGCCGCCAACAGTGGATAGTCCAGCATGGATAAGCACCGCTTAATCAGCGCAAGGAGGATTAAGTACGGCAAAGGAGCGTGGGGTGGTAGCGGAATGGCATCCACCGACTCCGGAACCGCCGCAATGACCGAACTTGCCGCCGCCACCCTGCTGCCGGCCTTCCTGCCGGGCCTGCTCCTCGGCTTCAGCCTGATAGTGCGCCATCGGGGCGCAGAATGCCTTCGTGTGCGCCAGGGTCTGCGCAACGAAC
>NZ_BADK01000652.1 GCF_000333595.1 Azospirillum sp. B506
ACCCATCAGGGCGGAGAGGATGTTCGCCCGTGCCGGATCGCCGATCAGGGCGGCGATGGCGGCGATGCCGTTTGTGGACAGGGTCGCGGCGGATGGGGTGGGGGCGGGCGGGTTGCTCATGCACCGGACTTTACGCCGGTGCGCCGGTCCCGTCAGCCGGCGACGCTTCGTTCGCCGCCGAAGCGTTCGAGACGGCTTTTGCGTGCTGGGGCCGGCATGGTGGATGGCCATTCAGTTCGACGGAGTCATCATGACGATCCTATCCAACGCAAGCCGGCCGGCTGCGCCAACGGACCTGCGCATCGAGCTTGCCCTGCTGCTGGTCCTCGCCAGCCTGTGGGGTGCGTCCTACAGCTTCATCCGCATCGGTGTGGAGACGATTCCGCCGCTGACCTTCATCGCCGGGCGGACCCTGGTCGCCGGGGTGATCCTGCTGGGCGTCATCCGCTGGCGCGGCCTTTCCTTGCCGCGCGATCCGGCGATATGGCGCCGCTTCCTGGTCCAGGCCTGCCTGAACAGCGTTCTGCCCTTCACCCTGATCGCCTGGGCCGAACAGACGGTGGAGGCCGGGACGGCCGTCATCCTCAATGCGACCACGCCGATCTTCGCGTTCCTGATCACGCTTCTGCTTCCCGGGCATGAGGGGCTGACCGTCCGCAAGGCGGCCGGCGTGCTCGCCGGCCTCGGTGGAACGGTCCTGATCGTCGGGACGGGAGCGATGGACGGCCTCGGCCGCGATCTGCCGGCCCAGGGCGCGATCATCCTCGCCACCGTCTGCTATGCCGGAGCGGCCATCTACGGCCGGGCGTTCAAGGGGTTGGACCCGGTCATGCCGGCCGCCGGGTCGCTGCTGTGTGGGGCGGCGCTTCTGGTGCCGGTCAGCCTGGCGGTCGACCGGCCCTGGAGCCTGACGCCGTCCGGGAGCTCGCTGCTGTCGCTTGCCGGTCTCTCGGTCTTCTCGACAGCGGTGGCGTTCGCCCTCTATTTCCGTCTGGTCAACAGCCTCGGGTCGGTGCCGACCACCGCGCAGGCCTATCTGCGGGTGCCGATCGGTGTCGGCATCGGCGTGCTGCTGCTGGGGGAAACCCTGGCGCCAACTGTTCTCGCCGGGTGCGTCGCCGTAGTCCTGGGGGTGGCGGCGATGACCATTCCGGCCGGCCGGCGCGGTTGAGCTTGTCGGGTCGAGCCGGTTGGGGTTGATCAGCCCCGCGGCTTTTCCGGTCCTGATGGCGGGGTTTCGGCGACGGCAGCGCGGCCGGGGTCGCGCTTCTGGGTTTCCAGCAGGATGTCGCGGGCGATGGGGGCCGCCGCGGTGGAGCCGCCACCGCCATGCTCGACGAACACGGCACAGGCATAGCGCGGCGCCTGGATCGGGGCGAAGGCGACGAACAGCGCATGGTCGCGCTCGCGCCAGGGGATCTCGTCCTGCTTCTTCAGGCCGGCCGCGCGTTGCGCCATGGTGATGCGCCGGACCTGGGCCGAACCGGTCTTGCCGGCCATCTCATAGCCGACCTCGGTGATGCGCGACTTGTAGGCTGTGCCGTTGGGGGCGTTCACCACCTCGGTCATGCCGCGCAGCACGATGTCGAGATTTTCCTTCTTCACGCCGATGCTGGGCCAGGCTGTCTGTTCGCCGCTGACCGCCTTGATCTGCTTGGTCAGGTGCGGCTTGACCGCATAGCCGCCATTGGCGATCCGGCAGGTCATCACTGCCAGCTGCAGCGGCGTCGTCAGGACATAGCCCTGGCCGATGGAGGCGACCAGTGTTTCGCCCATGTCCCAGCCCTTGCCCAGCGTCGCCTTCTTCCAGGCGATGGAGGGGATCAGGCCGCCACGCTCATGCGGCAGATCGATGCCGGTGCGGCTGCCCAGCCCCAGCCGGTTCGACATCTCGGCGATGCGGTCGATGCCGATCCGGCGCGACACGTCGTAGAAGAACACGTCGCAGGAATGGCGCAGCGCGCCGACGAAATCGACCGTGCCGTGACCGCCGCGCTTCCAGCAATGGAAGCGGTGGTCGCCAAGCTCAAGATAGCCGGGACAGAACACGGTGTGACGGTTGCTGACGACTCCGGATTCCAGAGCGGCCAGCGCCGCCGTCATCTTGAAGGTGGAGCCGGGCGGATATTGGCCGACCACCGCCTTGTTGTTCAGCGGCGTCGCCGGGTTCGACAGCAGCTCTTCCCACAATTCGGCGCTGATGCCCATGGTGAACTGGTTGGGGTCATAGCTGGGATGGGAGCACAGCGCATAGATGCCGCCGGTGTGGACATCCATCACCACGGCCGAGGCGCTGGTTTCCTGCGACAGCCGCTCCTGCACGAAGCGCTGAAGCGCCATGTCGATGGTCAGCTGGATTTCGCGGCCCGGCTGCCCCTCGTCGCGCGACAGCTCGCGGATGACACGGCCGACGGCATTGACTTCCAGCTGGCTGGTGCCGGCGGTGCCGCGCAGAACCTTCTCGTGGAATTTCTCGATGCCGGCCTTGCCGATGCGGAAGCCGGGCAGCGACAGGACAGGGTCGCTGTTGCCGCTCAGCTCGGACTCCGACACGGCACCGACATAGCCCAGGATGTGGGCGGTCGAGTCCGCCTGGGGGTAATAGCGCAGCTCGCCCACCTCGATGGCCACGCCGGGCAGGTCGGGGGTGTTGGTCTCCAGCGTGGCAACCTGTTCCCAGGTGAGGTTCTCGCGCACGGTGACGGGGACGAAGCGGCGCTTGCGGTGCAGTTCGCGCAGCACGCGGCGACGGTCGCCGTCGGTCAGCGGGACGATGCGGGAGATCTTGTCGAGCGTTTCCTGGATGTTGTGGGTGCGTTCCGACACGACGACGACGCGGTAGTTCTGCTGGTTGACCGCCAGGGGCACGCCGAACCGGTCGACGATGGTGCCGCGCGAGGGTGCGATCAACCGCAGGCTGATGCGGTTCTCTTCAGCCAGCATGGTGTAGCGTGCCGACTCCACCACCTGCAGATAATAGAGGCGGCCGACCAGCGCGGACAGGCCAGCCAGCTGATGCCGC
>NZ_BADK01000651.1 GCF_000333595.1 Azospirillum sp. B506
TGATCGAGAAGATGCTGACGGTCACCGACCGTCCCTGCATCATCGACATTGCCGTCGATCCGAAGGAGAACTGCTTCCCCATGATCCCCGGCGGCAAGGCCCACAACGAGATCCTGTTCGTCCGGACGACAGCCCGTCCGACGCCACGCCGGAAGACGGCATGGTGCTGGTCTGATCGGCTGACGACGAACGAACGGGGGGAACGGGTCTCATGGAAAACGCGATCGAAAAGCACACCATCGCCGTGCTGGTGGACAACGAGCCGGGCGTCCTCGCCCGCGTCATCGGGCTGTTCTCCGGCCGCGGCTACAACATCGAAAGCCTGACGGTGGCGGAGGTGAACAACGCCGATCACCTGTCGCGCATCACGCTGGTCACCTCCGGCACCCGGATGATCATCGAGCAGATCAAGGCGCAGCTCGGCCGGCTGGTTCCGGTCCACCGCGTCCATGACCTGACCGACGAAGGGCCGTCGGTGGAACGTGAGCTGGCGTTGGTCAAGGTGGCCGGCACCGGCGACAAGCGGATCGAGGCGCTGCGCCTTGCCGACATCTTCAAGGCCAAGGTGGTCGACGCGACGCTCACCAGCTTCGTCTTCGAGCTGACCGGCACGACGAGCCAGGTCGACGACTTCGTCGGTCTGATGACCCAGCTCGGCCTTGTCGAGGCCAGCCGCACCGGCGTGGTCGCCATGTCGAAGGGGCCGGCGGCCTTCTAAGGCGCTGTTATCCGCAGATCAACATTCTGCGAAAGATCGGGGCGGCAAAAACGCAAGGAAGCTTTGCATTTTGCCGCTCCATCGAGCGATTGTTTCCCTTGACGGGCGGCTTTGCTCAATGGAGTAATCCGCCGCAGGAAACGCAGTCTGTCTTCGTTCGTTGCGAATTCAAGGAACCATCTCCATGCGCGTCTATTACGATCGTGATGCCGACGTCAACCTGATCAAGGGCAAGAAGGTCGTCATCGTCGGCTACGGCAGCCAGGGCCACGCCCACGCCCACAACCTGCGTGACAGCGGCGTGAAGGACGTGCGGATCGCGCTCCGCCCGGGTTCGGCCACCATCAAGAAGGCCGAGACCGCCGGCTTCACCGTGATGACCCCGGCCGAAGCCGCCGCCTGGGCCGACGTCGTGATGGTTCTGACCCCGGACGAGCTGCAGGCCGACCTGTACAAGGACGATCTGGCCCCGAACATGAAGCAGGGCGCCGCCCTGGCCTTCGCGCACGGCCTGAACGTCCATTTCAACCTGATCGAGCCGCGCGCCGACCTCGACGTGTTCATGATCGCGCCGAAGGGCCCCGGCCACACCGTGCGCAGCGAATACCAGCGTGGCGGCGGCGTGCCGTCGCTGGTCGCCGTTCACCAGAACGCCTCGGGCAACGCGCTGGACATCGCCCTGTCCTATGCTTCGGCCAATGGCGGCGGCCGCGCCGGCATCATCGAGACCACCTTCAAGGAAGAGTGCGAGACCGACCTGTTCGGTGAGCAGGCCGTGCTCTGCGGCGGCCTGACCGAGCTGATCCGCGCCGGCTACGAGACGCTGGTCGAGGCGGGCTATGCCCCCGAGATGGCCTACTTCGAGTGCCTGCACGAAGTGAAGCTGATCGTCGACCTGATGTATGAGGGCGGCATGGCCAACATGCGCTACTCGATCTCCAACACGGCCGAATATGGCGACTATCGCACCGGCCCGCGCATCATCACCGCCGAGACCAAGGCCGAGATGAAGCGCGTGCTGACCGACATCCAGGAAGGCCGCTTCCTCGCGACTGGATGCTGGATTGCAAGGCCGGCCAGCCGTCC
>NZ_BADK01000650.1 GCF_000333595.1 Azospirillum sp. B506
CTCCCGTCGGCCCATCCCGGCCGCACGTGCTGGGTGTGCTGGTGCCGATGGTGGAGGCGATCACCCGCGTTCCCTGGATGATCGACACGGTTCCGTCCGACCATCTCGCCGAACCGCGCAGCGTCGCCATCTTCGCGACCGCGGCGACGGTCAACTCCGGCTCCTTCCCACGGGAGATCGGCAAGCGGGCGCCGTCCGTCCGCGTCGTGCAGCAGGCCTGCCCTGACCTCGTGCCGCTGATCGAGCGCGGTGCGCCGGACGACGAGATCGAACCGGCGGTCGCCGGCTATGTCCGCGTCCTGCTGGACAAGATGGGCAGCCAGCCGCTGGATACGGTGGTGCTGGGCTGCACCCATTACCCGCTGGTCCGTCACCTGTTCGCCCGCGCCCTGCCGTCGGGGGTGGAGATCCTGTCGCAGCCGACGCTGACCGCCCGCTCGCTCGACCAGTATCTCGACCGTCATCCCGAATACCGGCCCGATCCGGCTGAACGGGGCCTGAAATTCTTCACCACCGGAGACGCGGTGCTGGTCAGCGAACTGGCCGGCCGCTTCTTCGGCCACCCGACCCCCTTCGAACGGCTTCGCTGATGACCGATTCCACCCGCCGCGCCACCCGAGTCCATGCCCGCGGCCACTGGCCGGTCGAGCAGGCGGCCGGCACTGTGACTCTTGCCTTCGACGACCGGTTCCGCCGCCGCATGGCGATGACCGACGATGCCGGCGGCGCCTTCCTGCTCGACCTGCCGCGGGCGGTGGCGCTGGACGACGGCGACGGGCTGGAACTGGGCGACGGCAGCTTCCTCCGCGTGGTCGCCGCGCCCGAGGAGCTGATGGAGGTCCGCGTGCCCGGGCCGGTCGAAGCCTTCGCGCGGGTCGCCTGGCATCTCGGCAACCGCCACCTGCCGGTGCAGATCGCCGGCGACGCCATCCGCCTGCGCCGCGACCATGTGATCGAGGACATGCTGCGCGGGTTGGGGGCCGAGGTTCGCGACGTGACGGCAC
>NZ_BADK01000649.1 GCF_000333595.1 Azospirillum sp. B506
ATGCTCGACGACAATCTGAAGGTCGATGGTGGAGCGCAGCAGCCGGTCGAGCGCGCCGTGGTCGGCCCCGCGATCGACGCGGTGGAGGACCTGGTCGGGCAGGTCCTTGAGGCGCGGCATGAAGTCGATCCCCAGCAAGGCGCACAGCCCCCACAGCTTTCCCGTGAAGCCGCCGGTGTCGGTGGTGTGCTCGCGGATGTCGAGCGCGCTGTCGTTCTCCAGGATGCCGTTGAGCACCCAACCGGCCTCGCGCGGCGCGCAGGAGATGGCCTGCGTGGCGTAGACGCTGTTCTGGTCGGCGGTGTGCGTGTACAGGGTCAGCGCGCGTTCGTAATGGCCGAAGTAGCGGGGATAGAAGGCGCCGAGCGGGCTGTCGCGCTCGATGGCGAAGCGCTGCCCATCGGAGGAGGAGCGGCGGCCGTCCCCCCAGACACGGCTCAAGGGCAAGCTGTGGTGATGGTCGACCAGGATGGTGTTGGCCGCCTTCAGTGTGGCCTCGCGCAGGAACCAGCGGCTGGTGTCCTGCAGTTGCTCGGCGGTGACGGTGTCGACGCTCTGCGCCATGGTGGCGAGGCCGAGGTTGGTGCCGTGGGCGATCAGGGCGGCGAGCAAGGGGCGATGCGGGTCGCCGCCGCGCGGCTCGTAGCCGCCCAGGGGTTGAAAGGCCGTGGTGAAGCCGCACCAAGCGTCGACCTCTTCCAGGAGATCCTCGATGCGCACCCGCGACAGGCTGGCCTTGACGGTGTCCCGCAACGCCTGCACCCGTGGCGGGATCGGCAGCGCGTCGGGCTGCCTGAGCTTCAGCTTGCCGTCGCGCACGGCGACGAAGGGGTTGCCCGGCAGGCCCGCGGCGGCGGCCTGCGCCGCCGCGTCAAGCGCGGCGGCTAGGGTGGCGAGGAAGGGCGGCGCCGTCGCCGGCAGGGCCAGGCGCCGGTACGCCGCCTCGCGGTACGTTGGCCAGAGGCGGTCGTCGTAGGTCAGGTTCCAGAAGGAGACGTGCTCGCGGTTTTCGCTCAGGTACAGGGTGCCGGCGCGCAGGGCGTCACGGATGGCCAGGGCCAGGGCGATCTCCCAAAGCCGCCGGTCGATCGCGCCGTCCGTCGCCAGGAAGGTACGCCAAGCGGCGGGCACGAAGCCGCTCGGCGCCTCCGGATCCAGGCGCGTGCGCGTGCACGCTTCCAGCGCGCGCAGCACGTTGATGGCGGCCAGCACCGCCTCGCCGCCGGGCGCGGCCTGGAACGGTAGGGCGAGGAAGGCAGGAAAGTACTGGCGCAGGAGCCCCCAGCGCGCCAGCATGGCATCGAGGTGGCCGCGCTGCTCGAGGCGGTCGAAGGCACGGCAGGCCGCCACGGTCTGGCCGCCTTCGGCCTCGGCGAGCGCCTCGATGCCACCGAGCACCCGCTCCATCCCGGCCCGGGCGCGGCGCCGGAGCTGCCCCTCGCGGGCCTTGACGGCGTTGCGGGCGCGGCGGTTCATGGCGGTGAGGAACTGGTCGTGCATCTCGACGATGCGGTCGAGCAGGGTTTTGCGACCTTCGATCAGGGTGCAGGCGACCAGCGCGTCGCGCTTGGGCCGGGCGAAGCGGCGGAGGTCGCCGGCGTCGTAGCGGCGGCCAAGCTGGCCGAGCTGGCGGACGACCGTGGGATCGATCCCGGTGAGATCGACGCCATCGCCGAGCAGGTCCTCGATCAGGCTGAGGCGGACGAGGTCGCCCTTGATGGCGGCGGCGGTCGCGCTCTTCGCCCGATCCTTCAACCGGAACAGACTGGAGCGGGCGTCGCCCTCGGGGACCTCGACGAGCAGGTCGACGGCCGCGCGCAGGCGGCCGGGCAGACGGGCGGCGACGGCGTCGAACAGGGTGGCGGTGGCGCGCGTCACTTCGGAGGCGACAAGGCGGTCCAGCGTGCCCGGGGCCGGCAGGATGATCCGCCAGCCGCGCAGGCGGTCCTCCACGCGGGCCAGCAGTTCGGCGGTGCCGCGCCCTTCCAGGGCGCCCTGGCGCAGCCAACCGCGCAGGTCGGCTTCGGCGCCGGCGTCGAAGGGCCGGAGCCCGAGGTGGCGGCGAATGCGCGCCGCCTGGTCGCGCTCGGTGGGCTCGCGGCCGGGACGGTCGAGGAACAGCACCGGCGACAGGCCGAGTTGGCGCGACAGGTGGTTGACGATGCGCAGCAGGGCCTGCCGGTAGTCGTCGAGGAAACGGCCGTAGGCGCGCAACGTGCACAGCTGCAGCGCGAAGCGGCGCCGGTGATCGTCGCCGCGGCAGCGGCCGACCTCGGCGAGGTCCGCCGGGGTCAGGCTCCAATGACGGGCGAGGTCGTCCTCGGTTCGGCCGGTAGGGCGAGGCGGGGTCCCCGGACCGGAAGCGGGGGCTCATCGATCGGCATTGAGGGGCGAGCGCTCCAGGCCGGCGGCGAGATCATCCCGCGAGGGGCGGGTGTAGAGGGCAGTGGTGTCGAGGCTCTCGTGGCCGAGCAGGCTGGCCAGCTCGACGAGCTGGCCGGGGTTGGCGCGTAGGAAGTTGAGCGCGAAGGTGTGGCGCAAGGTGTGGGCCGATACC
>NZ_BADK01000648.1 GCF_000333595.1 Azospirillum sp. B506
CGATAAGCGAGAGAGGCTGCCGATGGCTGGCAACGAGCGTCTTTACATCGTGACCTACGACATCGGCGACCCGAAACGGGGGCGGCGGGTATTCAAGGCGATGGAGGGGTACGGCCGCTGGCTTCAGCTTTCGGTATTCCAATGCCGCCTGACCCCGCGCCGTCGAGCAGCCTTGGGCGCCCGACTGGACGGTCTGATCAAGCCGTCGGAGGATCATGTCCTGATCATGGACATCGGTCCGGCTGAAACAGTGGATTTGCGAATAGAGAGCCTTGGCCGTCCATTCGACACGATCCGGCGCGAGGCGATCGTGGTGTGAACATGGTGGATGATGCTATGCTGGATGTTCGCCGCCCCTTTTTGCGAGGGGTCCAGCACGCATGAAAATGCCGGCACCGCTCGAATTTGCCAAGTGGTTGCCCGCACTCGGTTCTTTGACATCGTGAAGAACGAATGTGGATCAGAATCAGGCTTGGCGATCCAGGAAATGCGATACCCCTCGAAGTCCGCGTCGTTTTCGGCTATAAAATAAGAGGGTAGAGTGGTGGCCCCCTTCCTGGACGGAAACGCCCAGGCCTCATTGAAGCCACCACCCCCCCGCCTGAGGCCGCCATGACCGACCCCCCTTCCTGGACGGAAACGCCCAGGCCTCATTGAAGCTTCACGTCCCGCCGCGCAGGAGTCCCGCCCGGTGGTTCCCTTCCTGGACGGAAACGCCCAGGCCTCATTGAAGCCGGACACCTGAAGGCCAACACACCCGGACTGGAGCCCCTTCCTGGACGGAAACGCCCAGGCCTCATTGAAGCCCTCCGAAGCCGTCCGCCTGATCCGCCAAGCCACGGCCCTTCCTGGACGGAAACGCCCAGGCCTCATTGAAGCAGGGCTGGCGGTCTTCAGGCCGTATTGCAGGTTGGCCGCCCTTCCTGGACGGAAACGCCCAGGCCTCATTGAAGGCGGGCTGGCGTCGCGTCATGGTGCAAGGGATGGCACCCCCTTCCTGGACGGAAACGCCCAGGCCTCATTGAGGCCGGTAGCCGGGACCGCAACAAAGATGGACTCCCCGCCCTTCCTGGACGGAAACGCCCAGGCCTCATTGAAGGACAACCACTTCTGTGGTCTCCGGCGTCACCTACACGGCCCTTCCTGGACGGAAACGCCCAGGCCTCATTGAAGGCCTCGTTCCGGAGCCGCGCGTCGAAGTCCGACATGACCCTTCCTGGACGGAAACGCCCAGGCCTCATTGAAGGAGAGGACCCCTAAACGACGTTACCCCGATTATAGCCCCTTCCTGGACGGAAACGCCCAGGCCTCATTGAAGGGGCACTGTTCTCATGGTGGCAACCCCCTTGGAAGTGTCGCCCTTCCTGGACGGAAACGCCCAGGCCTCATTGAAGGCCGACCGACACGGATGATGGTCAGCATCGCCGGCATGCCCTTCCTGGACGGAAACGCCCAGGCCTCATTGAAGGACGCGCCGCGGCCGGCCGGCCGGCGTCGACGGCGATGCCCCTTCCTGGACGGAAACGCCCAGGCCTCATTGAAGCGACGGAAGTTCCGCACCCGATCCTCTGTGCCACCGCCGCCCTTCCTGGACGGAAACGCCCAGGCCTCATTGAAGCCACCAAGACTGTCGGCTCCACCGTCACCCGTGCGGCAGCCCTTCCTGGACGGAAACGCCCAGGCCTCATTGAAGCCAAACAACGGAGGTCTCTCTCGGGATGCTATCGGGTTCCCTTCCTGGACGGAAACGCCCAGGCCTCATTGAAGCTTCCACACGGGCGGCGAACGTCACGTCGGATCGCAGCCCTTCCTGGACGGAAACGCCCAGGCCTCATTGAAGCCCGAGCGGGCGCAGAAGGAGCTGCGGGCGCAGAAGAAGCCCTTCCTGGACGGAAACGCCCAGGCCTCATTGAAGCCATCGAGCACGGCGGCGATCGGCTTGGCGGCGCGCGCCCCTTCCTGGACGGAAACGCCCAGGCCTCATTGAAGCCAGCGCCCCTTCCCGCGCCAGACGGCACAGGTCGATCTTCCCTTCCTGGACGGAAACGCCCAGGCCTCATTGAAGCAAATATCGGCATCTGTAACTCGCACAGCAGGTCGGCACCCTTCCTGGACGGAAACGCCCAGGCCTCATTGAAGCAAGCGGCTGGCGCGGTCCCTGGATGTCCACGTCATCCCCTTCCTGGACGGAAACGCCCAGGCCTCATTGAAGCCGGATAGACCGTCCTGATCGCCGGATCGGCATCGGCGCCGCCCTTCCTGGACGGAAACGCCCAGGCCTCATTGAAGCAGCCATGACTTCAGGTGCGCCAGCGCCTCGTCCGATCCCTTCCTGGACGGAAACGCCCAGGCCTCATTGAAGCGCCGTGATGGTCGTGCCGCCCGCCGTGGTCACGCACTCCCCTTCCTGGACGGAAACGCCCAGGCCTCATTGAAGCGTAGTGCTTGTGGCGGATGGCAGCGTCACCGGAAAGGCCCTTCCTGGACGGAAACGCCCAGGCCTCATTAAAGCCAGTTGTCGCTGAGCTGATCCTGCCATGCTGGGCTTTCCCTTCCTGGACGGAAACGCCCAGGCCTCATTGAAGCTGGCCCGGCCCGACGTTCATGACGAACAGGGAGAGGGCCCTTCCTGGACGGAAACGCCCAGGCCTCATTGAAGCCACAGCGGCAGGGCCTTGCCGGCTTCGAAGTACAACTCCCCTTCCTGGACGGAAACGCCCAGGCCTCATTGAAGCGCCAGCTGCTCCGGTTGCCGAGGCGCCGCAGGCCGAAGACCCTTCCTGGACGGAAACGCCCAGGCCTCATTGAAGCCTTCTGGATACATGCTGCAACGCGCATCTACTGGCGCCCTTCCTGGACGGAAACGCCCAGGCCTCATTGAAGCCGGTTGGGCTCGGGCTGGCCGAGCCGGAGGAACCCGCCCTTCCTGGACGGAAACGCCCAGGCCTCATTGAAGCATCGACAAAAGGACGCAGAACAAACTCCGCTGGCGCATCCCTTCCTGGACGGAAACGCCCAGGCCTCATTGAAGCATCGCGGCAGACGCCCTGCCAGCTTTCAAATCGGTGGCCCCTTCCTGGACGGAAACGCCCAGGCCTCATTGAAGCTCTAGAAAGGCCCCCTCATGACCGCCGCCTATTACCCCCCCTTCCTGGACGGAAACGCCCAGGCCTCATTGAAGCGTCGGGTTGGCGATGGTGGAGTTAGCGCCGATGGTTCCGCCCCTTCCTGGACGGAAACGCCCAGGCCTCATTGAAGCTCGTCGCCGGCGCCGATCGCTGCCCGCGTGATGGTCCCTTCCTGGACGGAAACGCCCAGGCCTCATTGAAGCAACGGCGCCAACGCGTCCATCCTGCTGAGCAAGCGCAGCCCTTCCTGGACGGAAACGCCCAGGCCTCATTGAAGCTCTGTATCGTGGTTTGTTGGGCGGGTGACGCCTGAACCGCGCCGGGTTTGTCGGAGGCTCCGTTTCTTGAGAGACTGGGGTCATCATGACGAAAGCGGCATCACGCAAATACGCTCCTGAAGTCCGCGAACGCGCGGTTCGGATGGTGTTCGAACACGAGGGGGATCACGCCTCGCAGTGGGCGGCGATCGGCTCGATCGCGGCGAAGATCGGCTGCACAGCGGAGACGTTGCGGGGCTGGGTCCGGCAGGCTGAGCGCGACCAAGGCAAGCGGCCTGGCCCGACGACGGATGAGCAGGAGCGGATCAAGGCGCTGGAACGTGAGGTGCGGGAACTGCGCCAAGCGAACGAGATCCTACGCAAGGCGTCGGCGTATTTCGCCCAGGCGGAGCTCGACCGCCCGTTCCGGAAATGATCGCCTTCATCGACGCGCACCGCGCCGTTCACGGGGTCGAGCCGATCTGCCGAGTGCTGCCGATCGCCCCGTCCACCTATTACGCCCATGCCGCCCGACAGGCCGATCCGTCCAAGGCGCCGGCCCGCTCGCGAAGCGACGCCGAGCTGAGTGGGGCTATCCGGCGGGTCTGGGACGCGAACTTCCAGGTCTATGGGGTACGCAAGGTCTGGCGGCAGTTGGGGCGGGAGGGCATCGACGTGGCACGCTGCACGGTGGCCCGGCTAATGCGCCAGATGGGCCTGAAGGGGGCAACGCGCGGCAAGGCGGTGCGCACCACGATCAGCGACCGGGCGGCGCCGTGCTCTGCTGACCGGGTGAACCGGCAGTTCCAGGCGCCGCGTCCGAACGCCTTGTGGTTGGCTGATTTCACGTACGTATCGACATGGCAGGGCTTCGTCTACGTAGCCTTCGTCATCGACGCCTTCGCGCGCCGCATCGTCGGCTGGCGGGTGTCCAGCACAGCCCATGCCGGCTTCGTTCTGGATGCGCTCGAACAGGCACTTCACGACCGCCGGCCTGCCAAGGGCAGTGGCCTCATCCATCACTCCGATAGCGGATCGCAATACGTTGCGATCCGCTACACCGAGCGTCTCACCGAAGCCGGCGTCGAGCCCTCCGTGGGCAGCGTCGGCGATTCCTACGACAACGCCTTGGCCGAGACCATCAATGGCCTCTACAAGACCGAGGTGATCCGCCGCCGGGGACCATGGCACACCCTGGAGGCCGTCGAGTTCGCAACCCTGGAATGGGTCGACTGGTTCAATCACCGCCGCCTCCTCGAACCCATCGGCAATATACCTCCCGCCGAGGCCGAAGCACGCTACTATGCTCAAGTCGAGGACGTCGCCATGGCGGCGTGACTCAACACAAATGGCCTCCAGGAAACCCGGGACGGTTCAGTCATCCGATTGATGACGGCGCAGGCGGCCCGAGCCTCGGCTTTCTGTGCGGGCAGAGTCCGAGCGCGCAGGCTGCGTCCGATGAGAACTTTGTACCGGAGCATGGCCACCTCAACGAGAGATCGCCGTCCGTAGTGGACGGTCCGTTGCCAGCCCCGCCGACCACGCTCCTTGATCGTCTGGATGTGGCGGTCACGCCGGGTGGGAACCGTGTCGGCGGTGTCGCTCGGCGCCGCGGTCGCGCGCGGCGGGATGATCACTTCGGCGTCCGCGGCACGCTCGGCGATGGCACGATAGACGGGCTCGCCATCGTACGCGCCGTCCGCCAGGACCGTACCGATCGGGCAGGTGATTTGGTCGAGCAGCGGCCCGACCAGCGAGGCGTCGCCCTCCTCGTTGCTCGTCAGCTCCGAGGCGAGGATCGCGCCGGTCGTGGGATCGACGCCCAGATGCAATTTCCGCCAACTCCGACGCGCTTGGCCGCGGTGCCTCTCCAAGTGCCACTCGCCCTTGCCGAACACCTTCAGCCCGGTGGAGTCGATGACCACGGTGGCCGGCCCGTCCGTCGCCGCCAGGGCCGACGCCACCTCCAGCTTGGCGCTGCGCCGGGAAAACGCCGTGTGGTCCGGGACCGACAGTTCCAAGCCGAGCAGGCGCATGAGCGAGCCCAGTAAGCCCTCGGTCTGCCGCCACGGCCGGCCGAACGCCAAGCGCAGCATCAGCCCGGCTTCGACCGCGATGTCCGCGTAGCGGGAAGGCCGGCCACGCCGCCCCGTGGCGGGTGGCGTCCACGCGGCGATCGCCTCCGGCGTCACCCAGATGGTCAGGTCTCCGCGTCGGCGCAGCGCCGCATCGTAAGCTGCCCAGTTCTCAACCCGATAGCGGGCCTTCGGGATCTTGTGACGACGGCTTTCGTTCGCCTTGTACGGCATCCAGCTCTCGGCTCCAGAAGGGGCCAATCCTTTACCCGCAGCCCTCTTCGATTGCCAGTCTGCCGATTTGTGCACCAACGTCGTCCGTCGCGCATACCTGAAAATGCCGCTTCCCCAGATCGATCGCCACCAGATAGGTCTCGGCCATGCTGCCCTCCATTGCAATGTCAGACAAACACCGCATCCTGGCACACTCCGATGCCGAGGATAGGGGGGCATCCACACCATCAGTTCAGATTGCCGTTGTGGACGGATGCCAGAAGGTCGTCCGCATCGACGATGGAGTGCGCAAAGCATCCGGCGTCGATCATCAACCGCAACGACGGGTAATCCGGATGGGATGGGGTGACGACATCCATGGCAACGGCCGGCAGCTCGTCCCTCTCGGCGGGCCGACGGAACCGAATCAGATCAAGATCAAGTGCCTCTCCCCAGACGACCATCCGGGGAATGTCGCGGAAATTGAGAGCGTGAACAATGAACTCGATGCCGAAGAAACCGATCTCACCCACATCGCGTTTGCTCCGACAATATTCCAGCAACGCGAGAGTTCGGGAAAAATCACCGGCGGGACGTACCCGATTATAGGTTTCCGCACAGGTCGCACTCAGTTGCACCCAGATCGCACGGACATGGCCTGACAACGAAAGCTGGTCCCAGCATGATGGACGGAATTTATCGGCATCGAGGCGCAAGTCTATCATGATGCCCGGTTGTGACCCTAGAACGCTTTCGATCATCAGCGGCCAGTCTGGCGCATCCGGCGCAATTGGCCCATCAATCATCGCCACCACCGGTGCTGTCGGCAGGGGGACATCATTGTCGAGCGCGACCTTCACGTCCTGGGGTGCCGACCTTGCGGATCCGACGGTAAGCGAGACGGTTGCGTCAACAGAACCCCTGTCGACTTCCTGCTGGCCTCTCAGGCGTCTCACGCCTTCGACATAGTCATCGATGGCTATGGACTCGCCGAGAGCCCGAAGCACGTTAGCAGCCGGGAGTCCGGTCCAACGAGGCCGGCAATTATTCCAGGTCCGCTTGAAATGCTCGCTATCATACGTGTTCTTGCCGTGTACAATATAAGTATAGAGTCGTGGCATCTTCAGCAGAACGACCCGTGCGCTGCGCTCCAGACGTGTAGTCGCAACCGTGTCCTCGCCACGCACCAAAGCCGGGTAGGCGAGCAAGGTCTTTTCGCACAGAATTGATCCTTCCCAGGCACGACGACCGGAGATACCGACCCAGCTTTGATCCACCCACCAGAAGATCCAATTGCTTAACATGCAGGCTTGGGCGCCACTGGCGACCAAAGCCTCCATCTGGCATTCCAGACGACGCGGATCATAGAGATCGTCATCGTCCCATTGGCAGGCATAGGGGCCGGTCGCAAGTGCAAGTGAACGATTGCGCGCCTCACCCAAAGTCGGAGCCGGAACGGCGGCACGTTCGACCCGGATCCGGGAATCACCCAACTTCGCAAGATAGCGGACAAGCTGGTCATCATGGCTATCGTCGATGACGATCAATTCCCGTGGCTCATAGGTTTGGCGGCGAAAACATTCGACCGCCAGCCGCGCCAAGGGGAAGCGGTTCCGCGTCACCATCAGGCAGGAAATCAGCTCGGTGCCGGTCGCTTTGCGAGCCGTGTCCACCCTATGGAACGGTCCGTCCTTGACTTGCATCAACTTGGGGTCGGGCCGACCCGTTTGAGGCCGGTCCAGCAGTTCCTTGTTCCCGTCCCAAGTCTGATGGTCGATCATTGGTGATTGTCCCTGCCCGTGGAGCCTCTGGATCAACCGCTGTTCCCGCTGTTCCACCACGAGCTGCCGCGCGGCTCGACATTGAACGGAACCGCTTGAAACATTAGAACGGGAAGCATCTGACCGGCTATAAGCCTGGATACCGTGAGATTCAAGCTGAGCACGCTTCCCGATGTGGGCAGCGTATTGCCTTCCAGCCAGTCCCTGATGGCCGCCGCCAGCCCCAGCGCCGGCGTTTGGTCCAGGCTGAGGTCGTTGGCGAGCAGCACCGGGCTTGACGCCATGGGGGAAACCAGAGGAGACGTCGAATCCATGTCCACCATGCCCCACACGGGGTATGAATAACTCACCACCACCTGAACCTGCACATTCATATAGGCAAACCCCTGGATGCCATCGAAGATGTCGCTCAGCGTCGCAACAAGCGAGTTGCCGGCCGGCAATGTGGGGATCGGCGGCACGGTAACCAGCGGAATGACGCTGTTGGCGAATTGCACGGAGCTGGTCTGATAGATGAAGGCAGGGTTGGTCGCCTCCGTCTCGATCAAAGAGGCGTTGCGACGGACCGCCAGACGAAATTGGACCGTATGGCAGGATGCCAGTGACAGGCCGCTCCACATGATGTCGAGCACAGTCAGTACCGGCGCCGAGTCGAAGATGAAATGAAAGTATTTCGGTCCGTCTGGCGACGCGCCGGATGATTCGGTCGTGACGGCGACTGGAACGACCGGATTTACCGTCGGCCAGTGGCTGGGCGGCTGATCGTCGCGACCCGCCGGATTGCCGGCCAGTTCGATCGTCAGGGCGTCCGGCGACGCGGGCGCGCTCAGGCCCAGGCAGTAGCTATCGATGACGGTCGCCACACCGGACTGCGCCGCCAGCTCCTGCTCGGGTGGATTGGCAAAAAGCGCCGTCCAGGCGTCGGCCACGGTGCAGACCAACGCCGCAAACTGCTGAAGAAGATCGAAGGATGCCTGCGGCGTACCGGTGGCGGTGGCTCCGAGCCCGTTGGCGACGAGTTCCGGGAATCCTTTGGCGATGTCAGGATAGGCCGCAATGAAGGCTCCCAACGCCCTGAACAACGCGTCGAGGGCTGGAGAGCTGGTGCCGCCGGCGCCGCCGCCACCCGGAGGCAGTATCCCATCATAAGCGGCATCAAACAAAAACTGGTCCTGTTGTTCGGTCCAGGCGTGTTGCACCGTCACCGTATAGTCCCAGGAAAGGTACGATTCGATCACTTCCGAAACGATGTCCCCCACGGCGCCGGAACCAGGTGGCTGCGGCGCCGCGGCTTGGTTCAGGAGCACGGGCAGGTCGGGTTCAAAGGAAAGCGGTATTGGAATCGGGGCCGACTCCGCAATCATCGGGCAGAGTTCGTCCTGGTTGGGCAGAACGAACTTCAGCCAGGATGACGGCGTGTAATCATCGGATTCCTGGTTTGGGTCGACGTCATACTGTAGATGGGGGATATTATAGTAGAGAGGAACATCTAGTACCTTTTGCGCCAATGGATTGCTGACAGTGAC
Source organism: Azospirillum sp. B506 (assembly GCF_000333595.1). Lineage (GTDB taxonomy): Bacteria > Pseudomonadota > Alphaproteobacteria > Azospirillales > Azospirillaceae > Azospirillum. The sequence continues at coordinate 8,981 of NZ_BADK01000648.1, forward strand.
CAATATCGGCATCCACTGACCTGGGCTGGTCGCGCTCAGGGGCAGTTCGGCATTGGAAAAGGCAAATTGCTGCGCAGAACCGGCGCCATCAGACGCCACCGGCCCGTTCGGACTGACCGTTCCGTAGAGGCTTGGAGCGACACCCTCAGGATCGCCACCGCTGGTCCCCGCAATCGTGACATCGACCTGCGCCAGCACGATGGTGGAGATCCGATAGGCATCGGAAAGGCAGGTGAGCAACGCCTGTTGCAGACCGGCCCGCGCCTGTGCGATGTCCCCCTCTCCCGCCTGAGAGTCCAGAATGGTGTCGACACCACCGACGATCGCCGCGGCCAGTTGGGCCTTGGCCTGCAGGATGGAATCGAGGCAGCTGGATTGATTCGCCTCATCGAGCAGCCTGGCCGACACCGCAATCTCCGGCGTAAGAAACCCATCGACCGCTGTGAGAAACTGCAAGGCCCAAGCGTCCAGATCGATGTTGCTGTAGGCAAGCGCGCCGATCGTTCCGCTCATGGGCACCGTGGAAAGCGGCGCCAAACCAAAATAGATCAGCCCGGCGGAGCCCGGCGGGGGGGCGTTTCCGAACTGGACCGACAGGCCGGAGACGGCGCTCCAGCGCACCACCCACAGGCTTGGAACAGCGCCGGCGCCCCCCTGTTGCGCACCGCTGGCGGCCCGTTGGGCCAGCAGCAACTTGCCGGTTCCACCATCGAAGCCGGCGAAAGCCGACTCAAAATGGATTGCGAACCGTCGCAATTGGCTCTGCGGTCCGTCCGGGCTGGTGTCTCCCGTTTTGGCGGACACGCTCAGATCCGGTGGAATTGCCGCCGTCACCAACAGGGCCGCCGGTAGATTTTCCAACGCCAGGGCATCGACCAGTGCCTTCGGCCGCGCCACGGTGACGGACACGGTCAATGGGATGATATCGACCGTCAACGCGACGATATCATCGTAGGCGATCGGAAAATCATTCTGCCAGACGACCGGCGACATCGCCGCATCCCCATTGAAGGATCTGGAGAACGCTTTGATCGACACCAGGATTTCGCCCGCAAACGCCGCGAGCTGGTCGGTGATCCGCCACGCCGGCACCGTGTCCGGCAGCAGGTTGGTCGAGAGGGTGGCCACGACATTGGGATCGGTGAGCTGTGCACGGATCAGCTCGTACTTGGCGATCAAGCCATTGACGTTGCGCAGCACGGCGTCGCTGTAGGGCGACCCTCCGTCGGGAAGCAACGCTGAAAGGTCGAAAACACCGCGCAACGTCAGATCCGCCATGCCCGGCGTCGACGAGCCGCGCTCGACCGAATAGAACAGGTGCGCGCCCGGCCAGCCGGTCACACTGCACAGCGGATCGCTGTAGAGCGGCAGCACCGAAATTTCGAGGGGCGAGTCGCCAGCCGCCGCATTCCCGTAGATGTCGGCGATTTGGAATTGCAAGGTCGCCGGCTCGCCCACCACCCCGTAGGGGTTCGACTGACCTGCCAGAAAATTGGCCAGCGGCAGGGTTTGTTGGAAGCGCCAGGTTCCCCCCGGCGACGCGGACATCGACCCGGGCGCGACCGGCAAACTCCAGCCGGAAGCGTTGTAGGTTTTCGAGCCCAGCAATCTGTACTGCAGCAAATGATACAGGATGTTGACCGGTATCGGGGCGTCCTCGGCATCGGTCCACGCCGTCCAGTCGGCCAGGAACCCGACGGAACCCGGCGGGCACGTCGGTGCGCCGACGGTCGCCGGGCTTGCGCCGATCTGCACCGTCGCGTCGACCTGATGGTCCGTGACGCCGTCAAGGATCACCGAATTGAGATAGGCCGGCAAGGCAGGGCTTGAGAAACTGGGGCTGGCGGTGGTTTCGGACAGTTCGATCAGAATCGTCAGCGCCGCGACGCCGCCGCTGGTGCCCGCCAACGGCACGCTGCCGGACCCAGCCTGGTTGGCTGCCGTGTCACTGAACAGATCCGCCGGCAGGTCGCCCAGGGTGTCCGTCGCGTAGTAGAGATAGTAGCCGGGGGCCTGAACGACGCTCAGCTCCCAGACCAGCTGGAGAAAGCCATAAGGGTCGCCGGACAGGGTGGCACTGACGGGGCCAGCGGCTCCGATCGGGGCGCCACCGGACTCGAACAGCGCGGGCCGCCGCCGGTTCAGCAGGACCGTCGCGGCTCCACTCCCCGGCGTGTCGATCGTCGTCAGATTGGTCTTGACCAGCAGCGTCGCGGGGGACAGCGCCTGCGAGAGAGCGCCGCCGCCGGGAGGTGAATAGAGCAGGCTGAACGAAGCGCCGTTCAGGGAAGACGGATCCTGGAGCAGCAGGTAGAGCAGATCCCGGGTCGCCTCGTCGGTTCCGCCGACCTGATAGACATGGGGCAGGACCTGGGTACCCCCTCCTTGCCCCGGCGACGATGCCATCCCCGTTCCCGTCGCCTGCACGACCTGTTGCAGTGAAACCGGGATGGCGAGCGCCGCCCGCCCGACCAGCGGTTCGGTCGGCGAGCCGGCACCGCCCCGTTGCGACAGGAACAGGGTGGCGCCAGCGTTGTCCCGAATCAGTTGCAGCAACGTGGCCGTCAGCGAAAAGATCGTGCTGACGCTTGTCGATGAGGTGTCGGCGCTCCAGGCTTGGCTTTTACCGAGCGTCAGCGTCAATGGCAGGTTCAGAACCGCCGGCATCGCCGCCAGGGAGATGGAACCGGGTGGCGGGGACGTCTCCCCCGCAGGCGCCTGGATCGGGACCGGCGAGGACGGCAGGACAGATGGCACCGGCAGGCTGACCGTGACACCCGACGGGGAGGCGAAGGCCACCGGGCAAGGCAGCCCGGAGACCGCCGGCGCGGCGCCCAATGTGACCTCGATCACCTCACTCTCCGAGGACACAGGGATCAGCTGGCCGGTCAGCGCATAAAGGCCCTGGGTGGAAATCGTGCCGACTTCGTGCCCAATGGCGTTCACCGGAAGCGCGTCCAGCAGCGGCAATTGAAGCCCGTGCAGCATGAACCGCGCCGCAACCCCCGCCGCCGCCGCATAGTCAAAGGACGCGAGCACCTCGCTGAGCAGCTGCGCCGGCGTGACCGACGGCGCCAGCGCGATGGCGGCGTCCATGAGATCGAACACGGTCTGTTCCGGGGTGGCCCCGTCTCTGAGCCTGTCCTCCAGGCCGGCGACCCGCTCCAGATAGTCGCGCTCATGGTGCGATTGGGCCGTGCGCACCAGATCGACAAGCTCATGGAGCACGTAGCGCCCCACCAGCAGCATATAGTCGACAAAAACCAACGTCGCGATGCCGACGCTCTCGGTCAGGGCTGCCGGCCGCCCGGAAGCGAGCGACGGGTTGAGGGCCTTGAAATAGGCGGCCACCTCCGCCGGGTAGTCGATGGGAAGCATAGATTCCTGGTCGAAGATCACGCTGGAAGGTGATCCGCCCGAAACAACGACCTCCAACCCCGGCAATATGGGGATCGGGGTCACATAGCCAAAGGAGGCATTCTCTTCCATCGGCAATGGAAGAACCGTGATCTCCAGATTCTCTACCAGGAACGACGTGAGATTCTCTGCAAACTCCACATACCCCGTGCCGCCCACTTGTCCGACCGTCTCGAGCCACGCCAACGCCCGTCTGATTTGCTCCTCCAGCACGACCGGCGCCGGCGAACCGACGACCGTGCCGATCAGCCAATGCACAAGCTGTTGGACCAGAACAGGAAATCCGGTGGCGTCGGGGCCTGGGCTGCCCGCGCCGGCCGCCGGGGTTTCGGCCACGAGGCTGACCACCGCCGCCATCTGCGGCTGCGCTTGGGTGTAGAGGATGGTCGGCTGCAGGGCCAGATACAGGGTGAACGCCGGTTTGGGCGAGCCGCCGCTGCTGACCGGCGGTTGGGCAGGAACCGCGAAGCCGGCGCCCTGCGCGACGATCCGGTACACCGGCGTCATAGCCCGGTCGCGGCGGCGCGATCGGTCCAGATGCGCCAATTCCGCGTCGCCTATCGTCCAGTTCGGCCCCGCGGCGCTGGCGACGACGGTGGCGCCGCTGTTGATGACGGCGTCGTAGTTGACAGTGGTCGAGAACGACAGGCTGATCGTGAAGAACCCTACGGTGATGGACAATGAAACCGAGACCGACGCCGACGCCGTGACCTGCGTCGCGCATCCATTCTGAAAGGCGATCGCCGCCGACAGGCTGGCGCTTACCGAAAATGCCGCTGAAATTATCGAGAAATTGACGCTGCCCTGCACCAGCAGGGACAATGATGCGGTGCCGGCAAACCAATAGAGATCGGGCAGGTTGCTCAACTGACCGCCCGAGGGGCCATCGGAGGACCAGGCGAGAAGCCCCTGGAGCGTGGCCATCACCGTCACGTCCACCGTGGCGCTGAAAATACTCCAGCCGATTGCTTCCGATGCCGAGACGGAAAAGCCAATACCGAACTCCAGCACCGTGTCGTAGTTCGAGGGGATCGAGGCAATCTGGTCGGCACCGCTCAGGCTCGCGAAATAGAGACCGGCCTGACCGGTCAAGACATCCATTTGAAGGCCAATCGAGTTCCCGCCGAGCGGCCAACCGATGTTCACCTTGAAATTGCCGTTCGTGTACAACCAGATCGAAAAGCTCGGCAGGATCAAGATGAAGCCATCGAGCGGAATGCGTCGCATGGCCGTCGGCAAGGTCAACTCGCCGAAATAGACGCCAAGGTTATCACCAAGTTTCTGATAAAGAATTTCGAGAAGGAGACCGGAGAACGGCGTGGAAGGTGACGCGCCGGCGGTGATCTCAAGACCGTAGAAGGAAGGGTCATTAAAAACAATGCGCAGGTCCCAACCTTTGTAGCTGATGTCCGCCGCGACGAACCAGCCGCCGCCGGGCTGATAGAATTCGGTGGCGAGATTGGTCAGGATCTCGCTCGGATTGTCGCTTGCCAGTTGGGTTTCCAACTGTTGGAACAGGCCCGCCAGCGGATCGCTTCCCTGGATGGGCGCCGTGGGGCCGACGCGTTGCCCCAGCCCCAGGTAATTGACCCGAAACGCGCCGACGGACCCTTGAGCCGGCAATGGAAACGGATAGCTGACGATGTGCGGCTGCGAGCCGCCTGGACTGGCACTGGTGGGCACAAAGGCGATCGTCGCCTGCAGCGCCACGCCGCCTTGACCCGGCTCATAGCTGATGGAGACCGAGAATATCTCGATGGTCGGCTGGACGGTTATGATGATCCCGTCGCAGTCGGTCGCGCCTCCGATGCGGATCGGTTGCGAAAAAACGAGCTCCAACGCCGCCGCCCGGGTTTCGCTTCCGGGCGGCGATATCCAGAGCGTCGGCGTCACGGTCGCCGTCGACGACGGATCCGAAAGAACACTCCACGGCGAGCCGCTCAGATCCGGCAGGGATACGCCGAGGATGTCCTGAATTTCATTGTCGATCGCCTGCCAGATCTCGGAGAAGGACACCGGCTCGGAGGTCAGCGTGAAAGAAGCGGGCCCACCAAGCAGTTGAATGTTGAGAGTGGCGGGAATACCAAACAACTTTCCCGCCATATGAATCACAACATCAAACATCTCTGACCTGCCATGCCGGATTGTAACTTGATGGATTTATTTCCCGCTGTAGGAAATTAGAATACCGATGGAATCGAGCGACAGCCCAGCGAACAATTCATTGTTGGGACTCAAACTCGTTAGACTGAAGGTAACGCCAAGTTTGAATGTTTCACTCTTAGTGTCAATATCAAAAGTTGTAATTATGATCTCGCCCTGGGTGAAATCGTCAAAGAGCTGATACAGAATGCCGCCTTCTTGATAGACGGCGGCAGTTATTTCGTTATATTTATCTTGCAGGGTCGTCAGACTGAATTTTTCCGCCGCCCATTCGATAAATTCATTGATTGTACCAACAGATATAGGATTTGTGAGGGAAAAGACGACGCCATTCTTTTCCCAATTCTCGAACGAGTTGGAATTTATCGGGATCGGCCGGCCGTTGTATCCAAGGGTTGCGCCGATGCTGACGGTGAAGCCCGGTTGGGGAGTTCCGCTGGCGGCGTTGAGATTTGATACGAAGCCTGCGTTGATCCGATCTGAATTGAGGGCGCTGGGCGGTTTGGGCATCATGACCTCCGTGGTTTCGGGGGATGGTCGAGTGGCTCGACCCTACGAATCGATCTCGACGATGACGGTCACGGTCGTGAAGGAGATGGTCAGCGCGGTCCCGACAGGAACATTCCAAGGCTCCTCAATCGGGATCCGGATGACGGGGTTGTCCGGCGGCAGCGAGGACGGTGAGCCATCCCATTGCGCTGCGCTGCTCCACAACGTGACCAGAAAATCCGGCCAGCGCGGCTGCGGCAATAACGGAATGAGAGTGTTCCACGTCTCATTGATGAGCTGAAGCACCTGATTGAGTGTATAGAACGGCCAGATCATCATGAAGTCTCCTGCGCCGAAACAAACCAAGCTAGGTTGCTGCTGCTGGAGCCCCCGCCGGAACCTGCGAAGAGAAGAAAATTTATCATGATTCCCGGTGGAAACTTATAGCCGAACAGGCTGATCTGGACGTTGCTCAACATCAGTGCATAGACTGCCTCCCCGTCCACCGGGACCGCCACCAAGTTGGCATCGCCAAACACGACGCTGAGGATGCCTTGCAGTGTGATCCCTTGGGAGCCGGCGGTAAGTTGGGGCATCTTGATCCAAACGGACACCGCGTCGCTGCCCGGCACCACCGCCGATGGTCCCCAGCCAAGATAGAAACCGGCCGTGAGGGTGGCCTGGATGCTCGACAGCGCCCCCAACGTCCCCAGCGGCAGATCAAAAGTCAGGGCATAGGTGGGGGTAGACGTCACGTAGGGCGCCAGCGCGGCGTTGTCGGCGTCATGCGGTGACGTGGTTGGCGTGCCGCCGCTGCGCCACCCCGTCATGAGTTCCGGACAGTGCAGCGGCACCGCACCCGTCTGCCCCAGGTCGAGTCCGCCTTCGGCGAAGGCAAAGCCGGTGGGTTTCAGCGGCAGATCGCCCAGCAGGCTGCCCTCCCGGATTGCTTGCTGCGATGACTGCACTTGCAGCAGATCGGGCAAGGGCTGGCACGTCGTGGATACCCAACCGCCAGCCCCGTCGAACGTCGTCGTGATCTCGACAACGAAGTCGTCAAACGCCAACCCTTGGTCGCCGCTGCCGAACGAGAACAAATCCATCGGCACGGTGCCGAACGGGTCGGCGGCGAAGAAGAGCTGTCCACCAAGCGCCATGCGCGACACCACGATGGTGTCGCCCGGCGTCGCGGCCGTGCCGGACGCGAAGGGCGCCAGCGTCGCGCTGTTGAAGGTCACGCTGTCGAGGATGCGGACGGCCCGGGGAGCCGCGACGATGTCGAAGACGAAAGGCGTGGTCGAGTTGAAGACTAGGCTGCCTTGCCCACCTTGGGACTGGTAGGAGCCGTTGAGCCGTATGGCGTTGTCGCCGGGCGTTCCGGCGCTCCTCAGGGCGACGGCCCGGCCGAACAGCTCGTTGACCGTCAGCGCGATGACGGCGTTGAAGCGGGCGATGCTGGTGTTCTCGATCACCACAAGAAGCTGTTGCACCGAATAGGCCAGGGGATCGTTCGGCGGTGAGCCACCGGCGTCCGCCGCATCGTTGGAGTAGGCGATGACCCCGAACAGCGACGACATCATGGCGGCAGGGCTGGCAGTGGTCGGCACCAGGGTGTTGCTCTGGATCCCGACGTGATGGGCCGTCAGCGATCCGGAAATTCCGCCCAACACCATCAGCAGATCAGGCGGCATGCCCAGACCGTCGATGGCGACGTCAAAGCCGATCAGTCCCGTCCATGTCGGATCGTCGACCAAATTGTTGAAGGCGGTGAACGGGTTGCCGCCCTGACCGTCATAGTCCTCCGCCTGCTGCAGCGCGGCGATCAGCCGGGCCTGCACCACGCCCACGGTGGCGGCGTCGCCGATCAGGGTCGATGCCGCTGTCCATCGTTCGGGGGCGACGGCGAGATCGGAGAAAGAAGCGCTGTCGGTCAGCTTGAACACCAGGATCGTGCCGGTGTTGGGCGAAGCGCCGGAGAGGTCGAACCGCAGATTGATTCCGCCGACCTCCAGCACATTGCTGAAATCGTCGGCGCCGGGATTGACGGTCATGACGACGAAACTTCCGTCCTGGACCATGGCGGAACTGATGGCGGAGTCGATCACCCCGCCCGCCGGCGCCGTGAACCCGAGCCGCATGGGCACGCCAGGCGTTCCATCGGTGCCGCCGGTGGTTTCCGCAAGCCAAAGCTCCTGCCAGCTTCCGGGAGCGGGATCCTCGCTGCCGGCCCCCGCCATCTGCACGACCAGCCCTTGCCGGGTTATTGCCGTGGTCAGGTTCGGCGTACCGTTGTCACAAAAGATCGCACCCGCGGGAACGGCGGTGATCAGGCTGCTGCGCGTCGGCGACAAGACCGCCGCCTCGAATGCCTGATAGTCGCCGGCGGGCGGGATCACCCCGGCGGCCAGAACGCGCGACGTCAGCCAGGGAGCAAATCCACCGTAGGGCACGATGGGAAATTGCGCCGCGCCTCCGGCGAACCGCGACAGCATCGCGTTGATCGGCACGAGCGAGTCGGTCAGCTCGTCCAGGGCAAAGAAGGTCGCGGCGCTGGACTGCGAGAAGTATTGCCCGCCGGACGTCCCGTCCATCGGGTATTGCATCCAGGAGGTGACAGTGCCGCTCGTGAGGGCCGCCGCGGGGGAGCCAGGGGTGGCAGATGCGGGTTGGAAGGGGGCGAAGCCGACCCGATCCCCATCCGCGACCCGCAGAAACTCCTGCACCGACAGCCCGCCCATCACATCGACGGTGTCGGGCGGCGTGCCGACACCCGACGCCACCACCTGGAACTGACCGACCGGCGCCAGATAGACGCCGCCATCCCCCGGTCCAAGCCCCTGGGCCAGCACGAAACCGGGAGGTCCCGCGGCCGATGGCACCAGCGCATCCAGCGGGGAGCCGTCCGCAGCTCCGGAACAGGGAACCAGATCTACGCTGCCGCCGCCCGGCGTCATGAAGGCGCTGGAACAGAGCCCGGCAGCGTTGGCGCAGCTCTGCGGCGAACACGGCCAGGTCGATGCGTCGAGATGGAGCAGGAGGTGATTGCCCGAAACAAGGATGGGATTGATCGCGATGTCGCACGCTATGCAGGTATCCGAATCGCCGCCGTCATCCTGGAACGGCTCGGGGGGGAGGAACGGATACCAGAGTGCCGCCGTCGGGGCGGCAGCCTGATAGCAAAAACCCGGATTCAAGCGGGTCATGAGAAAATTCGCCGGCAGGCCGGCGGAAAAGCAGAAGCCGCCGGTGTTGGGGCCGCTGAGGGGAATGTCGATCGACCATGCCAGGTCGTCCTGCAGATGGTCGACGCAGGGAGCCGCGTCGCCGCCGCATCCGACCTGGACGAGGTCCGCGTCGACCGGCAACGCCCAAATCCGCAACACCGGATTGCCTTGCGCATTGGCGATCAGGCTCAGCGGCAGCGACTCGCTGATGCTGAGGGACGGCCCCCCTCCGAACGCGAAGGTGCCGAAGACGCCATCGACGTTCGGAAAGGAAAACCGGCACAACTCCTGGAATTCGGGAGGGGAAATGGATTCGAGATAGTGTTCGATCACCATCATGGGAACATTGCCGATGTCGGCGGCCGTAAAGGTCGCCGGATCGTTCACCCAGAGAACGATCGGGAAAAAGAATTGATCGAACGGCTGCGTGCCCACCACCGCCGCCTGGACCGCTTCGACAAAGGCCGGCGCCAGCCCGCTCGTGACGGGCAATGCGGTGAAAACCAGCCACCCGGCCCAGGCCGGATCGTTCCAGATGTCCGAAATGGTCGGGATCGCAGGAGGTTGAGGCGATGTGACGGGCACGAAGTACAGCCAGCATGCCCGCCCATCACCAGCCGAAAGCTGGAACAGATCAGCACTGACAGGTGTCACGATTGTATGAAATCCGGAAGGACCGTCGCCCATTTCACACCACCTGCCAGAAGCAACTTATGTGTTTGCAGCCGATGGCAGCGCCACCAAATTCATCGGCTGCGTCATCACGATCTGCCCTCCCGCGGAGAAGACAAGCACGAGATCAAAGGAATTTGAAGAAGGCGGATCGAAGATGTCCTGGATATTTGCCAGCGTTGCAGGCGATTCGAACACCGACATCGTGTAAGGTTCGCCGTCCATCAAAGGTTGAAGGACAACGTAAAATGTCGCCTCATAAGTAGATGTTGCGCCAGATGTTGTGAATTCAATCTGAATGAAATTTGTATTTGCACTAGTAGTCGACACAAGGTTCAATGCCGCAGTAGATACATTGGAAATTTGTGGTTGATAACTGCCGCTTTCGCTAGCTCCTGCCATATTAAAATTTGGTTGAATTGCAGTATTAATGCTAAGCTGCGTCAGGTGGTATGTTGAAAAGTTATAGACGTTGATCGAAGTATTGGTCATTTTCACCCTCCATTGTCTTCAGGTTGCGTTTTCAGCGGGATGTTCGTAAAAATCGTCGTGAAAGGCTATTAAACAATTAAACGATGTCGCACAATGGAACACATCCTCCTTGAGATGCATTAAGCGCCATGGATGTATTTTTTTCAATTCATTTCCCCTCTTGAATACTCCAAAAAAGATCTGTGTGAATCATGAAACTGCCATTTCCGTGTGAGCCCACATAGTGCGCTGCTTTTGCGAGCGCGCCCTTCGCGGCGGCGTGCAAGGGATGCCCATCGCGCACGGCCGCGTCGGCGCGACGCTCAGGATCCCGCTAGCCGGCGGCAACCCCGGCCAAACGACCAGCCGATCCCCGGGACTCCGCCAAGGAATGCAGCAGCATCGATCCTTCGGGCAGATTGAATCCCGTGACGTCGGTCGACTCCGGGAGCGCCGAAAGCTCGACGTCTCCGCCCCGGACGGTCCAGCCGGCCGGCGCTTCCAGAACACCCGCCCGGAAGAGGCCGACGCGAAAGCCATGCGGCCGGGCAGTCGAAACGAGGGGCAAGTTGCGGAGACCGAAAATCGCGGCGGTCTCTTCCAAACCGCCGGCGGTGATCCACCCGACTCGCGACGACACTCCCTCCAGATGGCAGAGCATGCTCGCCACCAGCATCGGCGGCAGCGTGGTTTGCCCATCATGGAGCAGGATGTAGTCGGGCCCGGCTTCCCAGGCGGCCTCCAGAATGCGGTTGAACGCTGCCGGAGCCCCCGGCGGCGAGGGCGGAACGAGACAATGGAGCGCCACCCCGGCCGCGGCGGCATCCGCCGGCGGCCGGATCGCGCCATCCATCACCAGCCTGACCCGATGCCCCATCCGCCCCAGGATCGCGGCCTCCCGCCAGAGGCTTGCCTGCGCAGCCTCCGGCGCCGCCCCGCCGGGAACGCCGCGTCCGAACGCCAGCACCATGGTGCGCGCCGAAGAGATCGGCTCGCCTCCCGGACGGCGGGACATCAATCCGAAAGCGCCGGATTCAAGACGGCACCGCCGCAGCGGCTCCAGTCCGGCCCGCCGCAGATGCGCGGCCGCACGATCGGCATCAACCGCGGTCACGACGGCCAACCCGCCGGGCCGGAGCACCCTGGCCATCGCGCTCGCATGACGTTCGGAGACCTCGGGCGGCAGCCGATCCAGCGACGACACGCTCATCACGCGGTCGAAGCAACCGTCCGCAAAGGCTTCCAGTCCGGGGTACCGATCGGGCGCAGCGCGCTCGTAGACCATGCGTGGATGAAGGGCGGTGATCCGTGGTTCGAGCTGGCCCGAATCCAGACTGCAATCCAGCAGCCGCATCCCCGCCGCCATCCCCGACCACAAGGCGGCAAAGCAGAGTTCCGACGGCTCGATGGTCGTCTCGGGAGCGGCCTTTTCGGAGGGCACGGCGGCACGCGGCGCGCGGCCGGGCGGCGCCACGGGATCGGCGGTCGCCGCCCCGGGGCCGGGCAGGGCCGACGGGGCGCCCGGATCGCCTCTGGCAATCCGGCAGGCCGCTGAAAGCGCCGCCTCGAATGGGTCGGGCGCCGCCCCGCTCAGACGATGATCGGCCGGTTCGCCGGGAGCGGCGGGAACGATGCGCGGCCCATAGAGAGCGGCGAGCGCCGCCAGGACCGGCTGGGCGTCATGGTCCGCGGCGACGCGCCTGGTCCCCGTCCACGGTGCCGAGAAATGGCCCGGCGCAGGAAAGGCATCCAGAAGATGCGTTCCATCCCTGCAACTGCGCATGCGTTGTGCCAACTGCGCGTTGCGGCCATAGTCCGCATGCTGTGTCGGGGCCAGCGAGCGGTAGCCCACCGACCGCTGATGATAGAGATGGTGGAGTATCTGGTCGGTGCGCACCGTCCGCCCGGCACGCCCCAGCTTGCTCGTTCGCAGATAAATGCCGTGATCCTCGTAACCCCAGCCGCGAAACGCTTCCTCATAGCCGCCGAACCGGACGACGAAGTCCCGTCTGACAAGAACGGTCGAGCCGACGCCGCGCGCCCCGGAGAATATGTTGAACGGCTTGCAGTCTTGCGGATGTTTGCGCCCGTCGATGACCGCGCTCGTATCATCCTCCGTCAGAAAGCGCACCTGGCTCCACGGCAGCAGCCAGTCGAGATCCCGGGTTCGAGCCTCGTCGAGCGCCTTCCCGATGAAATCGTCCGGCAGCAAGATGTCATTGTCGACCCACAGGATATACTCGCCGTGAGCGAAGGGGATCCCGATATTTCGGGAAATCGATCTCTGGAATTCGACGTCACGCGCCCATACGTGCCGGTGCGCATGATTCGCCGCCAGGTCCTTGGCGCGCGGTTCCCGATCAAGCTCCACCAGGATGATTTCCGGCGTAACCCGGCTTTGTTCGAGCCGTTCGAGCACGGGCCTGAGCGTGGCCTGCCGGTCAGGGCCACCGTGTGGAATGATGACGCTGACTTCCAGGGTGCATGGTGGCAGGCCGGGAGGGATTTGGGCGGACGGCGGCACATTGGCCGTGGCCCGGGGGGCCGCCGGCACCGACGGTCCGCTCACCATGCCGGCCTCCGGCGCACCGCGGGCCAGCCGGATCGCAGCCTCACGCGCGGCTTCGAGGGCATCGACCGGCAGCGTGAGCGTCGACAAATCCAGATCCGCCGGCTCGCCGGCTGCGCTGGCGACGATCTCCGGGCCGTACAACCGCTGCAACGTCTGCAACACGCCCTCGGTCCGCGAATCCGCACGAACCCGCCGTCCCCCCTGCCAAGGGCAGGAAAAATGACTGGGCGCAGGGAATTCCGCCAGATACCGCTCGCGATCCGCGCAGGATTTCATCTGTTCCAGCAGAGCCTGGTTTTCCCGATACTGTTTGTTGCCACTCGCGAGGCTGGGCCGGATGCCTTCATTCTTGTGATACAGGTGATAGATGGGGTGTTTGGGACGACTGGTCTTTGCCGCGCGTCCCAATTTTTGGGCGCGCAGGAACACCGCATCGTCCTCAAACCCCCACCCGCGGAAGCGTTCGTCGTAGGCGCCGTGGTTGAGAAAGAATTGTCTGCGGCCGAGAACCGCGCCTCCGACGCCGCCGTCGGCGGAGCGCCACCCCCGGCCCCTGGCGAAATGTTCGGGCGGCCGTGTGCCGGCCGCCAGCTGCCGACTTTCGCCCTCGGTCAGGTAGTGCACGGCCGACCAAGGAATCAGCATGTCGAGTTTTCGGCTTCTCGCCTCCTCCAATGCGTTCCCGATGAAATCTTCCGGAAGAAACAGGTCGTGGTCGAGCCAGAGGATATACTCGCCGCGTGCGAACGGAAGGCCGAGGTTCCGGCTCCGTGATCGTTCGAAGGCGCCGTCGGCAGCCCAGACATGGCGGTGAACCCGTCCTTGCGCCACGGCCGCCGCACGGCAGACCGTGTCGACTTCGACCAGGATGATTTCCGGCTTGACCAGACTGCGTTGCAGTTGCTCCAAAACCGGCAGAAGCGTTGCCTGGCGGTGAGCCCCGCCGTGAGGAATGATGACGCTGACCTCAAACTGGTCCGCGCCCCCCAACGTGGGAGCGGCCATCGTGCCACTTTCCCGGGGCAGGGCGGCGATCCGGCACGCCATGGCGAGGGCCGCGTCCCTGACGGATTGGCCGGGTTCGGGCGCCGGAACCGGGATCCCGGGCGGATCGGTTTCTGCGGTCGCCATGACGGCATCCCCGAAGAGTGTTGCTAGTTCCTCGACGACCGGTTTGGCCGCGGCCGTCACGGCGGTGATCGCGGCGCCACCGCCCCACGGGGCCGGGAAATGCCGCGGCGCAGGAAACTCCCGGCGGAACTGTACGGTCGTGCGCGGAGCGCGCACGTGGTCCAGAAGGGCGCGATCGCCATCGCAAAGGGCCTTTTCCCCGGCGATCGAAACGAGCGACCCGTCGCACGTGGCCGGCAGATACGTCAGATGCTGGAAATGATGTCGGGTTACAGCCGCGAGGCCGAGGCTTTTGGCCTTGTGCCACATTGCCTCGTCGTCCGCCCCCCTGCCGGAAAACCCCTCGACGTATCCTCCGATGCGGCGAACAAAACCCAGTTGGGCCAAGATCACGCCCCCGTACCCGTCGTGGTCTCCGGAGGAGAGGAATTGATCACCTTCGTCGAGTTTATCCGGGTCCTCGACCGCGGCGATCGAAGCCCAGGGAATCAAGTAACTGATCCGCCTTTTGATGATTTCTGCAACGGCATCGGCGAGAAATGTTTGCGAAACAACCAATCCCGGTTCGATCCATAGGACAAGCCCCTCGGAGCAGAAGGGAATGCCCATATTCCGGGCACGAGCGCGATCAATGTCCGGTTCGGCGACTCGGACATGCCAGTCCACCTCCAATTCCCCTTCCTTGCCGCGTCCGGTCGCGGCTCGGTCGATCACGGCGATCCGCGGAACCAATTCCCCGCGCTTCAATGACTCCACGGTCCAGCGCACGGCGGCGAAGCTGTCGCCGGCGGAACGGACGACAATGGCGGTGACACGATGGCTTGGAGGCAGCATGGCTTTTCCCGGTACGGATTCGACAATTGGCGCGATCGGTGGAAGGACAAACCCGCTGGCATCGATGTCCCCGACGCCGACTGCGTCCCCCTTCGGCGGTGACACGAACGCGTCGACAGCAAGTTTCGGGACGGCGACAAGACGACTGGACGGACTGAGGTTGACGAGTTCGACCCCCAACTGCGCCGCCGCCGCGCATAGGCGGCCGAATTCCGCGTTGATTTGCCCGATCTCCCGCGCCAGCGGATGGGGACCGGTCTGGCCGAAGAAGTGATTGTCGGTGAAGTCGACACCGATCAACCCGATCCGGCGCGCGCCCATATGAATGGCCAGGCAGGTGGCGACATACGGTGAATTTCTCGTAAAATTCAAACTGTTATGATCGGAAAAATCGACTCCGCCGCGCCTCCCCAGCTTGACTTTGACCAAATTCTGATGATTGATCTTAAGAGCAAGTTGAGAAAATACTGCCTTTGCCCTGCTATTTTCAATGTATGAAAATCGATCTCCCTTGAAATCAGCCTTGTTATTTAGAACCATTAGATAGGTCGGATCGAAAAGACGGCCGACATCATTGACACCAATTGTCACATGGCGATGCGGGTCGGGTAGATGATTCAGAGACGAACCGCATCCGCAGACAATGATTGTTTGATCGATATGATAGTTACGAAATCCTGCCAATGTTTTTGGCAAAGCCACGGGCGGTGCCGGTTCTTGAGACGGGAAATCTATGCGCATGTTGCAATCCTATGGCGTCTCAATCCAGGAGACGACCCTTATTCAGATAAAAAGTATCAATATAAACGCCTTTTTGTAACGCTATCACCGCGAATTGCACCATACAAGGGGAATAAAATGTTACACTAATACGCAATGGTCGTGGTGCCGCCGGTCGCACCGCGCGATCTCGCGCTCGCGGAACAGCGCCAGTGCACGGTTCGGCATGGCGACCGGATGATCGTGCTCGTTCATCAGAAGCCTTCCCCGGCCGTGGCCTCGTATTCGACCAAGGGGTGCAGCGATGCCGGCGTCGCCGGCGCCAGGGCGGCCTCCTCGGGACGGGTGGCCCGCACCTGACGGCCCGGCGCCCCGGCAACGCCGGCCAGATGCGCGTCCTGCGTCGAGCGCCCGTGCCGGCCTCCACCATCACCCGCACCCGTTCGCCGCTCAGCCGCCAGGGCACCGCGTAGGCGTTGCCGTCCACCTCCACCGCGCCCGTCCATTCCCTTGGTGCGCGCCCGGTACGGTGCGCTGGGATCGTGCCCCGCGGGGTGGTATAGGATCTGTGGGGAACCGGCCCGCCGAAGCGCTCCCATATCTGATGTAGGCGGGCCGGTTGTCCACAGCGGCGCGGCCATCGGGGATCTTCGGTAAAGTCTGGTCACCACAACACAACCTCGACCGAGGTTGACCACGATGACCGATGAGATTATGGCGCTTCGTACGATGCTTGAGAAGGGTACCGATGCCGATCTGTTGCGCGAGATGATCGGTTTTGCCGCCGATCGGCTGATGGAACTGGAGGTGCAAGGCTTGACCGGCGCCGGCCATGGCGAACGCTCCGCCGAGCGGGTAGTGCAGCGCAATGGCTATCGCGAGCGTGATTGGGAAACGCGCGCCGGCACCGTCGAGCTGCGCATTCCGAAGCTGCGCAAGGGCTCCTACTTCCCGGGCTTTCTGGAGTCGCGGCGGATGGCCGAGAAGGCTCTGACGGCGGTGATGCAGGAGGCCTAGATCCAGGGCATCTCGACGCGCTCGGTAGACGACCTGGTTCAGGCCATGGGGATGTCGGGCATCTCCAAGAGCCAAGTCAGCAGGTTGTGCACCGAGATCGATGAACGGGTGAAGACCTTCCTCGGCCGCCCCATCGAGGGCGACTGGCCCTACCTGGCCCGCACCCAACACTTCTGTCACGAGCCGCCACTTGACCGTTTTGTCCACCCTGGCGTGCGAGGTGGTCATCCGCGGGGTCGCTGTCAGGGTTTGGAACCGGCGATCTCCGCGTAACGGCTCCAGAAGCCGGCTTTGCGACCATGCGCGGCGCGCAGGCGCGCGGTGAAGGCATCGTGGGATTCGAACGACCTGAAGTCACCGATGGTCGGTGCCACGGCCAGGCATTCCAGCATGTGGCGGGCGGCGTGCTTGTAGCGGGACGACTTGGCGCCGTCGAGGGTGTCCTCGATCATGGCCCGGCGCAGCAGCGTCGCGGCGAGCGGGTAGCGGCCCTCCAGCCACCGGGCGGCCGGGTCGAGCAGGTAATAGGCGTTGCCGTCGATCTCGGTGGGCCGCGCCAGGATCAGCTCGGCGGCCTCCGCCGGGTTCGGCCATTCATGGAAGAAGTGCAGGGCCGTCAGGACATGCGGGAAGGCGCGGGCATGGGCCATCGCCTTGTCCTCGGCCACCACGTCGTCGAAGTCGGGCAGGGCCTTGAGATAGGCGCGCAGGCGCTCGACCGACAGCCGTTCCTCGAAGACCGCCCAGCGGCAGGCCTGCGCCCGCTCGCGGTGGCCGAGGGCGTCGAGCGTGTCGATATAGGCCGTTTCCCACTCGCCGTCGCCGCCGCGGTATCCGAGCAGTTCCAGGTCGTCGATCGCCCCGCCGCGGGCAGGACGCCGGTGCGGCTTGGCCGCTTCCAGCGCGGCCAAAGCTTCCGCTGCCCGTCCGGCCGCGAGCAGACGCCGCGCCATCTCGGCGGCGACCTGCGAGCGGTGCCGATCGGGCTCCGGGATCAGAGCGATGTACGCATTGACGTCGCCCACCCAGTCCGCGATATCCTGCAACGCGCGACGCAGAGCGGTCGCCCGCCAGTCCCGTTCGCCGCCCCGGTCCGCGCGGGCGGCCAGGGCCTCGGTCAGCCGGCTCTTCAAACGGTCCACGCCCGTGGACCCGAGGGCCGGCAGGACGACCTCGACCAGGCGGTCGTAGACGCCGTAATCGTTGCTGGACAGGGCGGTGAAGACGCGGTCGGCGAGCGCCGCCGGGTTCGCCTCGGCCTTGGACGCCAGCGTTCCCAGGTCGTTGCACGCGGTGCGGAAGACATCGCCGACCGATCCGGTGCTGTCGTCCACCCGTTCGAACACCGGCTTGGCCAACTCCAGAAAGCGCCACATCAGGTCGAGCGCCAGGGCGGGATCGCTGTCGGCCACGCGGTCCACGATCAGGCTGCGCTGCAGGTCGAGGTCCTTCACGAAGGCCGGGCGTTTCTGCCAGTCGACGAAGGAGCGGGCGCCGTGCAGGGCGGTGAGCCGCTTGGCCACTTCGGCCCCGACGACGGCGCCACCCTTGCCCGCGGCCAGTTCGAGGCGCAGCCGGCGCTTGATCCCGGCGTCCTCGTCGGCGAGGGCCAGGAGAATGCCGGCCAGACGGTCGACCCCGAGGCCCTTGAGATTGTCCGCGGTGACGGTCTTCTTCGAGGCCATCCGGTCAGGTCCTCCACAGCCCTTCGAAACGGTGGGCGGCCACCCGGGTGTAATGGGCGGTGTGCTTGGGATCGCGGTGGCCGAGATAGTCCTGGATCAGGCGCAGGTCGGTGCCGCGGTTGGCGAGGATGAAGCCGCAGGAGTGCCGCAGCATGTGCGGATGGACGTGCGGCAGCCCGGCGCGCGCGGCCGCCGCGGCGATCAGGTAGTTGACGGACTGCCGGGTCAGCGGCTAGCCGCGCTCCGACACGAACAGCCAGGGCAGCCCGTCGGCGCGGGCGGCGAGGTGGCGCTTGATGGCCCGCAGCTCGTCGCCAGCGATCGGGTGCTCGACGGCGAGGCCGTTCTTCAGGCGCCGCACCCACACGCGGGCCTGGTCGAGGTCGATCTCGTCGCGGCGCAGGCCAGACGCCTCGTTGACGCGCAGGCCGTGGCGGTACATCATCAGCATCAGCAGGTGGTCGCGCACGCCGTGCCGACCGTGCTTGGCGGCGTCGAGCAGTGAAGCGATTTCCGCGCTGCCGAGGAAATCCTTGCGCCGCGCGTGGTCGTCGACGGCGCGGGCGGCGACACTTTTGACACTTCGCCCCTTGGGCGGCGGTGCGGACGGCATGCGAACCCCGCGGTGGGCTTGGGATGAGAGCGCAAGACTTTTGACAAAATACGTCTTCTGTCAACAATTGGTAGCCCACGACGTCCCCTCCGAAGGACCACCCCCGCCATGCCCGACGCCGAGGTCACGGAGCGCCCGGAGCGGTGGATCCTGACGCCGGCGGAGCACGCGCTGGTCATGGGCAAAACCTGTCGAACCGGCCGGGCTTCGCCGTGCTCCTGCTGTTCTTTCGCGATCGGGGACGGTTTCCCCGCCGCGCCACGGACGTCGATTCCACCACCGTGGCCGTCGTCGCCGAACAGCTCGCCCTAGACGCTCCAACCGACTTCTCGCTGCCGTCGACGGTGCGCACGGTCGAGCGCCACCGCGCCGAAATCCGCACCCATTTCGGCTTCCGCGAGGCCACCGTCGCCGAGGGCGTGGTGGTCAACCGCGCCGGCCGCATCGAGTCCATCACGCCCTCTACGGCGCGATGGTGCTGCCGGCCGACCGGCTGGAGGAGGTGCGGGCTCTGCAGCAGCGGCGGCGCGATCTCGTGCCGCTTGCTTTCAGCGCCGGCACCTGGAAGGCCTATCGCTCGGCCTGGAAGAGTTTCACCACATGGTGCGCCAGCCTGGGCTACGAGCCGTTGAGCGGCGACGTCGAGGTGCTGAGCCAATACCTTACGCATCTGGAACGCCGCGACCCGGTCACCGGCCGGCCGGTCTACAAGCGCTCGACCATCGATGTGCACTGGTCGGCGATCTCGGTTGCGCACAAGCATGCCGGCCGGCCGATCGACAGCCGCGACCCGCGGCTCAGCCTTCTGCTCAAGGCGATCCGGCGCTCCAAGAGGAACGAGGGCGTCGACGATGCTGATCCGATCAACCTGGCGCTCCTGCGGGCCCTGCTGCGCGCCTGCCCGCCCGGCATCGTGGGCCTGCGCGTTTCGGACGCCGACGTCCACCATGAATACGCGGACGGCCTGTATGGCGTCCGCTTCCGCATCCGCTCCAGCAAGACCGACCAGGAGGGTCTTGGCAGCCTTGCCGGCGTGCCCGACGTCGACGATCCCGACCTCAACCCGCGCGCCGCCCTGGAGGCGTGGCTGGAGGCTCGCACCGTGATGGCCGGCGGCCGGCCGCTCGACCGCGAGGCTCCGCTGTTCTGCGCCCTGACCAAGTCGGGCAAGCCGAAGGCCACCCCGCTGACCGGTCATGTCATCAACGCCCTCGTCCAGGACCTCGTGGCCGAGGTGCGCCGGCAGGTGATCGCCGACGAGGCCGAGCAGAAGCGCCTCGGCCTCTTCCAGAAATATGACTTCTCGGCCCACAGCCTGCGCGCCGGGATGGCCACCGAGGTGGCCAAGAGCGGCGTCGACACCACCGAACTCATGCAGACCGGCCGCTGGAAGTCGGCCCAGGTGGCCTCGCGCTACGTCAAGGACCGCGACGCCTTCGGTGGGGCGGCGCGGGTCCTGGGCAAGGTCGCCAGGCGGTAGACGTTGCCGCCCGGGGTCGTCGGGGTCCGGCCTTGGGCGCTCTGCCCGGCGGTTCGGACCGCCGTCGTGTCAGGATGGTGTGCCGGGTCAGGGCTTGCCGCTGGAGCCCATCGCCTGCTTCGCCGCGCTGACTGAGCCGATGTGGTGGACGGCCCTTCCGGCGCAAGAAGGAAATCCATGCTGATTGGCCGAGAAGGATGCATCCATGTGTCCGGCCTGTTGTCGCAGCCGCTGGCTGCTGGCCTTGATGAATTCCGCGGATCGACGCCCAAATCAGCTCATCGCGCTCGGCGGCGCTTGGTCCCCGTAGGTTTGGTCGATCCCCGGTCCTGCCGGTTCGTCATCACGTCTCACCACCCTTGCCCATCCACCCCGCCGAGCCTTCCGATGCCGACGAGGCGAATGCCGCCTACGCGGCGCTCGGCGCCGCGTAGGTTACTCCCCGTGTCATCACCACCCAGGCGATGCGCGCGGTCTTGTTAGCCAGAGCCACGGCGGCCAGCTTGGCCGGCTTACGTTCCAGCAGCTTTGTTGCCCAGCATCGCGACGCATTGTCCTTGCGGGCCAGCCACATCACCGCCGTAAGCGGCTGGGGAACGCCCTTCAGGCGGCGGCGGGCTCCAGCGCCATGCTCCAGGGCAGGAGTGCATTATAATCGGTGAGGTCGCGGTCGCGCCCGATGGCCTCCAGGACGCGGGTCAGCCAGAGGCGCGGGTTGTGGCCGTTGCTCTTGGCGGTCTCGATGAGCGTGTAGAACACCGCCGCGGCTTCGCCCCCGCCGTCCGAGCCGGCGAACAGCCAATTCTTCCGCCCCAGGGCCATCGCCCGTCCATTGTGCCCATGCCGGGCAGGATGTTGACGTCCATTATCGCTGGCATCCGCTTTATGGCCGCCGTGTCCGGGTGATGTGGAGCGAGGCGCGCGCTATCGGCCCTCTCGTTTTCGTCGAGGCGGCACCCGGCATCATCACCGTGTTGCCGGAGTGGATGCTGGACCCTGTCATCTGCGCGGACATGGAACTCGGTACGCCGCGGGTCGCGGTGGAAGCGCTCATCAACCTTCAGCGTCAGCTGAGCGACAGCGGATTCAGGCGAAGCTCTCCAGGCGATGCGATCATCGTCCCGGAGGAGCGACATGAAGACGCCGTCAGCATCAAGGGCCGGAAGGCCCAACGGTGCGGAAACGTACGGAAGCGTATTTCCCGCAATGTTGTGGTCCGGGTTGGCTGCGGGGCCGAGTATCTACCGAACGACCTCCTCGGTGAGCACCGATTGCCGCCGCGGCGACTGGAAATAGCTGCCGTTCGGGATGATGTGGGCGTGCAGCAGGGGCGAGACACGGGTGATGTCCTCGTCGAGAACCTCCTGTTCGGCGGCGCGGAGCTGGGCCATGATGCGCGCGATGTGGCGGGTGTTCCAGATCAGCACGGCGTTCGACAGCAGGCTCAGGCAGCTCGCCTTGTTCATGATCTCTTCGTAGTCGCCGGTGCGGAAGGTGCCGTGGTTGGCGAAGAACAGCCATTTGGCGAGGATGTGCCGGAACTCGCCCCGGTTGAGCTGGAGCTGGATGGCCCGGCGCAGCGGTTCCTCGTGGATGTAGCGCAAGATGTGGGTCGTTTTGGCCAAGCGTCCCAACACGGTCAGCGCCTTGGCGATGGGATCGGCGGTCCCCGCGTTGTTGAGGCGCTGCATCACGACGTGCGCCGGCGTCAAGCGGTCCTTGAGC
>NZ_BADK01000647.1 GCF_000333595.1 Azospirillum sp. B506
GATGTCGGATGATTTATCCAATCTGCACCGCTTCCCGCGATCCCAGATGGCCGGGAGGCATTCACGGCCACCTTGCGGTCTCCTGGCATCTTTCGGGAAGTCTTTCGATCCGCTTGCGGTCGGTATATGCATCTTACAGAAGAGGTGACCGAATCAGACAATCCGCCGCAATACGCTTGCCATCGGACCGCTTCCATCCCGCAGAGCCTGCCCATGACTTTCGATGACATCGATCCCATCCCCTCAACCGTCCGACAACGCATTGCCACCAAGCTCGACCGGATCGAACGGGACAGCGGTGTCCGCATCCTGCTGGCGGTCGAATCTGGCAGCCGCGCCTGGGGCTTCGCTTCCCCCGACAGCGACTATGACGTGCGTTTCCTCTATGTCCGGCCGCTCGACCGCTATCTGAGCCTGACCAGGGAGCGGGATGTCATCGAACTGCCCATCGAGGACGATCTCGACATCAACGGCTGGGACATCGCCAAGGCGCTCACCCTGCTGGGCAAGGCGAATCCGGTCCTGTTCGAATGGCTGGCCTCTCCCATCCGCTACCGCACGGACGGGGAGGCCCTTCGGCTGGTGCAGGCGTTCGCCAGCAGGGTCGCCCACCGGACGGCGGCGATACACCATTACCGGAGCCTGGCCGCCGCCAACCTGAGGCGTCACATCGACGGCCGGGAGCCGGTCAGGCTGAAGAAATACTTCTATGCTGTCCGCCCGGCCTGCGCCCTGGCCTGGCTGCGCACACGGCCGGAAGACCCGCTGCCGATGGCGCTCGGCGCGCTCATGGATGGTCTCATCCTCACGCCAAAGCTTCGCGAGGCCATCGGCGGCTTGTTGGCGCGCAAGCAGCAACTGTCCGAACTGGGCGAAGGCCCGCGGATCGGCGTGCTCGACGCCTTCATCGCCGACGAGATCGCGGCGGCGGTCATCCCCGGCCCGACTCCCAACGAAAAGGCGGCCCTCGCCGCCGAAGCCGACCGGCTGTTCCGCCGTCTGGTGCGCGGTCCCCTGGAGGAAAACTCCCGGCCGCAAGAGCCGGCGGACAGCACCGATCATCCCATTTTCTGATCCGGAACCTTCATATCCATGTCCATCTTCTCGCCGGGAGCATCCCCCGGCTCGCCCATCGCCCTGACCCCCGCCACCCTGCCCGAGTTCCTGCTGACGGTCGCCCCGGTGCGCCCGGTTTACATCAAGGGGCCGCCGGGCATTGGAAAATCCAGTCTTGTCAGCGATTTCTCCGCAGCCGTCGGACTGGATTGCGTCACCCTGCTGGGCAGCCAGATGCTGCCGGAGGATCTGCTGGGCGTTCCCCGCATCGAGGATGGGCGCACCCGCTTCTGTCCGCCGGCCCGCATCGCGCGCGACACCCCCTATTGCCTGTTCCTGGACGAGCTGCCCAACGCCTCCAAGGAGGTGCAGAAGGCGCTCTATCCGCTGGTGTTCGAAAAGCGGATCGACGATTACGTTCTGCCGGCCGGATCGGTGGTGATCGCCGCCGGCAACCGGGCCGAGGACGCCGCCTTCGTCAACCCGCTGTCCAGCGCCCTGCTGAACCGGCTGGTCGTCGTCGAGCTGCGGGCGTCGGCGCGCGAATGGCTGGACTGGGCACGGCACAACGCGATCCACGAGCAGGTCATCCGCTATGTCGAGGCCCGCCCTGATCATCTGTGGAGCCGCCCGCCGCGCAGCGAGGAACCTTTCTCCACCCCGCGCTCCTGGCATGCGCTGTCCGACGCCATGGCCGCCTTCGGCGATGCCCTGACCGACGAGTGGGTCGGCGTTCTCGCCGCCGGCTGCCTGTCGCCCGCCCACGCCGTCCAGTTCCGCGCCTTCCTGCGCCAGTCGCGGCTGCGCTACGACGTCGCCAAGCTGCTGAAGGGCGACATCCGCTGGCCCGACGCACCCGGCGACCGCGACATCCTGTATTTCCTGGCACAGTCCTTCCGCGCCCATCTGGTCAAGGAATTGCCGGCCGAGCCGGCGGGCATCCGACCGCCGCACCGCGAACTCGCCCACGCCGCCAAGGCCCTGCTGCGCAGCCTCGCCGCCATCAGCCTGGAGATCGCCCAGGGCGTCGTCGCCGCCGACGAGGATGACCGCGGCATTCCCGGCTGGTTCCTGGCCGAGGTGGTGCGCGACCTGCCGCGGCTTGCCGCACAGGCCCGGTGAGGCGCCGATGGGGAAGCGCCGTGGCGCCGACAAGACCGTCTCCGATCCCGCGACCCTCGCTTTCCGGGACGGAGTTGCCCTGCTGGCCGGGCATCCGCTGACCGCGCCGCTTCTGCACGCCGCCCACCTCATCCGCAGCAAGGATCGGCCCTGGCCCTATGGCGGCGCCGCCTGGTGCGTCGTCACCCCGGCGGGCGACATCATCTGCAACCCGGCCCGGCGCGGCACGCCGCAGGACTGGGCACGGGCGGTCGCGCATGCCCTGCTGCATCTCGGCATGGAGCATTTCCAGGACAAGGCGAATCCCCGGCTGTGGAACGCCGCCTGCGACGTGGTGGTCTGCCGCCTGCTCGACGGCTTCGGGATCTTCGCCGACGCCGCTGGCGATGCCGCCGGTGAAGCGGTCGATCCAACCCTCATCCCCGATGCCGGCGAGGCGGAGCTTTACGGCTGGATGGTCGCCCAGGGCTGCCCGGACAGTGTGTGGGCGCTCGGCACCGCCGGACCGCATCCCGACATGGTCGATGCGCCGATGGAGCGCTGGCGCACCAAGATCCGCTGGGCCGACCTTCTCGTCAACGGCATGCGGGAAGCGGTCCAGCGCGCGGTGGCGGTGGCCGGCGGGCGCATTCTGCAACTGGATGCCAAGACCGAGCGGGTCAGCGCCGCCGAGGAGGCGCGGCGCTGGTTCATCGACCGTTTCCCGCTGCTGGGCTCCATCGCCGCCGCCTTCCGCATCATCGAGGATCCGGTGGCCTGCCGCTCGCTCGACGTCTCGGTCGCCGCCGTCAGCGATATGGCCGGCGAGATCTATGTGAATCCCGCCCACGGGCTGTCCCCCGACGAACTGCGCTTCGTCATGGCACACGAGCTGCTGCATGCGGCCCTGCGCCATCTGGCGCGGCGGCGCGGGCGCGATGCCTTCCTGTGGAACGTCGCCTGCGATTACGTCGTCAATGGCTGGCTGCTGGAGATGGCGGTCGGCGCGATGCCCGCCGGCCTGCTGCACGATCCCCAACTGAAGGGCATGTCGGCCGAGACCGTCTATGACCGGCTATGCGGCGACCTGCGGCGGGCGCGCAAGCTCGCCACCCTGCGCGGCGCCGGCCTGTGCGACATGCTGGAGGAGCGCCGGGGCGGGCCGCCGCCCGGCTCCGGCGACTGGACCGACCTCGACGCCTTCTACCGCCGCGCGCTGATGGACGGGCTGGAACTGCACCGCGAGCGTGGGCGCGGCACCATCCCCGCCGGCCTGATCGAGGAGATCCGGGCGCTGGCCCATCCCCCGCTGGAATGGGATGTCGAACTCGCCCGCTGGTTCGACGAGCGTTTCTCCCCCATCGAGACGGTGCGCAGCTTCGCCCGGCCCAGCCGCCGGCAGGCCGGCACACCGGACATCCCGCGCCCCAGCCGGCGGCCAGCCTTCGGCACGGTGGAGGACCGCACCTTCGGCGTCCTGCTCGACAGTTCGGGATCGATGGACCGCATCCTGCTGGGCAAGGCGCTGGGCGCCATCGCCAGCTATGCCACCGCGAAGGACGTGCGCCATGTCCGGGTGGTCTTCTGCGACGCCGCCGCCTACGACCAGGGTTATCTCGACGTGGTGGAGATCGCCAGCCGCCTGACGGTGCGCGGACGCGGCGGCACCGTGCTGCAACCCGGCATCGACCTGCTGGAGGATGCCGAGGATTTCCCCAAGGACGCCCCGCTGCTGGTCATCACCGATGGGGAATGCGACAGGCTGACCATCCGGCGCGATCACGCCCTGCTGATCCCGGCCGGCAGACCCCTGCCCTTCGCACCGCGGGGGCCGGTGTTCAGGGTGCGGTAGCTTCGCATATTCTCTACTCTCCGACACAGACTTCCAGCGCGGCAATATCCCATCTGTTTTGATGTGATCGATTCGGTCAAAACAACTTATCATAATCCGAACCGCCTATCCGCTCCTGCTTCACGGGAGTGAATCGAAGCCTGAGGGAACGCTTATGGACATCACCACGCTCACGCGTATGGTCGCAGAGAATGCCGCTCTGCGCCGTCGTCAGACCCTTCAGCCGGTCGGCGGCAAGAATGATAAAATCTTCCCCCCAACCTACCCCGGCGAGGGCCGCAACGCTCAGCCGACCCACGCTTACGAATGGCGTCGCATCGACGGCAAGGACATCGCTTGCGTGCTGGTCGACAGTCCGCAATCTCAAGCGAACCGGCTGGAGGAAGCCCTGCTCGCTGCCATCCGCGCTGGAGCAGCCCGCATCCCGCATGTGGTGGTCGATTTTACCGGCTTCAATCTGACCGGCCTGTCGGAACTCACATCACTCGACGTTCCCCACCGTGTCTATGACGCCATCCTGCGCGACAGCTTGCTCGGCAAAGAAGCCTTCATGAAAAGCGCGCTCGGGACAAGGCTGATTGACGCGAAGGCAGGGGATGCCAGCGCATTGCTGGAAACCTCGCCCAACGCATTGCTGTTCGGTTCCTGGCATTCGACCGGGCAAGGCGGCGGCCTGGGGGCAAAATTCGCCCGCTGCTTGGTTTCGGAGATCGTCGCCATCGGCGTGCCGATCGAAGAAATAACAAATCAAAGGACTGGGGAGGTGGTGGCCCGTACGGCTGGAGTTCGCACAGGAAGCCGAATCGACCCGGTTGGGACTTTGAGCTCCGTCAAAATCTATAAGGCGGCAGCCGATGGCGAAGACTGGACTCCTTTCATCGACAAGGCAAAAACAGAAAAGGGGAAACCTGTACTGTTCACAAGGAAGAAAGGCGATAAAGCGGGGAAACCAGCGGTCATCAATCACGGGAACATTCGGCCATCACTCCAAAATCTCGGCATCACCTGCGACCATCTGGAGCATACCGTTGTGATCAGCTTCGCAGGGCTGCGGCGGCTGCGTTTCGGCTCACCTGAGCGGGATGCCGCCGGGCGGGCTCTACTGGCGGCCCTTGGCGTGCTCGCTATCGTCGAACAGGATGCCCAGGGCTATGCGCTGCGCTCACGCTGCGATCTGGTGTGTGATGGTCGGGTTCCGTTGGAACTGGTACGGCCTGACGGCGATGCAAAAACCAAAATCGACATCGACCGCGACGGGGCTCGCGCACTATACCGCGATGCCGTGACAGCAGCGCTCGCCGCCGGCTTCAGCCTGCCCGAGGAGCCGATCCGGCTGGTTCCGCAGGACAAGCTGGTCGCCATGATCCGAGAGAGCGAGAGACTTGCCCGAGAAGGCAAGGGCGGCGAGGAGGACGGCGAGGACGATGGGGCCGGGTCATGACGGCCGCGCCCCCTGCCCCGAACCCCACCGCCTTGGTGCTGGAGATCGACTATCTGCTGGGCGTCGCCTTCGCGGCGTCCGGCCCCGAAGCTGATCAGCCGGACTGGCCACCGCAGCCGCCGCGCGTCTTTTCCGCCCTGGTCGCCTCCTGGGCGGCGCGCGGCCAGCGCCCGGAGGAAACCGCGGCGCTGGAATGGCTGGAGAAGCAGCCGACGCCACGCATCGTCGCGTCCGGCCACATCGCCCGGTCCGCCCCCGTCCGCTTCGTTCCGCCCAACGACGCGGAAAGCGGGCGGTCCGGCGACAAGGCGGTCCTGCCGTCGCTGCGTTCCCGCCAGCCACGACGTTTTCCAGCCACCCGGCCCTTCGACTCAAAGGTCAGCCTGCACTGGCCCGACGCCGCGCCGGACGACGGGACGATGGCGGCGCTGAAGGCTCTGGCGGCCGACACCGCCTATGTCGGCCATTCCACCAGCCTGACCCGCTGCCGCTTCCTGCGTGAGGATGGCGCCCTGCCCAAGACCGCCCGCTGGCCGTCGCGGACGATCTATCCGGGACGGCTCGGCGAGCTGCGGCGGCTCTATGATGCGAAACAACGCCCCGGTTCCGGCAATCCCTTCAAGCCGCCGGCTGCCCCACGCGCGGAAACCGCCGGAATCTTCGCCGACCGCTGGCTTCTGCTGGAGCATGTCGTTTCCAAGACGGGCGGCGCCGAGATGCCCGATTTGCGGGCCGCCGCCCTGGTCGCCAAGAAAATCCACAAGACCCTGCTCAGCGGCTACGACAAGAGCGGCCTGCGCGATGCCATCCCGGAGGTGGTCAGCGGCCACCAACCCGACCGCAGGCCGTCCCGCGCGCCGCACATCGCCATCGTGCCGATGAGCTTCACCGGCTTTCCCCATGCAGACGGCCACGCGCTCGGCTTCGCCGTCATTCCGCCGCGCGGCAGCGGCCTGCTCGACGATCCCGATTTCCTGAAGGCGCTGCGGATGGTGGCTCCGATGGACGAGGACAGCGGACGCCGGCTGTTGCACCTGGACGGCCTGACCTTCGCCCCCACCTTCGATCCGCCGGAAAACCGCCGCTCGCTCGACCCGACGCTCTACACCACGGCGGGGACGACCTTCGCCACCGTGACCCCGATCGTCCTCGACCGCCACCTGAAGGAACGGGGGGAGGCGCGGCAAATCGAAATCGCCGACCAGATCGCCGCCGCCTGCCGCAACGCCGGTCTGCCGGAACCGGCTGACGTGGTGCCCGACAAGCATTCCGCCCTGGAAGGGGCGCCGTCGGCCTATCCCTCGGGCAACGCCCCAGCCTGGATGCGCTGGAAGCTGCCCGACGCGCTCGCCAGCCGCCAGCTGACCCATGCGGTGATCCGCTTTCCGCAAGAGGTGCGGGGGCCGGTGCTGCTCGGCGCCGGCCGCTTCCTCGGCCTGGGCCTTTGCCGCCCGCTGGACAGCAAGGAGGAGCGGTCATGACGTCTCTCACCGCCGACCACTTCACCGCCTTCTTCACCGAGATCCACGGCCACCCGCCCTTTCCCTGGCAGCAGCGCCTCGCCGCCCAGGTCGCGGCGGCCGGCGACTGGCCCGACCAGCTCGCCCTGCCGACCGGCTTCGGCAAGACGGCGGCCATCGACGTCGCCGTCTTCCATCTGGCGCTGGAGGCCCACCAGGGGCCGGAGCGGCGGGCGCCGATGCGCATCGGCTTCGTCGTCGACCGCCGTCTGGTGGTGGATGTCGCCTTCGAGCGGGCGAAGACAATCAAAGATGCCCTGATCAAACCGAGGGGGCCAATCACGACCCTGGTCGCCGAGCGGCTCCGCAAGCTGACCGGCGAGCCGGATGCGCCGCCGCTGGTGGTCCAGCGCCTGCGCGGCGGCATCCCGCTCGAGGATGGCTGGGCGCGCAGCCCGGCCCAACCGACCATCCTGTGTTCCACCGTGGATCAGGTCGGCTCGCGGCTGCTGTTCCGCGGCTATGGCGTTTCCGACGCGGCCAAGCCGATCCATGCCGGGCTGATCGGCGCCGATTGCCTGATCCTGCTCGACGAGGCCCATCTGGCCGAGCCGTTCCGTCAGACGCTCCACCGGATCGCAAGGCACAAGGGCGACGGCCCGGAGGCCGTCTCGGCACCCTGGCGGGTCGCCCTGCTGTCGGCGACGCCGCGTCCCGAGGAGGGAGCGACGCTGTTCGAGCCGGAATCGGAGGATGTCCACAACCCGATCCTCGCCGCCCGCCGAACCGCCGCCAAGCCGGTGCGGCTGATCGCTCCGCCCAAGGGCAAGGCCGAAGCCGTCGAAGAGGAGGACGCCGACGCCAAGGCGGATGCCGCCGCCGAACGGCAGCGTGTCGGCGCCCTCGCCGACGTGGTGACGGCCGCCATCGCCGACCTGCGCGCGCAGGGCATCGACCGCCCGGCGGTGGCCGTCGTGGTCAACCGCATCGCCCGCGCCCACCAGCTGTTCGAGCGGTTGAAGGCGGAGATCGGCGCCGATGCCGAACCGATCCTGATGATCGGTCCGACCCGTGCCCCGGATCGCGAGAAGGCGGTCGAGACTCTCCTCCCGCTGCGCACCCGGCTATGGACGGAGGGCCAGACGCGGGCGCTGAAGCGCACGACCATCGTCGTCGCCACCCAATGCCTGGAGGCCGGCGCCGACCTCGATTTCGACGGACTGGTCAGCGAGGCGGCACCGCTCGACGCGCTGCGCCAGCGCTTCGGCCGGCTGAACCGGGCCGGGCGACCCTTCGCCGCCCACGGTGCGGTGGTCGCCGGCAAGCCGGAGCTGTCGACACGCCATGACGATCCCGTCTATGGCCGCTCGATCAAGGCGGCCTGGGACTGGCTTTCCGAACGGGCGGCGGGCGGCACCGTCGATTTCGGGCCGGCAGCCTTCGACGGGCTGTTGCGGGAGGCTCCCCCCGCAAGCGACCCCTCCCCCTATTCGCCGCATGCCGACGCGCCGGTGCTGATGCCGGCCCATCTCGACCTGCTCAGCCAGACGGCGCCGGTGCCGGCCTGCGATCCAGAGGTCTCCCTCTATCTGCACGGCCCGCGCCGCCAGCCCGACGCGGTGTCGGTGATCTGGCGGGCCGACATCGAGCCGGGCCACCTGGACGATGCCAATCTGCGCCGCCTGCTGCTGCTGGTGCCGCCGCGCTCCGGCGAAGCGGTGGAACTGCCGGTGTGGACGGTGCGCCGCTGGCTGACAACCGGGGCACGGGAGACCGGCCAACTGGCCGATCTCCCCGGCACCGCACCGGACGAGCCCTCCTTCAAGCGGTCGGATGCCCCGGCGAAACAGGTCTTCCGCTGGTCGGGCGATGACGACCGGTCCGGCTGGATCGCGCCGTCGGCTCTGCGCCCCGGCGACACCATCGTCGTTCCCGCCGGCTATGGCGGCCTGGACCGCTTCGGCTGGAACCCCGAAGCCGCCGGTCCTGTTGCCGACATCTCCACCAAGGTGGCGGAGCCCTTCGCCGGGCGCCGTTTCGCCGTGCGCGTCGCCCCCGGCCTGCTGCTGCCCGACCCGGACGGAATTCTCGACATGGAGGAACTCCAGGAGCGGCAGGCGGGCGCCGATGCCGCTGCCGCCCGCCTGTGTCAGGCATTGGCGGACACGGGCAGCGTCACCGACTGGACACGGGTGCGGGATGCCGTTCTTGCGCTCGGCCTGCCTGCCGAATTGAAGGCGGCGCTGACCCGGCTGGACCACGCCAAGGGCCGCCATCGGCGGGTGGAGATGCACCGCGACCTCTATGGCGAGGACGGCGACCAGCCGCGCGGCATCGTCTTCGTCGCGCCGCTGGGCCTGAAGGACGTGACGGCGGAGGACGACAAAGCGGACGGTGGGTCGATCGAGGACGACATCGCCGGGTCGCTGCCCGGCTACGCCCAGCCGCTGGCCGAACACAGCGGAGAGGTGGAGGCGATGACGACCCGCTTCGCCCGCGCCGCCGGGCTGTCGCCGGAGCGTGTCGCCGACCTCGCCATCGCCGGCTTTCTGCATGATCTCGGCAAGATCGATGAGCGCTTCCAGCGCTGGCTAACCGGCGATCCGCTGGCCGATCCGGACCGCGTGCTGGCGAAATCCGGCCGCAAACTGCCGCGCGACGCCCGCGAGCGGGCCGGGCTGCCCCGCCACTGGCGGCACGAGGCGCTGTCGGTGCGGCTGGCCCGGGAAACGCCCCGGCTGGAGGACGCCAAGGATCCGCAACTCGTCCTGTGGCTGATCGGCACCCATCACGGCCATGGCCGCCCCCTGTTCCCGCACGGCGACGAGAAGGACGGGGAGGAGCGGCGGAACCTGCCGGCGGTGCTCGGCAACCCGACCAGCTTGGCGCCGGGCCATGGTCCGCAATCGCTGGGCTTCGCTCTGGACGGGCTGGATTGGCCCGGCCTGTTCGAAACGCTGAAGGCGAAATACGGCCTGTGGGAGCTGGCCCGGATGGAAGCGATCCTGCGGCTCGCCGACCAGCGCGCCTCGGCGGAGACCGCCAAACGGAGGGGCGATGAGGCCGACAAGATGGCCGGCAAGAGGGAAGGAGACGCGGCATGACCACGGCCCGACAGGATCCCGCCACCGAACACCGGCTGGACGGGCTGGAACCGGACAATCTGCTGGCCTTCCTGGCCCTGCTCGGCCTGCTGCGGGCGCTGGAAGCCACCGACCGGGCGCGGGCGGCGGCGGAGCGCCTGCACCCCCGCGCCTGCTGGAGCCTGGACGAGCCGCCGCTGCGCCCGGTGCTGCGTCTGGCCCGTCCGCTCACGCGGGACGAGGTGGCGAGTGAAGCAGCGCGGGGGATCGACCTGCTGACCGAAGTCCATGAGTTCGGCAAGCAGAAGGATCTGAATTACACCCGGCAGGAGGCCCGCGACCTGCTCGAGCAGTCAATCGGCACCGGAGCGGATCGCGCCACCCTGCTGGCCGCGCTGATGACCGACGCGGCGATCAAGGACGAGGACAAGCCGGACACCGCCGCCATCGATCCGACGCCGCTGTGCCTGCTGTTCGGCCAGGGGCATCAGCATTTCCTCGAACGGCTGGCCCGCGTCCCCGCGGAGCCGGCACCGCCGCCACGGGGCCGCGGCAAGAAGGCCGTCACCCTGACGGCGGCGGACTGTCTGGCCGAGGCGCTGTTCACACCCTGGCATCGCGACGATCCCACCTCCTCCTTCCGCTGGGATCCGGAGGAGGATGTCCGCTACGCCCTGATGGCTGGCAATCCGACCGACCCGGCCTACAAGCTCGGCACCCAGCATGGGGCGAACCGGCTGGCGGCGGTCGGGCTGGCGGCGCTGACGCTGGCACCGGAAACGCGGGCCGGACGGGTGCGGCCCACCCTGCCCGGCGGCGCCTGGAAGGACGGCTTCTCCTTCGCATGGCCGGTCTGGCGCGATCCGGCGAGCCTGTCGGCGATCCGCGCCCTGCTCGGCCATCCGGCCCTGCGGGAGCCCGGCGGCCTGTCCCATCTCGGCGTCGAGCATTTCTTCGCCGCCCAGCGCATTCCGGTCGGCAAATTCATGAACTTCACCCGCGCCCGGCTGATCGAAACGCCGGGCGCTCCATCCTGACGGCCGCTCACCCCACCTCCAGCAGCCGCCCGACCACCGGCATATGGATGAAACATCCCAGCACCGGGCGGCCGCTTGCCTCCGCCACCAGCCGGGCGTAAAGCGCCAGCTGGGGCGCATTTTCCAAAGCACGCTCGCCCCAGCGCTCATGCGCGCCCGGGAAAGCCTTGTGGTCGAGGATCACCCAGCCCGTCCCCGCATCGACCAACAGGTCGATGCGGCCGGACACCCGTTGCAGGCCAAGCCGCCCCTGCACCGGCACCTCGCACCGCCAGCCCGCCCCCGGCCAGCGGGCCGCCAGTGCCCGCCACAGCCGGTCACCCGCCTCCACCAGGGCGTCGGCCGCCATCCCCGGCAGCTCCCAGCGCGCCAGCAGCCCGGCGGCCAGCGCCAGCCGGCGCGCCGGCGGAGTTTCCGGCCGGTCCACCGCCAAAAAGCCATGCATCGCCTCGCCCAGCCGGGTGATGTCGGCGCCGCCGGGGATCGGCAGACGCTCCCCCAGCCGCGTTTCTCCCAGCAGGACGGGAGACGGCGCACCGACCGCTGGACGCCAGCGGCTGGGAACGATCCGCAGGGGCGGATGGTCCACCGGGGCCGCAGGCGGCAGGGTGAAGACGGATGCCTCCGGATCGGCGGACGACGGCAGCACCGTTTCCTCCGGCGGTTCGAAAGCCGCCAATGTGACCGGATGGCTGGCGGCGGCGACCTGCAATTCCGGCTCCCCACCCGCCGCCGGCAACCGGACCACCGGCTCACCCTCCGCATCGCGGGGCGCGGTCAACCAGGCGGCGCCGTGCCGGGCCTGGACGAGGACCAGATAATCCCGCGCCCGCGTCAGCCCGACATAGAGCAGCCGCACGGCTTCCGCCTGCTCGCGGGCGCCGGCGGCGGCCATTTCCGGGCTGGCATCGGCGGGACCGTCCAGCCCGGTGCCCTTGCGCTGCTTCTCGTAGGGCCAGGGCCACCAGCGCAGCCAGCGCCCGGCCAACGGGTTCCAGGGATCGACGCCACCAGCCGGCCCCTCGACCGACAGGCCGAAGGGCGACGGGTCCGGTCCATCCTGAAGGTCGAGCGCGATCACCAGCGGCCATTCCAACCCCTTGGCCTGATGGTAGGTCATTACCCGCACCGCCGCCGCATCGGTGGCGGGCGGCTGGTCGCCCCCCTTGTCCACATCGCTCAAGAAGCCGATCAGCCCACCGGCGGTTGCCGCTCCACGGCTGGCGCGGCACTCCTCCTCGTAATCGCGCGCCAGTCCGCGCAGGGCATCGAGATTCGCCAGCCGCCCGGCGGCGTCCCCCCAGACCTTCACCCGCTCCACCACCCCGCCGGTCATGATGGCGACCTCCAGCGCCTCCACCGGGGTGAGGTGCAGAAGGCGCCCGCGTGCGGCGTCGAGCGCCCGCAGCACCTCCGACTCCTCCCGCGCCCGCCGGACGGCGTCGGGGCGTAGCCATTCCTCCAGCCACGACGGCTGCCCATCGCCACCGGCGGCATCCCCGTCCGCATTGGCCAGTTCAACCATCGCCAGCGTGTCGGCCGGATCGACCAGATAGCGCAGGGCGGCGAGCGCCAGTCCGGCTTCCGGCGTCGAGACCAGCCCCTGGCGTCCGATCGCCACCATCAGCCCGGCGGCGGCCAATGCCCGCGCCGCGGCGGCGCAACGGTCGTTCTTGCGGCAGAGGATGGCGATGTCCTCGCCCCGGATCGGACGGGTGAGACCGTCCCGGTCGCCGCGGCCCCCCACCGGCCAAGCCTCGGGCACCGCCAGCAGACTAGCCACGCCACGGGCGAGTGCCGCCAGCGCCAGATCCCAGTTCTTGCCGCCCAGCGTCCACAGCGCCAGCGGCGGCGGCTGGTCCGCACCGTCCTCGCGGGCGCAGCCGCCGACCGTCGCATCGTCCCGCGTGATCCCCAGCGGCGGGAAGGCGGCACCGAACAGGTCGTTGTGGAAGGCGACCAGACCGGGACGCGAGCGCCAGCTCGTCGGCAGCCGCTCCGTCAGGCCGCCGGTGGCGCGCGGCACTGTGGCGACCACCGCATCGATCAGCGCCGGATCGGTGCCGCGGAAGCCGTAGATCGCCTGCTTGGCGTCGCCCACCCACACCGACCGGCGAACCACGCCGGCCAGCCGGAGGAACAGGGCGAGCTGGATCGGGCTGGTGTCCTGGAACTCGTCGACCAGCGCCAGCTCGATCCGTTCGGCCAGCCGGGCGCGCAATTCGGGCCGCTCCAGCAGGGCCAGAGCCTCGCATTCCTGATCGACGAAATCGACGAGACCGCGGTCGCGCTTGAACCGGCCATAGGCCTCCATCGCCTCGGCGGCGCAGCGGAACACCCCTTCGACCAAGGCGCGCAGATCGGCACGGAGACGGGGATGGCGCAGATGGGCGCCGGCCGCCTCCCGCACCGGATCGACCAGGACGGTCCAGCGCTTGCCGGCATCGACCTTGCCGAGCCGCACCCACTCCGCCCAGGGCAGCGGACGCCCGTCATCCAGCAGGGCGGCGGCGTCCTTCAGGACCGCCAGCGCCTCCGCCGTCTTCTTCACCCCGGTATCGCCCGCCGCCCCGATGGCGGCGACCACGGCGGACACCGCACGGGCAAGGGCGCGGTCGAGCGGCTCGCCGGACTCCGCCGCCGCCGGCAGCAAGTCGAACAGCCCGGCGAGCGAACGTTCGGCCGACGAAGCGAGGTCGTCCGCCGCGATGCCGTTCAGCCGCGCCTTGGCGCCGATCTCCTGCACCAGACCGCGCCAGTCCGGCAGCCGCAGGCGCCAGGCGGCGGCTTCGACACCATCGCCGTGGCGAAGGATGACCGCATCCGCCGCAGCGGCGAACAGGGCGGCGGCGCGCTTCTCGGCGATCACCTCGGCGACGGGGGAGCGCCCGGCCTCCAGTGCGAAGTCGGCGGCGATGCGGCCGAACAAGGCGTTGACGGTACCGATCCGTCCGGCCAACGCATCACGCGCCGCCTCGCCCAGGCCGGCCTCGAACAGCCCGCCGCGAATGCGTTCGAGCAATTCGGCAGCCGCCTTGCGGGTGAAGGTGGTGGCGAGGATCGCCGCCGGCGCGGTGCCCGCCGTGACGGCGTCGAGATAGGCACGGGTCAGCCGGTGGGTCTTGCCGGTGCCGGCGCTGGCCGTCACCAGATCGACGGGCGACATCTCCGTACGAGACAGGCCATTCATGCGCCGACGCTCCCGACGCCGCACAGGCGTCCGTATCCGCAGAAATTGCAGGGTGGTTCCAAGGTCAATCCGGCCGGTTCGCCCGCTTCGGGACCGCCGTCGCCGGGAATCCCGGCCGCCCGGATGTCGCCATCGGCCAGACGCTCCAGCGCTGCCGAGCGCCCGCTCCAGGCCGCGCGCCAGATCGCCGGCAGGTCGCTGCCCGGCACATGCAGATGCGGCGGGAAGGGGGCCGGCGCGCAAGCCAGAAGCCGCTGCTGGGCCAGCATCATGTAGCCGGCTGGAACCGCCGGGCCCGCCTCCCCGCCGACCAGCCGGCCATAGACCGCAAGCTGGACCGCCCGCCCTTCGGCGATCTCCTGTCGGCGGCGTTTGTCGCTGCCGCTCCATTTCAGGTCGAGAACCACCGGCGCGCCCGTCGCCGTTTCCAGCAGCAGGTCGATCCGCCCCTCCAGCGTCACGCCGTCCAGTTCGGTCTCCACCGCAAGCTCGCAGCCGCGCACCCTCAGACCAGCTTCGGCGATCAGCGCCACCAGCCGGCGGGCCGCCTCCACCACGCCGGCACGGGCGCGCTCCATCTCCAGCCCCAGGCCGGGGCGCAGCAGCGGCGCCGCCAATGCCGGCAGCAGACGGTCGAACAGAACGGCGGCACGGGCGGCGGCCGTCTCCGGGGACCAGTCGGGCCGCTCGGTCAGCAACTCGGCGAGCACCGCATGGGCGAGCGAGCCGAGCAGGCGCGCCCCGTCCGGGATGGCGCGCAGCACGCCGGGCCGGATGCCGGCGACATGGTGCAGCACCCAGGCGAGCGGACAGCCGAGCAGACGTTCGAGGCTGGTGGCCGACAATCGGTCCGGCACCGCGACCGCCCCGACGGGAACCCGCCAGCGCGCCCGCGGCTGGGGCGGTACACCAGGCTCCATCTCCTGGCGGGCGAGAGTCCGCCCGGCGAAGGTCAGGCGATCCGCCGTCAGGGCCGCGCTCGCCGACAGCGTCCGCCACCAGCCGGCGTTCCAGCTCCTTGCCCGACAGGCCGCGCGCCTCCAGCCTCGCGCGGCGACGGTCGCGTGCCGTGCGCCACACCTCCTGCCAGACCGGACCGCCGATGCCCGGCGCCTCGACCAGCGCATCGGCGAAGGCCTCCGCCACCCCGGACGGGATCGGCGATTGCGGCAAGGTCAGCAATTCCATCAGGCGGTGGGCGTCCAACGGTTCCCACAGCGCGGCGAAGGCCAAAGGCAGCACCTGCGCGGCCCCCCGCCAGGGCGAGCGCCCCGCCCCCCGGCGCGGGGAAGCCTCAAGCGGCGGCAGGCCTCGTCCAGCAAATTGGCGCGCTGGCCCCTGACGATCACCACCTGATGGTTGAGGTCCGGCCGGGCGGCGAGCCAGCCGGCCACCACCTCCGCCGCCATCCATTCATCGTCGGCCTCCAGCACCGTCACGCTGCCGTCGCCATCGGCCCCGGCGCTGCGGTCACCGGCGAGACGACGCCCGAGAGCCGCCAGATCGCCGTCACCCAGCGCGTTCTCCTCCTTGTCCCCCTCCTTGCATGGCAGAACGCGGACACCCACGGCCGCCAGCCGCTCCAGCAGAAGCCGCCAGCCCGGCGGCAGCAGCCCCGCCGGCGTGGCGAGGCGCAGTTCGGTGATCGGCAGGGTTGGCAAGCCGGCAAGATCGTCGAGCAGAGCGCGCAGGCGGTCGGCACGGCCAGGGGCCAACGGTCCGGCTGCTCTCTCCACCGCTGCAAGCGTCGACAGCCGCTCGCCACCATCGGAAATCTCACCGGTCCAGCCGGCCTCGACCAGCGCATCGCGCCAGCCGAGGATCAGAGCGGCAACCGCCCAGCCATCGGCGGCCAGCGACGCGCTGAAGAAACGCGCACCATCATCCACCGTCCGCAACCGGGCCAGGAACTGGGCGACGCGCAGCACCTGCGGCGTATCCGGCCCGCCGAGACCGAGACAGCTTTCGAGCAGCCCTAAAAGCCCCTCCGGTCCAACCACCACGTCGCCCAGACCACAGGTCCCGCCATCAAGCGTTTCCGGCCAACGGGCGCCGTCCAGATGCCAGCCGAACTGAATGCGCATGGTGCCCTCCCGTCACAACCCCATGGGCGACCATCGCCCCGGAAATCTAAACGGAAGGTTGACATATCTCAACATTCTAATTTTTTAATTGTCGGAGAGTCGTTCTTCATTCTTTTTCGAGTTTCAGACGAGAAATATTCTCCAAATGGTTACAAGATTCGCCGACAAGCCATCCTTCAGGGAGTGGTGCCGATGACCGAACAGTTGAGCCTCGCCCTTCCCGCCCCGCCGGAAAACGATCCCGACCTGCTGGTGCCGGCGCGCATGGTCAATGAATGGGTCTATTGCCCGCGCCTAGCCTATCTGGAATGGGTCGAAGGCAGTTGGGCGGCCAGCGCCGACACGGAGGAGGGCAAGCGGATCCATGCCCGAGTCGATGCCGGTCGCGGCACCCTGCCGCCACCGGAGGAGACCGACGAGGCCCCGCCCTTCGAGGTCCGGTCGATCGAGCTGTCGTCCGAACGGCTGGGGCTGGTCGCCAAGATGGACGTGATCGAGGGGGATGACGGCATCCTCACCCCGATCGATTTCAAGAAAGGCAAGCGCCCGCATGTGGAGGGCGGCGCCTATGAACCGGAAAAGGTCCAGCTCTGCGCCCAGGCGCTGGTGCTGGAGGACAATGGGTACCGGGTGGGCGACGGGTTCCTGTGGTTTTCCGGCAGCCGGGAACGGGTTTCGGTGGCCTTCGACGAGGATCTGCGCGCCCGCACCCGCGAAGCGGCCTCGGGCCTGCGTCTGGCCGCCGCCGCCCGCCGCATCCCGCCGCCGCTCGACAACAGCCGCAAATGCGCGAAATGCTCGTTGCTGCCGATCTGCCTGCCGGACGAGGTCAATCTGTTCCGCCGCGGCGGCCCGCCGCGCACGCCGCCGCCGGCCGCCGATTCAGCCATGCCGCTCTATGTCCAGCAGCCGGGGGCGCGGGTCGGCAAGAAGGGCGACCTGCTGGTCATCACGGCGGAGCACGAGCCAGACCGTGAGGTGCCGATCGGCGAGGTCTCCGAACTGGTGCTCTCCGGCCCGGTGTCGCTGTCCACGCCGGCCTTGCATGCGCTGGTGCGGGAGGAAATCCCCATCGCCTGGATGTCCAGCGGCTTCTGGTTCATCGCACCACCGGCAGCCGGGGGCCGCGCAGCGCGCATGCGCGCGAGGCGCAATATGCGGTGCGCGGCGACGCCTTCCGCCGGTTGCTGTTCGCCCGCGACCTCGTCCGGGCGAAGCTGCGCAACCAGCGCACCATCCTGCGCCGGAACTGGCGGACGACCGAAGCCGAGCGCGACCATGCCGCCGAAGCGCTGAAACGGCTGGCCGAGCGCACCGCGAAGGTCGCGTCGCTGCCGGAACTTCTGGGGGTCGAGGGCGAAGGGGCGGCGGTCTATTTCCGGGCCTTTCCCTCTCTGTTCACCGACAAGGTGGCGGGGCTGCCGGAGTTCGGCTTCGACCGACGCTCTCGGCGCCCGCCGGCCGACCCGGTCAATGCCTGCCTGTCGCTGTGCTATTCGCTGCTGGCGCGCACCTGCGCCACGGCGCTGGAAATCGCCGGGCTGGATCCCTGGGCCGGCCTGTACCACGCCGACCGGCCGGGCCGCCCGGCGCTGGCGCTGGATCTGATGGAGCCCTTGCGGCCGATCCTGGCCGATTCCACGGTGCTGATGGCCACAATGGGGAGCTTTCGCCTGGCGATTTCATCACCGTGGGACCGGGCTGGCACCTGACGGTCACGGGACGGCGAACCCTGATCCGCGCCTTCGAGCGGCGCTTGGAAACAGGAGCATCCCATCCGGACTTCGGCTATCAGATCTCGATGCG
>NZ_BADK01000646.1 GCF_000333595.1 Azospirillum sp. B506
TATTTGAAGCAAATATCCGGAAGGAGATCGCCATGTCGCTCACGCACGGGACGTTGTCGGAGTGGATGGTTTCAGAGCGTGCCGCCTGGGCGTTGTCCGCGCCGAAATGGAAGAACATGGCTTATCTGACACTTGGCGTCTCAGTCGGCTTTCTTGTCGGGCTGCTGTTCTCCAGTTCGGGCGGATAGACAGCTGCTTTCAAGGAAATCCGCCGGACATGAATGGGAGCACCTTTCGATGACCACCGCATTCACCCGCACCACCAGCAGGACCGTAACGTTCGCCCATCCTTTTGCCTTGAGCGGCGTCGACGGGGTGCAACCGGCGGGAAGCTACATCGTGGAGACCGACGAGGAGTTGATCGACTCGCTCTCCTTCCCTGTGTATCGGCGCAGCGCGACCTGGCTCCGTCTTCCGCAGTCCAATCGCGGAATGGCCATGGAGCAGACGGTGCTCATCGACCCCGATGAGTTGGACCGGCTCCTGGAACCGGCGGGAAACGGAACTCTCCTGCCCGGATGAACATTGTTGCGAGGACCGGGCGGAGCAATGCTCCGTCTATCGCGGAAAGCCGTTCCGCACCGAAGTTTACCGCAGAGAAGGTGTCGTCATGCAAACTGTACAACTGAAACATCGTTCGTCGTCAGTCCATTTCCTGAACGGGAAAATGTTCATTGAAACCGCGTCCGTGCCACCGGTGACCGCAAGGATCGGCGATGAGC
Source organism: Azospirillum sp. B506 (assembly GCF_000333595.1). GTDB lineage: Bacteria > Pseudomonadota > Alphaproteobacteria > Azospirillales > Azospirillaceae > Azospirillum. Next base: position 723 of record NZ_BADK01000646.1, read on the forward strand.
GTCTACTCCAGCGGGAGCGTAGCACTCCGCTTCGCAACTGGGACGATGACGGTGGTGCCCAACCAAAGGAAGGTGCTAGAGAGTGAGTTTACCGTCCGCGTCAGAATTTGGCATCGACTGTGAGGAAGAACGCCACCAGGGACGGCCGGCCATCGTCCCGAGGGGGTGCTCCAGTTGAACTGTAGAAAAGCTCATCGCCGACAAGAGCGCCATCCCCGGCATCCTCAAACGACATCGATCCGGATCGTCAGGATCTGTGGAAGGGCAGCAGCATGAGCGACAAGGCATCCTTCCCAATCGTCGGGATCGGCGCGTCCGCTGGCGGGGTGGAGGCCTTGGAGGGGCTGTTCGGCGCCGTTCCTGCCGACAGCGGCATGGCCTTCGTGGTCGTGACGCATCTGTCACCGGAACACGAAAGCCTGCTGGCCGACATCATCGGCCGATGCACGCCCACGCCGGCGCATCAGGCCCGCGACGGGGATTTGGTCGAGCCAAACCGCATCTACACCCTGCAGCCAGGAACCCTGCTGACCATCGACAGCGGCCGGCTGCATGTCCGGCCGGACAGCGCCTCCCGCCGCGAGCGCAACCCGATCGACCTCTTCCTCAGTTCGCTCGCCAGCGACTGCGGTGAAAGAGCGGTGGGCATCATCCTGTCGGGCGGCGGCAGCGACGGCACCCTGGGCGTCAAGGCGATCAAGGAACGGGGCGGCTTCACCATCGCCCAGGGGCATGACGGAATTCCCCGCCATGACGGCATGCCGAACAGCGCCATCGCCACCGGCGGCGTCGACCTTGTCGCGCCGGTGGAAACGATGGCGGCGACGCTGGTGGACTATGCGCGAACCACCACGTCGCTGGGCGATCTGACGGGTGAAAAGGGTGTTCAAGAGGATGTGCGGCTGGAAGCGGCACGCAGAAGCATCACCACCATTCTGCGCAATCAGATCGGGCACGATTTCCAGGGCTACAAGCACAACACTTTCCTGCGCCGTGTCCAACGCAGGATGCAGGCCCTGCGGCTGACGGACATCGACAGCTATGTCGAACACCTGCGTGAGGACCGTACGGAAGCCGCGGCACTGTTTCGCGATCTGCTGATCGGCGTCACCACCTTCTTCCGCGACGGCGAGACCTTCCAGGCGCTGGAGGACCTCGTCATCCCGCATCTGTTCGCCGGGAAAGGCGCCGGCGATGCAGTGCGCGTCTGGGTACCGGGCTGCGCCACCGGCGAGGAGGTGTACTCCATCGCCATGCTGCTGTCCGAATATGCGGAAACCCTCCACAGCGTGCCGAAGATCCAGGTCTTCGCCACCGACATCGACGAGCATGCCCTGGAAGTGGCACGCACCGGGCGCTATCCCGCCAATCTGGTGCGGGATGTGCGGGCGGACCGGCTCAAACGCCATTTCACTGAGGACGGCACCAGCTATCTCGTTCGCAAAGAGGTGCGCGACCTGTGCATCTTCTCGGCGCATAGCGTCGTCCGTGACCCGCCCTTTTCACGCATCGACATGATTTCGTGCCGCAACCTGCTCATTTATCTGGGGATGGGACTTCAGGATCAGGTGATCCCGATGTTCCACTATGCGTTGCGTCCCAGCGGCTATCTTTTCCTCGGCGTGGCCGAGACGATCGGGCAGCATCAGACGCTGTTCGTACCCATCGACAAAAAACATCGCCTGTTCCGCCGGCAGGATGCGGTTTCCGTGACCATTCCCTTCGCCATTGCGGAGCATGGCGGCCGCACGCCTCGCGGATCGGCCGAGACCCCCCGCTCGATCCAGTCCAATGCCGCCAATCTGCGTGGGCATGTGGAAGCGCGCGTGCTGGAGCGTTTCGCTCCGGCCCATGTCGTCGTCAACCAGAACAGTGAGGTGGTCTATTATTCTGCCAACACCGGCAAGTACCTTCAGGCGCCTCCCGGCGCCCCGAACCGGCAGCTTCTGGCGATGGCCCGCAAGGGACTGCGGCTCGATCTTCGCGGCGCCCTGCACGAGGCGATGCAGACCCACAAGCCGATAACCCGCAAGCACCTGGCTGTGGAGGTGGACGATCGTGTCCAAGTGCTCGATCTGACGATCGAGCCGTTCGACCGCGACGGCGAACCCTTCTTCCTGGTCCTGTTTTCCGATGTCGGAGGCCCAAGTCCTGCGGAGGAGATCTACGGCAAAGAGCGTCACTGGGGCCAGGATCCCATTGCGGTGGAGCAGCTGGAACGCGAACTTCGCGATACCAAGGAGCGGCTCCAGAGCACGATCGAAGAGTATGAAACCTCATTGGAGGAACTGAAGTCCGCCAACGAGGAACTCATCTCGGTCAACGAGGAGCTGCAAGCAACCAATGAGGAACTGGAAACGGCCAAAGAGGAAACACAGTCCGTCAATGAGGAGCTTCACGCTGTCAATATCGAACTCAACGGCAAGGTCGAGGAGCTGGATCAGTCCAACAGCGATCTCCAGAATCTGTTCGACAGCACCCAGATCGGGATCATCTTCCTGGACCGATCCCTGCTGATCCGGAGTTTCACGCCGGCGATCACCCAGATTTTCAATCTGATCGCGAGCGACCGCGGCCGTCCGCTGACCGATATCGTCAGCCATCTCGATCAGGTCGATCTGGATCGGGATTTGAGACATGCGCTTACCGACCCGGCGACCGTGGAAAAGGCGGTTCGGTCCAGGGACGGGACCAGGCACTACATGATGCGCATCCTGCCTTACCGGAAAGCCCGCAACGATCTGGAAGGCCTGTTGTTGACCTTTGTGGACGTGACGTCGCTCAAGGAGGCCGAGGAGCAGCAGCGCCAGCTCATCGGTGAACTCGACCACCGCGTCAAGAACATGCTGGCCGTTGTCACCGCCTTGGCCCAGCAGACGCTGAAGGCGATTGCCGAGGCACCGGAATGCACGGCGTTTCTCGGACGGCTGCAGGCGGTCGCCAGCACCTACGATCTTCTGACCCGTGATCGTTGGGGGAACATTCCCCTCAACGACGTCGTGCTCAATGAAGTGAAGCCTTTTGCCACCAGCGAAGGACGCTTTGCCGTTGATGGGCCTGCCGTTCAACTCCGGCCCAAGGCCGCGTTGGCGCTCGGCATGGTGATCCACGAGTTGGTGACCAACGCGCTGAAATACGGCGCATTGTCCGTGGCGGAAGGGCGCGTCGTCGTGACCTGGGAATTCGGGCAAAGGGATGCCGATGCGGTGCTGCTTGTCCATTGGCGCGAGACGGACGGCCCCCCGGTGTCGCCTCCCACCCATCATGGCTTCGGCTCCAAGCTGATCACCCAGCAAATCCGCTACGAACTGCGCGGCGATGTCATGGTGGATTACGATCCGACCGGCCTCCAGGCGACGTTCACCGTACCGGTCGCCCAGACGAGGAGCGACGACGAAAGTCCCGCCCCCCTTGAGAAGGCCTAATGACCGGAAAGCATCTGGAAGGCTGCCGGATCATGATCGTCGAGGACGAATTGCTGATTGCCATGGCGTTGGAGGAAATCCTGCAGGATGCGGGAGCCACCAACGTCGGCATGGCCAGCTGCGTGGCCGATGCCCTGGCGCTGATCGAACGGGAAGATTTCGATGCCGCCATCTTGGATGTCCGACTCGACGACGAGCGGGTGACTGCCGTCGCCGACGCGCTCGAAGCCGGCGGGAAGCCTTTTGTCTTCCACCCGGGATACGGGCCGGAGCTCCTTCCGGAACAACACCGGCACAGACCGTTGCTTCGGAAGCCCTGCGCGCCCGCTGCCATCGTTCGCATTTTATGCACTGCCATTTCTTGAGCGGATGCCGACGAGCCCATCAAAGTGGAAAACTGTGAAAGGCACGGCGCCGGATGGCCGCGTCCACCGTCGACCCCACGATGATGGGGGACATAACCGATGACCTTCCCCCGGCAGAAAGGACACCGGGTTAAGCGGCTCGAAGCTCGGCTTGTTCCGGGGTGATGTAGCCGAGAGCCGAGTGCAGTCCCTGGCGATTGTAATACCCTTCGATGTAGGCGAACAGGTCCCTGGGAGCGTCGGCGCGCGTTGGATAGCGGGCACCATGAACGAATTCCGCTTTCAAACTGCCGAAGAAGCTTTCCATCGGGGCGTTGTCCCAGCAGTTGCCTTTACGGCTCATCGATTGGATGATTCCCTTGTTCATCAGTGCCTTGCGATAATCCCCAGCGGGGTATTGACTGCTGCGATCCGAGTGGCGCAGGAGGCCGGGCTGGGGCCGTTGCCGCTGGCCCCTCTGTGCCAATGGCGGTGAGACATCAGGCCCCCTGAAGTTTAAGCTTGAGGGCGTAGGAAATTCATCGCGTGACCATGCCCAATAAGACGCCCCTCCCAGCCACGATATCCGACGCGGTTCCTGAGGCCGGTTCAAAGCCGCGGGTTGTTGCTGCGCCTGCCGCAATCTCCCCGGAGTTGTCGGTGCGTCCGAAGCGCCGCCCCTTCACCGCGGCGGAGAAGCTGCGGATCCTGGCCGAGACGGACCGGGCGGCGGACACCGGCGGGATCGCGGCCCTCCTGCGCCGGGAAGGTCTGTACTCGTCGGCGCTGACCGACTGGCGCCGGCAACGCGACGCCGGCGCCTTCGAGGCGCTGAAGCCGCTCAAGCGCGGGCCGAAGGCGGTCATTGACGTCCAAAAAAAATTCTCGGACCTGTTGGGGATTGCCCTGTCTCCCGCCGACAGCGACGAGACGCCGCGATGAGCGCGATCGCCGCCTTGCCAACCGACCGTGGCCTTGTAAGCGCGGCCTGCGCCGCCATGGGGGTCGCGCGCGCCAGCGTCCATCGGGCACCGGGGCCGGCTGGCTGGCAGGGAACCGGCGCCTCGCCCCCGGCCACGACCGCCGCGTGCGCTCGCGGTCCAGGAGAGCCAGACGGTGCTCGCTCTTCTGCGCGAGCCGCGCTTCGTCGATCTCGCCCCGGCGGAAGTCTACGCTACCCTGCTCGATGAAGGCGTCTATCATTGCTCGATCTGCACCATGTACCGCCTGCTGGTCGAGCATGACGAGGTCCGGGACCGCCGCGACCAGCTCCGCCATCCGGTCGACCGGAAGCCCGAGTTGCTGGCCACAGCCTCCAACGAGATCTGGTCCTGGGACATCACCAAGCTGATGGGACCGATGAAGTGGTCCTATTACTATCTCTACGTGATCCTCGACATCTTCAGCCGCTGGGTGGTGGGCTGGTGCGTCGCCGATGCCGAGAGTGCCACCCTGTTCAAGGCGCTGTTCGAGGAGACGCTGGCCAAGCACGCCGTCCCGCCCGGCCATCCTGGCTTTCGCGCGGATAGGCCCGCACGAACAGCATCCGGCTGTGGCACAGGCGGACATAGGCCACCTTCACCGTGACCGTCGTTCCGTTGATCAGGACGACCTCATGGCTCCAATCGAACTGGTAGGCCTCGCCTGGCGCAAAGCTCAATGGCACGTAGGCTTGGGCGACGGAGGGCCCCTGCTCCTGCCGCCAAACCCGGGCATAACGACGGACAGCGTCGTAGCCGCCTTCATAGCCGCGGGACCGTAACGTTTCGAACAGCCGGACCAGCGTCAGGCGCTCCCGTAATGCTTTCCCCTCGTTGGCCAGCAACAGAGCATCCAGTTCTTCACGCCAGGGGCCGATCTTCGGCAAAGGCTGGTTCGTGCGCGTGTAGCGGAACTCCGTGGCCTCCGACCGGATCACCTTCCGCACGAACCGAACAGATGTTTTACGGCGACGGACCGCATGATTGACTCCCCACACACCCGATCTTTCAAAGGCGCGATGAGTGCATGAGGGTGTTGATCGAAGAATCGATCCAACGTCTTTTCATGGCAAGGCCGGCCACGCCCGTCTGTGACCGTTTACCAATTCCGCCAGTCGTGCCGGTTCGAGAACCTCAACCTTGTCACCCCAGATGCAGAGATGCCAAGCCATCTCCAGATCGCCGCCGGCACGGAACCGCACAATCAGGGAGCCATCCTGTTGCCGTTCAAGCGTCTGGGTCGGATGGAACACAAAGTCGGCGGCAACGTCGGCGGCATCGGGGGAGAACCGCCACACGACATCGAATGGCTCCTCTTGAAACAACCCGAAGGAGCGGGCGGCGAAACTCTGCAGATTGAAGGCGGGATCCCGAACGAAGCTCTCCGCCAACAGGTCCACCGTTTCGATGCCCGGCAAACTGAACAGGACGAATTTCTCCGCTTTCGGATGCTCATGCCAAGCCACCAGATAATGCCTATGGCCATGCAGGAAGCCATAGGGATGAACGATCCGTTCGTTCGTCTGCCGGGTCTTCCGGTTGCGGTAACCGATGCGGACCTTGCGGCAGGATTTGATTGCCTCACGGAGGATGGTGACGACGCCGGTTCCGATGCGCGGCCGCGGTCCGGGACGCATCGCCAGCCCCTCGGACTCAAGCAGCGCGTCAAGATCGGGCTCGACCCGACGGACGGCGTCCGGACGCATCATGGCCTTCAGCTTCGCCACGAGACCGGTGAGTTCGGCAGCCTCGACAGCGCGATTCTGTTGCTGCATCAGACGGGCAGCCGACTCCAGCGCCGCGAGTTCCTCGACACTGACGTCGATCAGGCCGTTCACCGTGCTTTTCGGAATCCGCCACCGCTTGGCGCGGTCGTCACCTGCGATCTCCTCCACCTGCGGAAAGACACAGGCCACGGCATCCCTCATCCGCATCGCGGTGCGGCGGCCGACACCGAACCGCTCCTCGATGTCGGCCAGCGACACCCCCTGCCGGCTGGATTGCAGCTCAAGCGCAAGCCGGAACAGATTGTGCGCCTTTTCGTGTCTCATTCTTCTCGTTGGCACGCAGAAAAATATGTGAAATTCACAAGATCACTCTTAAATATCATAATAATCTGAAATATGCTAACCAGAGATTGCTTTCGGCGCTGGGTGGAGCCTCGAAATGTTCAATCGACAACCGTGACAATGACATTGTCCTTGACCACGAGCCCGATCCCATCGACCGTGATTCGGGTCGCCCCGGCGCGGATCGCCGCTTTCACCTCCTGGCTGTGTAGACTCCGCTCCAACGCTTTGACGTCGATCCCCATCACCCTTTCAACATACCGCAGCAGAGCATGACTGCTGACAACGGGGTCCTTGGCCGTCCGTTGACGGGAGGCGAGCGCCTGACGCGCGACATGCAGGTCCCGAAGCAACGATTGGCGGTCCCGCTTTCGCTCCTCAGGGGTACGTTCGACCCGTCGGCCTGCGCCGT
>NZ_BADK01000645.1 GCF_000333595.1 Azospirillum sp. B506
AAGGAAAATCCTGCCCGCCCGGTCACGCCCGCCCAGCAACCGCCCGGCCAGCGATCGCAGAATCCGGAATCATGGCTTGCAGATCTGTTGAAAGAATGGACGGGATCGGTGCACGTGCGCGTTCGCGCCGCGGCAGTTGTGCAATCCGATGCAATTCCTCCACCCAGGGCGACGGGTAGCTGTCCACGCCGAATATCCAGACGGGGTCGGTCCGGCCATCCGCCATACGCAACAGCACGCGGGCATCGTGGCCGTCCTTTCCGGCGTGGTTGGCGGCCTGTACAGCGGCGATCAGGGCACCGACCTGTCCGTTGGGAAAGGGGCCGTAGCGTTCCCCCTCAAGCCCGACGAACCACCCGTCTGTACGGCACGACACGGTATAATGGGCTGATAGGCTCATGAGATCACCCGTTCCTCGATGGCAGCCGCACCACCCGCGGCACAGGCTCTGGTAAGGCGGGTCAGCGTGGCACCCTGCGGCAGGCTGACATGGCTCGGTGGTGTAAAGGCAGGGGGAAACTGGTCCGGCGATACGCCATAGACAGTCGGATGCCAACGGCGCTCGGCATTCATCCAGCGCAGCTGTTCACGCAACGCATCGGCGCCACGGGGGCATCGCCCCTCGATCGAATGGAGCAAGGGGGTCATGGACGTTCCTCCGATACGGATGTCGGCGTCAGGATCTCAGCCATGGCCGGAATTATCGGATATGGAGGCTCCATAACCGCCTGTGCCGCTCCGTCATTGCCGGCACAGCACCAGCGGACATGGCAGGGTTCCCCTGCCGCCGATTGCGCCAGCACGACGCTGGCGAAGCCGAGACGTTCCGCTGCTTGCGCTTCCCGAATGGCTTTGGTGAGAGCATCGATCTGGTCGGCGCAGGGCGGATAGACGAAGCCATCAGCACGGACGATCCATCCGGCGTGGGTTTTAAGAATGAAGAAGGCCAGCCTTGTCCGGGAATTCATAAAGTGCCTCCGATGTGGACCGGTTTGTCGGCAATGGCGGCAGCCATGCCATCCGGATCGAGTCACGCCAGGAAACACCTCGGATTTGCGATCCTCGGCAAAAATGAGCAGGCCTGGGGTGGCTTTTGAATAATTAATGTGGGGATTCGCAGAGATTTCCACAATGGGATATCCCTGAAATTCAGAAGTGGACACTCGACATTTTGAAATCGGTTTTGCGCCTCTATTGAGAGAAATCTACCGATAGACAATAGATTGAATCTATGAGTTCTTTCGACAGACCTTCAATCGCTCCGCCGCAGGTTATATCCGCTGCGGCGGGAGGCGGCCGAACGGCCGCCCCATCGTAGTGTGCCCGCTTCGGATCAGCGCTTGTTGCCGGGCTTGTTTCCGACAGGCTCCACCTTGACATCGCTGCGGCGGGCGACGGTTTCCACGGTCTTTTCCTGTTCGGAAGCGGTCTTGGACAGCACGACCTCCCCGACCACGCGGGCTTCCTTGGTGATTTCCGGCGTTTCGGAGGTCGCCATCAGCTCGACCGTCTTCTCGCCGAACGCAGCCTTTTCCTCGTCGGGGCGGAGAGGCCGATCGACCTTGCGATGTTCCACGTCCACCGCCTCGTCGCGCAGCGTTACGGTCTCCTGAATTGGGGTTTCCGTGATCTCCGACACGGCTTTCAATCCGCCTTTGGCGACCCGGCGCTTGCCGATCTCGACCTCCTCCTTCACCGACTGGAGGGTTTCCTGCTCGACGGTGGCGCCATTGCCCGCCTTCTGGGCCGGCTTCCGCACCGCAGGGGGCTCGGGCAGGTCAACGGACCCGTTTTCATCGAGAATGGCTTCCGCCGCGTCGGCATCCTGGTCGGCGATGTCGGCCGCAACCAGGGTATGGCCCTGGCGGATGGCTGCACTGTACTGCTCGGCCAGTTCCTTGTCGAAACCGTGTCCCAGCAGGCCCTGGGCGGCCTTGTCGGCGCTGTCGGCGCCGCCGAAGGTCTCGATGTCCGCTTCCTGGCAGCCCGCCGCGACCAAGGCCTGGAAGGCCTTCTTGGCGGAACCGCTTTCCTTGTAAAGTCCAACGATGATCGTGCTCATGATAGTCTCCAGTAGGATTAAAGTATTTCAGTGTCTTGAAGTAAGTCAGGCTGCTCAGGTCGCGGGGGTGTCCAAAGACGGTCTCTGTTCGATGACGACCTCTTGACGGCGCAGCGTGACGTGGTCCGGCCTCTTGCCGCTCGCGGTGCGGCGGGTGATCCGGACTTCTCCCACCAGCTTCAGGCGGACCTCCACCGTCGCCACCTCCTCGATCACCGAGATGACGGTTGTGTCGCCGTCCTGGCGTCGGGGGATCGGGGCATCGACGAACCGTCCGATGGGAACCCGCTCGACCTCCAGTGTTTCCATCGACAGGTCGGCTTCGACCGCCTGTTCCCGCTCATGGCTGAAGGTGCTGGCGCGGACGGTCCCGGTGACCTGTCGGCGTTTGCGGACGCCCACCTGCTCTTCGACGGTGAGAAGCGTCTGTGTCTCCTTTTCCGGACCGGTCAACGGAGATCCTCCCGAAGTGCTGTCATGCGGCTTTGAAGAGCGACGGCGGCCTCAGGCGCCAGGCCGGGGCGGGCTGTGCACGGTGTCTTGCGGCAGCCGGGACGCGGCCTGGGCGACGCGGACGTTGACCTCGAAGAAGGCCAGCCATCCGCCGAGCAGGTAGCGTTGTCCCGCCGTCATGATGTCCTGCGGGCCGCGGGCCTGGAGCATGCTGCCCAACAGCTCGTTTTGTCGTTCCACGGCTTGGCCCATGAAGGCGACCGCTTCTGAAATGGCCGCTCCATAGCCTGCCATCAGGGCACCGCCGAGTGCCGTGGCCCGACCGCCACCCTCGTCGAGACCGTCTTTGAGAGCACGGTCAAATCTCTGGCCGGCGGTCCGGACGGATTCCGGAAAGCCCTGGTTGTCTGAAGTGCCGGGCAGCCTCGGCGGCCAGGGCCTCGGCTGCTGACCAAGCTCGCGGGCGGGTTTCGCCGTGTGCTCCTCGCTGGCGCTGCGGATGCCGGCGCCCTTCGGCGCGTCGTTGCCCGCCGCGGCTTCATCGCTGGCACTGCGAATGGTCGGGCGATTGGTGGGGCGAATGGTGGGGGTGGGATGAGTGCCGTCGTCCATGACGTCTCCATGACTGTTTGGGGAATGAGAGCTGAAAGGGAGCGCTGCGCTCTACCTCGATGCCTTAATCCTATATTATGCCGCACCGCAAAATATCAATGGCTTTAAAAATATAATCTGAAACTGAGAGCTATAAATTGCCGAATATAAAGGAGATGTTCTTTTGGTTTTCCCATCATATATTTTACATACGCAAGAAGGTCAGGAGGTTTTTGTCGTGGATCAATCGGTATATTTTACCGTTCCGCGCCAATCCGGCGAACACGCTCTGCCACTTCTTCGCCTGGGTAGGCTGCGTTCAGCGGCTATATCCTTTTCGAACAATGGATCGGACGAAGGAGCGCTGCATGCCCGATAATCCCCGCGACCAACAGGATGCAGAGAGAATGGTCAGGATGGAGGCCGCGCGCGGTGGCCCCTTTGTGGTGGCCGCGGAATCGACCCTGATGCCCATGCTGATCGCCGATCCCACTCTGCCGGATATCCCGATCGTCTTCGCCAACGCCGCATTCACCAGGCTCAGCGGTCATGCACGCGAAGAGATACTGGGTAAGAGCTATCATCTGCTGTCCGGCTCCGGCACCGACCCGGAGGTGGCGCGCGCCATTGGCCTTGCCTTACGCGCCGGCGAGGCCATCGTGCGTCAGGTCCGGCTCTATCGGAGGGATGGAAAGCCGCTATGGGTGCTCCAGCATGTCGCACCCGTTTTCGAAGAAGACCGTATCCGCCACCATTTCGTGTCCTTTGTCGACATCACCGAGCGCAAGGCGGCGGAAGACGGATTGCGCCAGCTCAACGAAGAACTCGATCACCGTGTCGCGGTGCGCACCGCGCGGCTGGATGAACTCAATCGCCAACTTGCCGCCGAAGTTGAGCGCCGCACCGAGGTGGAGCGTGTGCTGCGCAACACCCTTGCCGACAAGGACGTGCTGCTGCGCGACAAGGATAATCTGATGAAGGAGGTGAACCACCGCGTCAAAAACACCCTCCAGATGGCCTCGTCCTTCCTGCGCATCCAGTTGGGTCTCACCCATGGCCGGGAGCCGGCCGTGCAGGTGGCGCTGCACAGCGCCGTGGAAAGGCTGGACCGCATGGCCGAGATCCACGAGACGCTCTACCGGACGCAGGGGCTGCAGGAGATCGAATTCGGGGGATATCTGCGGATGCTGTGCCGCGACCTGCTGATGTCCTTCGAGCCTGCACAGAGTTTGCGGGTGGTGCTGGATGTCGACGCCGACGAGGTGTTCCTGAAACCGGATCAGGCCATCCCGCTGGCCCTCATCGCCAACGAGGCGATGATCAATGCGCTGAAATACGCTTTCCCGGACGGGCGATCCGGCCGCATCGCCGTCTCGTTCGGGGAAATCTCGTACGAAGTCCTGCGCATGAGCATCAGTGACGATGGCATCGGCATGGCCGACGAACGGCGCACGGGGTCGCTCGGCCTCACTTTGATGGAGTTGCTGGCGGAGCAGGTCAAAGGCGGTCTGACCGTCGGGTCCGGCGCCGGCACGACCGTTACGGTGTCGATCCCGGCATGACTGGCAGGTGTCGCCCCACCGAAACGGCCGGAGCGATGCGGTCATGACCTCGGCCTTGCCCGCACATATCCCGACATCCGAGGTTTTGCGTGGCCTGCTCGCCGAAGCTCCGGCCGAGGGCGTTACATTCGGCTGGCTGCTGGACAGGCTGCACAAGCGCTCCTTCGGCGTCGTCCTGCTGTTGCTGGCAGTGATCGGTCTGACTCCGGGAACATCGCCGGTCGTCGGGCTGCTGCTGACCATTCCCGCGTTCCAGATGATCCTTGCGCGGGAAACGCCGGCCTTTCCCAGGACGATCATGTCGCGGCGTTTCTCGACACAGCGCCTGGTCCGCATGGTCGATCGTACCGTGCCGGTTTTGAGGCGCATGGAGACGGTCATACGCCCACGCTGGAAAATGCCGTTCGAGACGACGACGCGCGTGGTCGGATTGGTCGTCCTCGTGCTGGCAGGCGTCTTCTTCGTTCCCATTCCGCTGAGCAATGTCGTCCCGGCGGTGACGATCATGCTGATCGCCTTGGCCTATCTGGAAGAGGACGGGGTGTTGCTGGCAGCGTCGTTGGCGATAGCCGCCGCCGTTCTCATCGCCACGGCGATCACCGTCTGGCAGTCGGTCGAAGCGGTCCGGTCCATGTTTTTTTGAGCCGTGGCTGACATCGGTCAGGGCCGCGTATGGCAGGTTTTTGCCGCGTGCTTTGGCATGCAAGTCGTTGCTCCATCGCACCAAATGGTGAGAAGGCGGCCTAAGGGACGCTCAAGAATCATCTAGGTAGAGGATCCTGTCCAGCGGAGGTTGGCGGCAGTCCGAATCAAACAAGAACCAATATAATTATTTTCCTCCCTCCATGTAATAAAT
>NZ_BADK01000644.1 GCF_000333595.1 Azospirillum sp. B506
CGTGGTCCAGCCCGTGCTGTTCGCCCTGCAGGTCGCGCTGGCCGCCCTCTGGCGCTCCTGGGGCATCGTGCCCGCCGCCGTGGTCGGCCATTCCATGGGCGAAACGGCAGCCGCCCATGTCGCCGGCGCGCTGTCGCTGGCGGCGGCGGTGCGGGTGATCTGCCGACGCTCCCGCCTGCTCGACCGGCTGCGCGGCCAGGGGGCGATGGCCCTGGTCGAACTGTCGCTGGCCGAGGCCCAGGCCCGGCTGGCCGACTGGCCGGGGGTCGAGGTGGCGGCCAGCAACGGGCCGCGGCTGACCGTGTTGTCCGGCGCCGCCGCCGCGGTCGCCGCGCTGGTCGCCGACCTGTCGGCGGCCGGGCTGTTCGCCCGGCTGGTGCCGGTGGCGGTGGCCTCGCACTCGGCCCAGGTCGATGGCATCCTGGATGAACTGGCGACGACGCTGGGGCCGCTGGACTCGCAGGCACCGCGCTGCACCCTGTGGTCGACGGTCAGCGGCCGGCCGGTGACCCGGGCCGCGGCACTGGAGGCGGACTACTGGTGCGCCAATCTGCGCCGGCCGGTGCTGCTGGCGCCGGTCGTGGCCGATCTCGCGGCCCAGGGCCACCGCGTGTTCATCGAGATCAGCCCGCATCCCGTGCTGGTGCCCGCCGTCCAGGAGACGGTGGGTGCCGCCGGGCTGGTGCTGGCCTCGATGCGGCGGGACGGCGGCGAGCGGGCAGGCCTGCTGCGGGCCGCAGGGCTGCTCTACAGCCAGGGCGCCGCGCTGAACTGGTCGGCGATCCAGCCGGCAGGGCGCTGTGTCACCCTCCCATCCTATCCCTGGCAGCGCGAACGATTCTGGCTCGACCTGCCAAAGCGGCGTGCGGTCCCGGCGGGTGGGCATCCGCTGCTGGGGGCGGCCGTGCCGTGGCCGGCCAATCCCGCAATCCGTGCCTGGGCGGCGGAACTGCGGCTGGACGATCTGGCTTACCTGCGCGACCACCGGGTCGGCGGCATGGCGCTGGTGCCAGCCGCGGCCTATGTCGAAATGGCATTGGCTGCAGCCCGCCAGATCGCCGGCCCCGGCCCGGTGGCGCTGGCCGACCTGCGGTTCGAGGCCCCGCTGTTCCTGGGCGAGGAAGACGGGGCGGCGGTGCAGGTGGTCGCCGACGGCGGGCGCAGTATCCGCATCTTCGGCCGGCCGGGCGGGCCGGAGGAGGCCGCGGATGCCCCATGGACAGAGCTGGCCGGCCTGGACATCGTCCCGGCCGGGCCGATGCCGGCGACCGTCGATCTCGCCGCCGTCACCGCCCGATGCCCGGACAGGCTGATCCCCGAAGCGGATTATCGGGTACTGGCCGAACGCGGCATCGATTTCGGGCCGGCCTTCCGCTGCCTGGGCGCCGGCCGGCGCGGCATGGGCGAGGCATTGGTTCCGCTGGCGGCAGATGCGGTGGTGACCGCGGCTCCCGCAGCCTACCATCTGCATCCCGTGATCCTCGATTTTGCCTTTCAATGCGTCGCCTCGGCCCTGCCGCCCGATCGGCGGCCGGATGGCATGTTCCTGCCCGTGGCCATCGGCAGGGTCGAACTATACGCTGCGACGGTTGGCGGCGTGGCCTGGGGCTACGCCCGCCTTGCCGAGACGCCGGCCGGCTTCATCCAGGGTGACGCCCTGCTGCTCGACCGCAATGGCAATCCGCTGGTCCGGGTGGACGGGCTGCGTCTGCGCTGTATCGAACCGGCCAGCCTGCCGCCCGGCGCCGGCGCCGATGTGCTGTTGAGCCTGACATGGCACAGACTGCCGGACGCCTCACTGCCGGCAACCGATGCGGGACCCTGGATCGTGGCGGCCCGGCAGGAGGCGGATGCAGAACCGCTGCTTGCCAGCCTTGCCCGGTCGGGTCAGCGGGGCATCCCGCTCGATCCCGGGGCGGACTTGGACGACATGCTGGCGCGCCTGAAGCCGGCCGGGATCATCCATGCCGTGGCACCGGCCGGGGCGGCTGCCGATCCGGCAACGGCAGGCGAGGTGCTGTGCAGCGATTTCCTGCGTCTGGTGCAGACCCTTGCCGGGTTGAACGAACCGCCGCGCCTATCGGTGGTCACCCGCCACGCCCAGGCGATCGGCGATGACGCGCCGGCCGTGGTCGATCCGGCCCAGGCGATGATCTGGGGCATGGCGCGTGTCGCCGCCAACGAGCATCCGGAACTGCTGCTCCGCCTTGTCGATACCGATGGGCCGGATGCCAGCGGGAATGACGATCCCACGGCAGCCGACAGGCTGCTTGCCTCCCTGCTGAGCGATGATGACGAGCGTCAGGTGATCATCCGGAACGGCGTGCGCCATGGCGCCCGGCTGGTCCGGCCTGATCGGGCCAACACCCCGCCCGCCCCCGGCCGGATCGGGGGCACGCATCTGATCACCGGCGGCCTGGGCGGGCTTGGGCTGGCACTGGCCCGGCATCTCGCCGACCAGGGGGCCTGCACGCTGGTGCTGGTCGGCCGGCGAGCACCGGGCGCGGTGGCATTGCAGGCTCTGGAACGGATCGAGGCATCCGGAACCAGGGTCGTGGTACGGCAGGCCGATGTCACCGATCCGGTGCAACTGGATGGGCTGCTGGCCGAAATCCGCGCTGGCTTGCCGCCGCTGCGCGGCGTCTATCATGCCGCCGCCGTCCTGGATGACGGATTGATGCTGCAGCAGACGGCCGACCGGCTGACCCCCGTGATCCGGACCAAGGCGCGGGCCGCGTGGCTGCTGCATGACCGTCTGGCCGGCGAGCCGCTCGACCGCTTCGTGCTGTTCTCATCGATGAGCGCGCTGTTCGGCATGCCGGCGCAGGCCGGTTACGCCGCTGCCAATGCCTTCCTGGACGGCCTCGCCCGGCTTCGGCGCGCCCGCGGCCTGCCGGCACTCAGCATCAACTGGGGTCCCTGGGCAACCACAGGGCTGGCGGCCAATGCGCGCACCGAAGGCATTCTGGACCGGCTTGGGCTGGCCGCGATCGATCCGGCATTGTGCCTGCATGCCTTCGACACGCTGGTGGCGCGGGATGTGCCGCAGGCCGGCATCGCCAGCGTCGATCCCGTCCGGTTGCGGGCCGGGCTGCCCCTGCTCGGCACCTCCCCGCTGCTGGCATCCCTCCTGCCCGCATCCCTGGCTGCCGGCAGCGATGCCGGACCGGCGCAAGGTTCGGACGAAACCGACCAACTGGCCCGCGCCATCCGATCGGCCGATGGAGGGCAAGCCAAAGCGGCGCTGGTGGAACGATATCTGCAAATCCGCCTGGCGCGGGCGCTCGGCCGGCCGGCGGAGGCGGTGGCGGTGGACCAACCGCTCAACCGCATGGGCCTTGATTCCCTGATGGCGCTGGAAATGCGCGGCGCCGTGCTCCGCCATCTCGGCATGACAATTTCCATCATCCGCCTGCTGCGCGGCCCGACATTGGCCGAACTCGCCCGGGAACTGGCCGAGGATGTGGGCGGCACGGCGGCCGATGAGGTTACGACAACGGAACCGCGCACTGCGGAGGCCGACAGCGATAACGGGGAGTGGGAAACACTCTGCCTTTAATTGATGGCAGACAGGTGCCCGCCGGGGTTGTTTCACCCTGGGTGCGTGGCTTGAATTCCGCAGCGTCAGGAGATATCGCACCGCCGTTACGCAGCAATCCGGTACTTGCCTGGTTTAACCGTACCCAAGATTTGGTGAGGCCGGATCTCCGTCAACAGTTTGTCCATTAGATCGGATCGCGTAAAATCGGAATCGATTTGAAGCGTGAATCCGATCGCCACACGTAAAGTACAGCGTCGTGCGTTTCATATTAAACGCACGACGCTGTAAGGCAGAGCAAAATCATCAGCAATCGGCTTTGACATTGATCCGCTCCCCGGCCACCGGACGACCCCATCGCTCATGGCGCTGTGTCCTGCACGGCGTCCAGGCACGCATCCCATGGCGCCGGGGTTGGAAACACCTCTTCAAGGAACGCAAGAAAGGCCCGGACATTCGGGCTGCCACGCCGACTTTCGGGCCATAGCGCTGTGACAGAAAAACGATCGACCGCAAAGGCGGTGAGGATGGGCACCAGCTGACCGCGGGCGACATAGGGAGCGGCAATGTAGGTCGGCGAGATGCCGATGCCGCCCCCAGCGGCCAGCGCTGCCGCGACGGCGTCGCTGACATCGATCACGATCCCCGGGGCAGGGGTGATTTCGACAATGCGGTCACCGATCTTGAAGGGCCACCGGAGCGGCTGGCCGGAGCTTTGATAGCGGAAGTTCACGCAGTCGTGCCCTGCCAGCTCGTCCGGATGTCGCGGCACACCACGCCGGGCGAGATAATCGGGTGATGCGAAGGCGCAGAGTCGATGAGGGGCGAGCCGACGTGAAATCAGACGTGAATCCGCGAGATCGCCGACCCGGATGGCGACGTCGATTCCCGTCTCGATGATGTCGAAGACCTGGTCTCCAAGCCGCAGGTCGATCGTCAGCTTGGGGTGACGCGCCTGAAAGCGCGGCAGCGCGGATGCCAGAATGTGCACGCCGATCGGGAGGGGAGCCGTGATTCTCAACGTGCCCGCCGGCTCGGCCCGGGCCGCCAACGCAGCCTGCTCGATGTCCTCGGCATAGTGCAGCAGGCGCAACGCACGCTCATGCAAGTCCCGTCCTTCGGCCGTCAGGGTCAGGGATCGCGTGGTGCGGGTGAACAGGGGCAGACCCAGCTGCTGCTCCAGCCGCTGAACGCTCTTGCTGACGGCCGATGGCGATACCGACAGCGTACGGGCCGCAGCCGTGTAGCTGCCCAACGACGCGGCGCGGGCGAAGGCGATGAGGCCGGTCAGCCTCTCCAGACCAATTTGTTCCTTCATGGCATGAGTAAAGCGAACAAAGGCCGGATTATCAACGGGAATTCCTTGGGCTACGGTCCTTTCAACAGCGCCGCCGGGGCGCTCGCCACACCGGAGCACAGCATGTCCCAAATATCTTCCGCCACCGCTCAATCCCTCGCTCACCCCCTGCCGTTCGGCCTTGCCGCTCTTCGCGATCGCACCATCGTCATCGTCGGCGGGACCTCCGGCATCGGCCTGTCCACTGCAATCCAGGCAAAAGCGGCCGGCGCCAAGGTGATCGTCGTCGGCGTCGACCGGGACCGCGCCGCCCAGGCGGCTGCCGAGCATGGGTTCGACGGCTGGCGTGCCGCGGACGTGACGAATGCTCAAGCCATCGAAGCGGCATTGGCCGACATTCCCCATGTCGACCATCTCGTGCTGCTGGCCGGCACCTTCGTGGCCGGCAAGGTCATGGATGCCGACGTCGCTTACCTGCGCCGGGCCTTCGAGGAACGCATCTGGGCGGCGGTGACGACGATCCGGGCGCTTGGCGAGCGTCTCGCCCCGGACGCCTCCATCACCCTGATTTCCGGCATGCTCGCCGACCGTCCGAACGCCTTCGGCACCGCCATCCTGGCCGCGGCATCGGCCGCAATGGAGGCTTTTGCCCGCGGGCTGGCGCTCGAACTGGCGCCGCGCCGCGTGAACACCCTGTCTCCCGGCACCACCGACACGCCGCTCCTGAACCGGACCCTCGGTGACGGGCGAGACGCCTATGTGGCGGGCCTGAAGGAGAAGCTGCCGCTTCGCCGCCTGGGAACGCCGGACGAGGTCGGCGCGGCGGTGGTCTTCCTGATGAGCAACGGCTTCATGAACGGCGAGACGCTGCACATCGACGGCGGCGCGCGCCTCGTCTGACCCTGCCCGCGACGGGGCGGCTTCCCTCAGTTGCAAAACGCCTGACACGCTTCCTACACACGGAGATGATCATGACACAGCCTCTTCTGGGCAAGGTCGCCCTCGTGACCGGTGGTTCGCGGGGCATCGGCGCCGCCATCGTCCGCCGGCTCGCCAGCGAAGGCGCGGACATCGTTTTCAGCTACGGCTCGTCGAAGGAGCAGGCCGAGCGGATGGTCGAGGATCTCGAAGCTTTGGGACGGCGAGCTGTCGCCATCAAGGCAGACCAGGCGGTCGGCCTGGAGGTCGAAGCCCTGGTGAAGGCAGCGCATAAGGCCTTCGACCGGCTCGACATCCTGGTGAACTCCGCCGGTGTTTTCATAACGGGAGTCGCCGGCGATCCAGCCGCAGACCTGGTGGCCTTCGACCGGCAGATGGACATCAACGTGAAGGCCGTCGTCAGTGCCGTCCGGACGGCCATTCCACTGCTCAGCGACGGCGGCCGCATCGTGTCCATCGGCACGGCCGGCGCCAGCCATCGCGCCGCCTTTCCCGGGATCGCGGACTATGTCGCCTCCAAGGCGGCGGTCGCCGCCTACAGCCGTGGCTGGGCGCGTGACATGGGCGCCCGCCGGATCACCGTGAACGTCATCCAGCCCGGCCCCATCAACACCGACATGGCCCCCAAGGAAGGGGCGGTCGCGGACCTGTTGAAAAGCATGTCGGCGCTCGGCCGCTACGGCGAGCCGGAGGAGGTCGCCGCTGCAGTTGCCTTCCTTGTCGGTCCGGAGGCCGGCTACATCACCGGCGCAGCGCTGACCGTCGATGGTGGCCTGTCTCTGTGATCCAAGCCGGTCGCCAGCCCCCAAGGCAAAGGGACCTTGCCCCCGGCGCTGTGCCGGACCTCCTTTGCAGACACCATCGGTCTGGGGGTAAGCCGAAAGCCGCATCGGGCAAAGACGTGAGATCGGATCGCGAGATTCCGATGGACGATGACAAATTTTTAATCTTAAAGTTATGCGCGATGTCAGCGTCCATCGTCTCAACCGCCATGCGCACATGCCCATCGAGCGGTTCATCCGTGTTTGTCATGATCTGAACAAGCATCTTGTTCTGAAAGTCTGGCGCACTTCTTCTGCAAACAAAATGCCCTTTCAACAAATAGGCGGACGGATCGCCAAGATTTGTCTCGGGAGTTCGGTTAGGGAACAAATTGCGGTTCTTGCGGGCCTGAAGCCTCGCTGGACGGAACGGAACAAGCAAACAGAACACGTCCAACTGGAAAGGATCCATGATGATGAACGTCATCACCACCAAGGACGGAACGACGGTTATGGACCGCGATTGGGGAAAGGGACGTCCAATTCTGTTCCACCACGGTCGATTGCTGCCATTGCGATCCCAGGATCGGCCTCCCAGTGAGTGGAGCAATTCCATGATTGCAACAGCGGCTGCCAATGCTGCTCCGGTCGGGCCACGGGCGGCCGGTATCGCCAGACTGCTTCCAACCATCCTTGCGACCGCCTGCCTCTGGCTGGCCGGCGCAAATGCCGGGGAGCCGAGCCCGGCCCGTGCCCAGGCCGCCGGGGCTGGTGCACCGCCGGTGACGGTCAGCCGGCCGCTGCGCAAGGATATCGTCGAGTGGGATGAATTCACCGGTCAGTTCCAGGCCGTGGACTCCGTGGCGATCCGCGCCCGGGTCAGCGGCTATCTCGATTCCGTCAATTTCCGTGACGGCCAGATGGTCAAGGCCGGCGACCTGCTGTTCGTCATCGACCCTCGCCCCTTCGAGGCGACGCTCGCCTCGGTCCGGGCCGAATTGCAGCAGGCCGAAGCCAAGCTGGACCTGTCGAACCGCCAACTGGCCCGTGCGGCCGAACTGCGGCGCAGCGACAATGTCGCCGCCAGCGTCTTCGATGAGCGGAACCAGCAGGTCCGCGTCGATGCCGCCGGGGTCGAGGTCGCCAAGGCCGCCGTCCGCACCGCCGAACTGAATCTCAGCTTTACCCGCATCCTGGCACCGCTTGCCGGCCGCATCAGCCGGCGCGAGGTCAGCGTGGGCAATCTGATCGCCGGCGGCGAAGCCGGGGCGGCAACGCCGCTGACCACCATCGTTTCCCTCGACCCGATCTACTTCACCTTCGACATGAGCGAGGCCGACTTCCTCGCCTATGTCCGTGCCGCCCAGAATGGGACCTTGCGGTCGCAGCGTGACGGTGGCATCGGCGTCGAGGCCCGCCTGTTCGATGAGCGCGACTGGACGCTGAAGGGCACGCTCGATTTCGTCGACAATCAGGTGAATGCCGGGTCCGGCACCATCCGGGCGCGCGCCGTCTTCCGCAACCCCAACGCTGTCCTGACGCCCGGCCAGTTCGGGCGGCTGCGCCTGCCGGGGTCCGACCGCTATACCGCGACCCTGATCCCGGACCAGGCGGTGGTCAGCGACCAGGCCAACAAGATCGTGCTGACGGTCTCCGACGATGGCACCGTGGTGCCCAAGCCGGTGCGGCTCGGCCCGATGGAGAACGGTCTGCGCATCGTCCGGTCTGGACTGGCGGACACCGACCGGGTGATCATCAACGGGCTGGTCCGCGCCCGGCCCGGCGCCAAGGTGACGCCGCAGGAAGGATCGATCGAGCCGCCAAGAACCGAACCGCCGAAACCGTCGGCCGGGTGAGGGGCGACCGTCATGAACATCTCGCACTTCTTCATCAACCGGCCGATCTTCGCGGCCGTCCTGTCCATCGTCATCACGCTCATCGGCATCTTCGCCTACCTGACCCTGCCCGTCGCGCAGTATCCCGAGATCGCACCGCCGACCATCGTGGTGAACACGACATATCCCGGCGCCTCGGCACAGGTCGTCGCCGACACCGTTTCCGCTCCGATGGAGCAGGAGATCAACGGCGTCGAGAACATGCTCTACATGACCTCGCAGGCGACCAGCGATGGCCGTCTGCAATTGACCATCACCTTCAAGCTCGGCACCAATCTCGACACCGCCCAGGTGCTGGTGCAGAACCGTCTTGCCGTCGCCGAACCGCGGCTGCCGGAAGAGGTGCGGCGCATCGGCGTGACCGTGCGCAAGAATTCGCCCGACATGCTGATGGTGATCCACCTGAACTCGCCGGGCGGGGAGCGCGACCAGCTCTACATGTCGAACTATGCACTGCTGCAGATCAAGGACGTGCTGGCACGCCTGGACGGCGTCGGCGATGTGCAGGTGTTCGGTGCCCGCGATTATGCCATGCGCGTCTGGCTCGACCCTGACAAGGTGGCGGCCCGTGGGCTGACCGCGGGAGACGTCGTCCGCGCCATCCAGGCGCAGAATGTCCAGGTCTCGGGCGGTGTCATCAACCAGCCGCCGGTTCCGACCCCCGGCGCGTTCCAGCTGAATGTGGAAACGCTGGGCCGCCTCACCGATGCGCGCGAGTTCGGCAACATCATCGTGAAGACCGACGGCGCCGCCGTCACCCGCCTGCGCGACGTGGCCCGCATCGAGCTTGGCGCCCAGGACTATAATTTGAACGCCTATCTCGACCGCCAGTCCGCCGTACCGCTGGTGGTCTTCCAACGGCCCGGCTCCAACGCCCTGGAGACCGCCAACCGCATCCTGGCGACGATGGCGGACCTCTCCAAGGGCTTCCCCGCCGGCATGCGCTACGATGTCGTCTACAACCCCACGGAGTTCATCGCCCAGTCGGTCGAGGAGGTCTACAAGACGATCTACGAGGCCGTCATTCTCGTCGTCGTCGTCGTCATCCTGTTCCTGCAGTCCTGGCGCGCCTCCATTGTTCCAATTCTGGCCATTCCGGTGTCGCTGGTCGGCACCTTCGCCGTGCTGGCGGCGCTGGGCTATTCGCTGAACACGCTGTCGCTGTTCGGTCTGGTGCTGGCGATCGGCATCGTGGTCGATGACGCCATCGTCGTGGTGGAGAATGTCGAGCGCTTCATCAGCCGCGGCATGAAGCCCAAGGATGCCGCGCACGAGACGATGAACGAGGTTGGCGGGGCGCTGATCGCCATCGCCCTGGTCCTGACCGCGGTGTTCGTTCCCGCCGCCCTGGTCAGCGGCATTTCCGGCCAGTTCTTCCGGCAGTTCGCGGTGACCATCGCCAGCGCCACGGTGATCTCCTGCCTGGTGTCGTTGACGCTCAGCCCGGCGCTCTGTGCCCTGCTGTTCAAGCCCCACCAGGAGCACCCGCCCAAGCCCTCGCTGCCGATGCGGCCGGTCGCCGCCTTCTTCCGTGGTTTCAACGCCGGGTTCGGGCGGCTGTCCAACGGCTATGCCGGACTGACGCGGCGGCTGGTGCGGCTACCCTTCATCGTCCTGCCGATCTATCTGCTGCTGCTCGGCCTGACCGGCTGGCAGTTCAACCGGGCACCGACCGGCTTCATCCCCAACCAGGACCAGGGTTACCTGATCACCGTGGTGCAGCTGCCGCCGGGCTCCTCGCTCGCCCGGACCGACGAGGTGGTGCGCAAGTCGGTGGAGGTGCTGCTGAAGACGCCCGGGGTCATCCATGCCGTCCCCTTCGCCGGCTTCGACGGTGCCACCTTCACCAACGCGCCGAACGCCGGGGCGATCTTCGTGACCCTCGCCCCTTTCGAGGATCGCATCAGGGACGGTCATTCCGCCGACGCGGTCCTGGCCGATCTGAGGAAACGGCTGGCCTCCATCGAGGACGCCTTCATCATCACCATCCCGCCACCGCCGGTCCGCGGCATCGGCAATGCCGGCGGCTTCAAGATGATGGTGGAGGACAAGCGGGGCCGCGGCCTGCCGGCGCTCGATGCGGCGGTGACCGAGCTGTCCGCCGCGGCCAACAAGATCCCGGGGCTGGTCGGCGTGTTCACGCTGTTCAACACCAAGACCCCCAAGATCTACGCCGATATCGACCGCCAGAGGGCGGAGATGCTGGGGGTGACCGCCGATCAGGTGTTCGAGGCGTTGCAGATCTATGTCGGCTCGGCCTTTGTGAACGAGTTCAACCTGCTGGGCCGCACCTATCGGGTCACCGCGCAGGCCGATGGCCGTTTCCGGCAGGATCCGCGCGACATCGCCAACCTGAAGACCCGCAACGAGCGCGGCGAGATGGTTCCCATCGGTGCGGTGGCGGCATTGACCGACATCACCGGTCCCTACCGCGCCGCCCGCTACAACCTCTATCCGGCTGCGGAGTTGCAGGGCAACACGCTGCCCGGTTTCTCCACCGGCTACGCCCTGGCCGCCATGGAGAAGGCGGCCGCCGAGCTGCTGCCGGACGGCTTCGGTTTCGAGTGGACGGAGTTGGCCTATCAGGAGAAGGCCGCGGGAAACAGCGGCTTGATGGTCTTCGGGCTGTCGGTTCTGTTCGTCTTCCTGGTGCTTGCCGCCCAGTATGAGAGCTGGACCATGCCGCTGTCGGTCATCCTGATCGTGCCCATGTGCCTGCTGGCGGCGGTGACCGGTTTGATGTTGCGCGGCATGGCCGTCGATATCCTGGCCCAGGTCGGCTTCGTCGTCCTGGTCGGTCTTGCCGCCAAGAACGCCATCCTCATCGTCGAATTCGCCCGCCAGAACGAGCTATTCGAAGGGAAGAACCGCTTCGAGGCGGCGGTGGAGGCGGCACGCACGCGGCTTCGCCCGATCCTGATGACCTCCCTCGCCTTCATTCTCGGCGTCGTGCCGTTGATGATCGCGCAGGGAGCCGGATCGGAGATGCGACAGACCCTGGGAACGGCAGTGTTCATGGGAATGTTGGGGGTGACCATCTTCGGCCTGATCTTCACCCCGGTGTTCTACACGGTCGTCCGCCGTCTCTTCAGTCGACCGCTGGCGGTCAACCGGCACCCCGTCGCAGCCGAAGAGGTCGGTATGAAGGCGCGGCATCAGCCCGGAGAGTGATGGCGTATCCGGGCAAGGCGGGGCCGTTCAATTTCGCCGCCATCGTCTCGATGGTGGCCGGCAAAATCTATGCGGCCTCCCATCCCGACTTCACCATGGCAATCTTCCGCTCGGACAGTTCGCCCGGCAGTGTCACGAGCCGCAGGGCTTCGCATTCAGGCGTCTCGACCGGTGCGGGCTGTGTGTCGCGGAACTTGTGAAGTGGACCCCATTTCCCGGACAGTCGGCTAAGCTTGGTTCGCCCAGGAAGAAGGACGGACCCGATGACGGGGAAACGGAAGCGATATTCGGCAGAGTTCGAGGCGAAGGTGGCGCTGGAGGCGATCCGGGGCGAGCTGCCAGTGTCGCAGCTCGATCAGCCTGTCCAGCTACTACGGACCGGCCACAAGCGAGCCTGCCGCGAACCTGGAGTTGATGCGGCTGATCGACGAGCAGTTCGTGGAAACGCCCTGGTACGGCAGCCGGCAGATGACCCGGCATCTGCGCCGTCATGGCCATGAGGTCAACCGCAAGCGGGTTCGCCGCCTGACGGCGCGGATGGGGTTGCAGGCGGTTTACCAGCGCCCGAAGACGACCGTGCCGCATCCCGAGCACAAGATCTGGCCATACTTGCTGCGTGACATGACCATCGACCGACCCAACCAGGTCTGGTGCGCTGACATCACGTACATTCCCATGCGCCGCGGCTTTCTGTACTTGGTGGCGGTGATGGACTGGGCGACACGCAAGGTCCTGAGCTGGCGGCTGTCGAACACCATGGACGTCGAGTTCTGCATCGAGGTCGTGGAGGAGGCTATGGCACGCTACGGCCGGCCGGGCATCTTCAACACCGATCAGGGCAGCCAGTTCACCAGCCCGCGCTTCACCGGCCTCTAGACCGCGGCCGGCATTCGGGTGTCGATGGACGGGCGCGGCCGCTGGATCGGTTATTACAACGCCGAACGCCCGCACCGGCGCTCGGCGGCAGAACCCCGGCAGAGGTCTACGAGGTCTCTCCGGACCGAATCAGAATGGCGGCATAACACGAACCGGAACCAAGCTTATTCTAGCCGCCAAACTGTCCGGGAAACGGGGTCCACTTCAATCATCAGGCGGTTCCCGGCTCCACGGCCCGGTCCGTCAGGGCGTGTCGTATGGCAGTCAGCAGAGGCTCCGGGCTCAGTGGCTTGTGCAGCAACAGGAAGCCGCTGGCGCTCGCCTCCCGGATGCGCGCGGGCGAGGTGTCTCCGGTCAGAAGGATTCCGGGCAGCCGGGCGGCGAAATGCCGCTCAAGCCGGTGGATTGCGTCCGATCCGGTTTCCGTGCCCTTCAGCCGGAAATCGGCGATGACCAAATCCGGCACCCCGTTCCCCAACCGCTCCACCGCCGTGTTGCCATCGGATGCCGCCACCACATCGTAGCCCAATTCATGGAGGAAGGCGGCGACCCCGTCGAGAACGGTCGGGTCGTCGTCGATCACCACCACCCGCTCGCCGTTGCCGCCGTCGGATACGGCCATCTCCTCGTCCTTCGGAAGGGAATCGTCCGGACTTGCCAACGGAACCAGGATCTCGAACATCGATCCCTGCCCTGGCGCCGATTTGACCCGTATCGGGTGATGGAGCAGCGCGGCGAGGCGTTCCACGATGGATAGCCCCAGCCCCAGCCCCTGCCGCCGGTCACGCTCCGGATTGTCGACCTGATGGAACTCCTCGAAGATCGATGCCAACTGGTTCGGCGGAATGCCGCGCCCGGTGTCCCAGACCTGGATGCGCAGGTTCAGCCCGGCACGGCGGCAACCCACCAGGATGCGACCCTGGTCGGTGTATTTGATCGCGTTGGCAATGAAGTTCCGCAGGATGCGCTCCAGCAGCTTGGGGTCGCTCCGCACCGACAGGCTGGTCCGAACGCTGTGCAATGTCAGTTCGGCAGCCTCGGCCAACGGCGATAGCTCGGCGCACAGCGCATCGATCACCGTCTGAACCGGACATGGCCGGAGCGTCACCTGGATGATGCCGGCGTCGAGACGCGACACATCCAGGATGTCGTCGAGCATGGCGGTCATGGCGCCCAGCGCGTTGCCCATGCTGACCAGCAGCTTTGCCGCCGCATCGCCCTGCGGCTGCATCGCCACCAGATGATGGAACATCAGCAGGGCCTGGACCGGCTGACGCAGGTCGTGGCTGGCAGCGGCGAGAAATCGGGTTTTGCTGGCGCTTGCCAGTTCGGCGGCAGCCTTGGCGGCGGCGAGGGCTTCGCGCACGCGCACCTGCTCAGTGACGTCTTCCATCGCCAACAGGATCAGCCCTCCCGCCTGATTGAGCCGGCGGGCGTTCAGCAGCAGGGTGCGGCGCTCCTCGACGCCGTGGTCGCCGACACCCTGACCGATGGTCAGTTCCAGCGCATCGACGACCGTGCCATCGGGGATGATCCGTTCCCAGTGCCAGCGCAGTTCGGGATCGGCCAGCAGAACGCCGGCCGTCTCGGCCAGTTGGATGCCGAGCACGGCGTCCGGCGTGGTGGCGAAGGATCGGGGAAAGGCCGCACTCGCGCCGACCACCCGAAGCATCTCGTCCAGCACCAGCAGCGGTTCGCGGACCGTGTCGACGATGGCCTGGGCGAAATCGCGCTCGGCCCGCGCCGTGCGCAGCACCCCCGCCCGTTCGATGACCAGCCCCAGCACGCTGGCGATGGCCTGGACGAATTCCAGGTCGGCATCGCTGAACCGTCCGGCCTTGTGGCTCAGAACCGCGAGAACGGATGGTCCGCGTGCCGCGCCACCGAAGGGAACCGACAGACCGCTGACGAAGTGGCTGCCCGATAACGCCATGACGGAGCGGACACGTTGATCGGTGGCGAAATCCTCGACGATCGACGGCTGCCGGGACCGGAACACCCGCCCGACCAGTGTCGACATGTCGCTGGGGATCTGGACGGCAGGCTCCTGTGGAACGGAGAGGCCGGCACTGCCGAGCAGAACCAGATCGTCAGCGTCCCCGGTGCGCAGGCCCGTTGGATCCTCGCTGGGACCAAGGATGGCAACGCCGTCCGCTCCCAGACCTTCGGCAATCAGACGGGCTGCTTCGGCCAGTGTCTCCGACCCTTCCGCTCCGATGAGGTCCTTGCGTCCGAGATCGGCGATCAGCTTGTACTGGCGGGCCTGCAGAGCCAGGGCCAGGCTGGTGCGCTTCAGCGGCGTCACGTCGCTGAAGGTGATCACGACCCCCTCCCCCCGGCCTTGCTGCGTCCGGTAGGGCTGGATGCGGCGAAGGAAGGTCGCATCGTCGTCCGTCGACACTTCGCGTTCCAACGGCATCAGGGATGACAGCACCGACCGGATGTCGGGCAGCAGGCAAGGATCGGAAAAATGTCGGGCGATGTCGGTGACCAGGCGTCCGGCGTCCTGCGGCAGCAGAGCGAACAGCCGGGTCGCCGACGGCGTGAAACGCTTGATCCGCAGGTCTGACGACAGGAAGACCGTGGCGATGTCGGTGCTGCTCAGCAGATTGCTCAGATCGTTGGTGGTCGCCTCCAGCTCGTCGACCTTTTCATGCAGCTGGGAGTTCAGCGTGCTGAGTTCCTCGTTGAGGGATTGAAGCTCTTCCTTGGATGTCTCCAGCTCCTCCGTGGTCGACTGGTACTCCTCGCCGATCGACAGGATCTCCTCGTTGGCGACCCGCAGCGCCTCGCTGGTGGCACTGAGTTCTTCGATGGTGTCGTTCAACTCCTCACGGGTCATGCGCAGCTCGTTTTCGAGCTGTTCGACGCCGTCAATTTCCATCGGCAGCGGCGCGGTCTCGGCGACCGGCGTGCTTGGTGCAACGTGGTCCGCCGTGAATGTCACCAGAAGCAAGTCATTGCCGGCCCGGGGGAAACGCACCGGGATAACCAGAATGGTCACCGGCACCACAATGCCGTGACGCTTGTGCCGGATTCCGGAGATTTGAACCCGGCCATGCAAGGAGCGCGCCTGTGCGACGGCGCGGCGGAGCTGCAGGCGCAATTCCCCGCGTGCCATCGCCGTCAGATCCCAGGGCGGTTCTCCCGTCGGCAGGTCGAGGAAATCGCCGGTCGGACCGAAGAGATACTGGATGCGATGCGTCCCGTCGATCAGAACTGCCGCCGGCGCGTATTCAAGCAGCAGGGCCTGTCGGATGATGTCCGCTGGGCTGGTGCCGCGCAAGGGTGTGGGCAGTGTCGGCACCGGGACCGCGGACCGCCCGCCCGTCGGCAGGACCGCCATCGCACTGCTGCGCGTCGCACCGATCTTCCGGTAAAGGCGCCATTTTTTTGAAAGAGGTGCGAACAGGTTGGAGAGCGTGTCAAGGTTCTCCGCCGTCCCGAGGAACAGGCCGCCATTGTCCAACAAGGCGAAATGGAACAGGGCGAAGATGGCCTTCTGCACGTCCGGCTCGATATAGATCAGCATGTTGCGGCAACTGATCAGATCGAGCTTGGAAAAAGGCGGATCGCTGAGCAGATCGTGCTGGGCGAAGGAAACCACATCGCGCAACGGCTTGGCGACCTTGTAACCGCCCTCGACCTTGATGAAGAAGTGGGCGAGCCGTTCGACCGACACGTCGACCGTGATGGTTTCGGGATACAGACCGGTGCGGGCGACGGTCAGCGCCCGATTGTCCACGTCGGTTGCGAAGACCCGGAAGCCGGGGGATACGCCGCTCCGTGCGCAGGCCTCCATCAACAGGATTGCGATGGAGTAAGCCTCTTCCCCGGTGGCGCAGGCCGGGACCCAGACGCGGATCGGCTTGTCCGCCGGCTGGTTCCGCACCAGCGGGACGACATACTCTCCGGCCAGGATGTCGAACGCCGGACCATCGCGGAAAAAGCGCGTCACGCTGATCAGGATGTCGCGGGACAGCAGTTCGATTTCGGCCGGGTGGGTGCCCAGAAAGGCCCGGTATTCCGTCATATCGGCGATATGGTGAATCCCCATCCGCCGCTCGACGCGGCGGGTCAGCGACCGCGGCTTGTAAGCCCTGTGATCGCGCTTGGTGTGCGCACTCAGCAGATCGAGAATGTCGTCCAGTGCGCCGTCCGGCGCATCGGCCTTCTGAACCGTTGGCGGCCCGATATAGGGTTGGTGGACGAAATCGACGATGACACCAGGCATGCGCTCCGGCGGCAGGATATAGTCGGCCATGCCGGTGGCGATGGCGCTGCCCGGCATGCCGTCGAAGTCGGCGGTCGTCGGATCCTGCACGACCACAAGTCCACCGCATTCCTTGATCGAACGCAGTCCATTGGTGCCGTCGGCGCCGGTACCGGACAGCACGACGCAAATCGCCTTCTCCTGCTGGTCGGTCGCCAGTGTGCGGAAGAAGATGTCGATGGGCAGCGTCGCGTCGACAGACTGCTGCGATTCCCGGATGCGCAGTTGGCCGGCCTCCATGGTCGGCAACCGACCCGCCGGAGCGATATAGATGTGATCGGCCTCCAGCGGAATCCCGTCATGGGCCGTAAGGACCGGCAGCACCGTCACATTTTTCAACAGGTCGGCAAGCAATCGTTCATTGTTCGGAATCCGGTGCTGAATCACCACAAAGGTCAAGCCGCTGTCAGCCGGTATCGCTCTGAGCAGGGCCGTGATGGCTTTGAGGCCACCAGCCGAGGCACCGATACCGACGATCGCCAAGGGGCCGGGCCGTATGCGCCGCTGTTCATCCTGATCCATATTGGGAATGTCCTGACAATGACGATCCGTGCCTTCACCCGCCGACATCATGATCGGCTTTCCGCCAATACGACGATCCGAGCCGGAGAAAATTCTTAGCCAAGTCTCGCCCCGCCGGGTTTCATGGCAGGAGAGCATGGCGCTAACGTGTAGATGCTAAACAATTAGAGCACATATAAATTTAGCGCACGCTCTCTCAGGCAGACAAAAGTTAAATTAATTACCTCCACAACTCTGCGGCAACTTCGGGAAAATCATGAAATAATTACAAAATTAGTGCGAAAGTTATGATCTGTCAATCGATAATTTTTATAGCTTCTTTATTTCCTATCTGTGTGGGGTTTCGCAAAAATAGATGCGTTATCCTGCACTGGAACACCACTCGGAACAGGAAAATATTGATTGCGCATCGACGCGATGCAGTGAATATGTGGCTCAGCCACAGCTTCTATAACAACAGATTGACAGAACCTTTGCCTGGACCAACGGGATAACCGGCTGATTTGTCCGGCTGCAGCCAACCGCTTCGCAATGGGCCGGAGGGCGCCAAGTCCCTTGCGGTGAGTGTCACGTCGCCGGCTTCACGCTTCCGTCCATGGCCGGCACGGCGGCCATCCCATCATGCCGTCAGAGAAAGTCCGGTCACTCTGCATCCGCAAAGCCGTTGTTGAGGCCCCAGAGGGCGGCCTGCGTGCGGTTCGAGACGTCGATCTTGCGCAGCAAACTCTTGAGGTGAAGCTTGACGGTCGCCTCGGTGATCCGGAGATGGTTGGCGATTTTCTTGTTGGAACTGCCATTCTGCAGGCAGCGCAGAACCTCCGCCTCGCGCTTGGAAACACCTTTGTGCGGTACCGCCAGATCGGCGGCGCCGTTCAGGCGACTGTCGATCAGCAGTGCGGCCAAGGCGCTGGGGAAGACCGTTTCGCCGATCATGACAAGCCGCAACGATTGCGCCAGCGCCTCCATGGACATGTCCTTCATCAAGAATCCGTCCGCACCGGCCTGGATGGCCTTCGTCATGATTTCCGTGTCCAGCATGCTGGTAAGCACCACCACATGCGTGTCCGGACAGGCCACCTTCAGTGCCCGGATAAGATCCGTGAAGTCGCCGATGCCGACGGGATCGATCAAAATGACCTGTGATGCGTCGCCTTCCTGGACGATCTGGAGTGCCGCCTTGAGAGACGATGCCTCTTTGGCGACGTGAAAGCCCTGCTCCTCGAACATGGCTTTCAATCCTTGGCGAAAAAGATTGTTCGCGTCTATCATGGATATGGAAACAAGAGACATTACCAGATACTCCGGCTTTCCAGAATAAGCTGGCAGTCTTGCGCTCAAAATATTGGAATGGC
>NZ_BADK01000643.1 GCF_000333595.1 Azospirillum sp. B506
GGGCATCCGCTGCTGGGGGTGGCGGTGCCGTGGCCGCCAAATCCCGCAATCCGTGCCTGGGCAGCCGAACTGCGGCTGGATGATCTGGCTTACCTGCGCGACCACCGGGTCGGCGGCATGGCACTGGTGCCAGCCGCGGCCTATGTCGAAATGGCATTGGCTGCAGCCCGCCAGATCGCCGGCCCCGGCCCGTTGGCGCTGGCCGACCTGCGGTTCGAGGCCCCGCTGTTCCTGGACGAGGAAGACGGGGCGGCGGTGCAGGTGGTCGCCGACGGCGGGCGCAGTATCCGCATCTTCGGCCGGCCGGGCGGGCCGGAGGAGGCCGCGGATGCCCCCTGGACAGAGCTGGCCGGCCTGGACATCGTCCCGGCCGGGCCGATGCCGGCGACCGTCGATCTCGCCGCCGTCACTGCCCGATGCCCGAACCAAGTGCCGGCGACGGCACATTACAATGCGCTCGACCGGATGGGGGTCGAAGACGGGCCGGCATTCCGACGCCTTGTCACATTGCGTCTGGGCGAGCGGGAGGCGGTGGGCCAACTGGATGCCGGGGGGCTGGAGCCGGGCTATGCCGCACATCCGGCGCTGCTCGATGCCGCCTTCCAGGTAATGGCGGCCCTGTTCGCCGCCCGCACCCCCGATCACGGCCCGGATGAGGCCGGCGCGATCGCCGAACTCGGCCGTTTCGCCCTGGCCGGTCCAGACCTCTCGGCGGTGCAATGGGTCCGTGCCGGCCTGACCGCCATTACGGATGATGGGCGGCAGGTGCAGGGCGATCTGGACCTGCTGGATGCCAATGGCCGGCTGGTGGCGCGGGCCGAAGGACTGGTCATGCGCCGCGTCGCACGCAGCAGTTTCCTGCCACAGCGCGCCGACATGGCGGACTGGATGATGCGCGTCGACTGGCGGCCGGAGGATGACAGGGCAGCCGGAATGCCGGCCGCCGCCGCGCAGGATGCGCCATGGCTGATCCTGGCCGGCGGCAGCGGGCCGGCGCTGGCGGATATCCTCCGCGCAGCTGGCGAGCCTTGTATCCTGTTCGACAGTGCGGCGGCACTGGTTGCCGATCTGGCCGCCGGCCGCCGGTCCTGCCGCGGCATCGTCGTGCTATCGGCCCTCGATCTCGCCCCCGATGCCGCCGGATCGCTGGAAGCCCAGCACCTGTCCTGCGGCGCCGTCGCCGATCTGCTGCGCGCCCTGCTGCGCGGGACATGGCGCGACCTGCCGCGGCTATGGCTGGTGACCTGCGGGGCACAAGCGGTGGCCGCCGGTGAAAAGGTTCCCGGCGTGGCCCAGGCGCCGCTCTGGGGGCTGGGCCGCTCGCTGATGCACGAGCATCCGGATGCCAACTGCACGCTGGTCGATCTCGATCCCTCCGCGGCCAAGCCGTTGGCCGATCTGGCTGCCATGCTGCGCCGGCCCGGCCGCGAGAACCAGCTTGCGCTGCGCGGCGGCCGGCGGCTGGTTGCCCGGCTGACGCCGGTGCCGCCGACGGCCCTGCGCGGCACGCCTGTCCGGCTCGATCCGAACGGCGCCTATCTCATCACCGGCGGGCTGGGCGGGCTGGGGCTGGCGGTTGCCCGCTGGCTGGCCGCCGGCGGGGCCGGCACCATCGTCCTGGTCGGCCGCCGGCCACCGGGGCCGGAGGCCCTGGCCGTGATCGAGGAGATCAGGGCCGGTGGTACCGCCATCATGACCTGTCAGGCCGATGTCGCCGATGCCACCGAGCTTGCCGGGGTGCTGGCGGCGCTTGATTCCGGCACCCACCGCCTGCGCGGCGTGGTGCATGCGGCCGGCATGCTGGCCGATGGGGTGCTGGCCAATCTGGACTGGCCGCGTTTCGCGGAGGCGCTGGCCGCCAAAATTCTCGGCGGCTGGAACCTGCACCGGCTCACCGCCGGAGCGGATCTCCAGTTCTTCATCCTCTATTCCTCGATCACCGGGCTGCTGGGTAGTCCGGGTCAGGCCAATTACGCCGCCGGCAATGCCTTCCTGGATGCACTGGCGGCTTATCGGCAGGGGGCGGGGCTGCCGGCGCTCAGCGTGCAATGGCCGCCCTGGACCGAGGTCGGGCTGGCCGCCAGCCGCGACGACCGGGGCAGCCGGCTGGCCGCGCGCGGCTTTGCCGCCGTCACGCCGGACCAGGGAATGGCGGCGCTGAATACCGCGCTGCGCTGTGGATTGGCACAGGTCGGCGTTCTGCGGCTCGATCTCCGGCGCTGGCGGGAATTCTATCCCTCGGTCGCGGATTTGCCGCTGCTCGATCTGGTGGAACCCGCCGGGCCGGCCGCCCCGCCCGTGGTACCTGCCGATCTGCGCACCGCCGCACCGGACCAGCGGCGCCAGTTGGTGGCGGACCGGGTACGGACGATCCTGGGCACCGCCATGCGGCGTGATCCGCGCACCCTGCCCGAACATGCCTCGTTCGGCGAGCTGGGGCTGGACTCCCTGATGGGGCTGGAGATCCGCAACCGGATCGAAGCCACGCTGGGTGTGCGCATGCCTGCCGGCTTCATCTGGTTCCACCCGACATTGGCGGCCTTGAGCGAGGCGCTGGCAACGATGATCGCCGGAGATGATGCCACACCCGCCGCAACCGACCCGGCCATCTCCCACCAGGCCATCTCCAACCAGGCCGTCACTGACCCGGCCGCTGACCCGGCCGACGAGCAGCTTGACGATCTTGACGAGGCGGAGCTTGCCGCGCTGCTGCGTGCCGAACTCGACGCCGCCCCGCAGGAATAAGGGAAACCCACCAGCATGAGCGCCACACCGCCCCCCGATACCAAGGCCGCGCTCAAGGATGCCTTGATCGAACTGCGCCGCCTGCGCGCCGAGAACGAGGAACTGCGTCGACACGGTACGGCGGAGCCGGTCGCCGTGGTCGGCATGTCCTGCCGCTTTCCCGGACAGGCCGATTCCCCGGACGCCTTCTGGCGGCTGCTGACGGGCAAGGGGGATGCGGTGCGCGAAATCCCGCCCGACCGCTGGGATATCGACGCCCATTTCGATCCGGACCCGGCGGCACCGGGAAAGATGAATTCGCGCTGGGGCGGCTTCCTGGACGGGATCGACCGTTTCGACGCAGCCTTCTTCGACATGACCCCGCGCGAGGCGGCGCGCACCGATCCACAGCACCGCCTGTTCCTGGAGGTAGCGTGGGAAGCACTTGAAGATGCCGGGATTCCGGCCGACCGGCTGCGCGGCAGCCGGACCGGCGTTTTCCTCGGCATCATGGGTCATGATTACTATCACCGTCAGCTTGCCGAACCGGACATGTACACCGCGCTCGGCAATGGCAGCAGTTTTGCCGGGGCACGGCTGGCCTATTTCCTCGACCTGCATGGCCCGGTCGTGCCGGTGGAAACCGCCTGTTCGTCATCGCTGGTCGCGGTCCATATGGCCTGTGCAGCCCTCGCCCGGCAGGAATGCGATGCGGTATTGGCCGGCGGCGTCAATCTGATCGTCAGCCCGGAAACCTCCGCTGTCATCTCGAAGACCTATGCGCTGTCGAGCGACGGACGCTGCCGCAGTTTCGATGCCCGCGCCAATGGCTTCGTTCGCAGCGAGGGCTGTGGGGTGATCGTGCTGAAACGGCTGGCCGATGCCACACGGGATGGCGACCGCATATTGGCAGTGATCAGCGGCTCCGCGATCAATCACGATGGCCGGTCCGTCGGCCTGACCGCCCCGAACGGCCGCGCCCAGGAGGCGGTGATCCGCCATGCCCTGGCCACGGCGCGCATCGATCCGGCGCGGGTGACGCTGGTGGAAACCCATGGTTCGGGCACGCCGCTCGGCGATGCGATCGAGCTGGAAGCGCTGAAATCGGTCTATGACCGGCCCGGCACACCGCCCTGCGCCCTCTGTGCGGTCAAATCCAACCTGGGGCATCTGGAAGCGGCGGCCGGCATCGCCGGCTTGATCAAGGTGATGCTGGCAATGCGTCATGGCACCCTGCCCGCCAATCTGCATTTCCAGTCGCTGAATCCCCAGACATCGCTGGCAGGCTCACGCTGCCATATCCCCACCGCCACCCAACCCTGGCCTGGCACCAGCCGGCGCGTCGCCGGGATCAGCGCCTTCGGCTTCAGCGGCACCAACGCCCATGTCATCGTCGAAGAGGCGCCGGAAAGCACCGCCAGCGAACCGATGCCCGAGGCCGCGGCCCCCCGCCTGCTGGTCCTGTCGGCGCGCAGCGAACCGGCCCTGCGTGCCCTGGCCGGCGCTCTGGCCCAGCACCTCACCGGCCCGGCCGCCCCGGCGCTGGCCGATGCCTGCTTCACCGCCGCCTGCCGGCGCAGCCACCATCCCGTGCGCGCCGCCGTGCTCGCCGACGACCGGGCCGGCCTGGCCCAGGCCTTGACCAGCCTCGCCGCCGGCACCGCCGACGAACGCACCGCACCGCCGCCGGCCACCCCCGCCCTCTCCCCCGGCGCCCCCGGCATCGTCTTCATCTTCCCCGGCCAGGGGTCGCAATGGCTCGGCATGGGCCGCGACCTGCTGGCCCGCGAACCGGTCTTCCGCACCGCCCTGGAAACCTGCGATGCGGCAATCCTCGCCGAGACCGGCTGGTCGGTGATCGCCGAACTGCAAGCCGCCGAGGCGGACTCCCGCCTGGGCGAAACCGCCGTGGTCCAGCCGGTGCTGTTCGCCCTGCAGGTCGCCCTGGCCGCCCTCTGGCGCTCCTGGGGCATCGTGCCCGCCGCCGTGGTCGGCCATTCCATGGGCGAAACGGCAGCCGCCCATGTCGCCGGCGCGCTGTCGCTGGCGGCGGCGGTGCGGGTGATCTGCCGACGCTCCCGCCTGCTCGACCGGCTGCGCGGCCAGGGGGCGATGGCCCTGGTCGAACTGTCGCTGGCCGAGGCCCATGCCCGGCTGGCCGACTGGCCGGGGGTC
>NZ_BADK01000642.1 GCF_000333595.1 Azospirillum sp. B506
CTGGGCTTGCGCACCGCGACCCTGTTGGCCGAACTCGGCGCCCGTCACCTTGTCCTGGTCGCGCGCCGACCGCCGGCGGCGGATGCCGAAGCGGCCATTGCCGCGCTGGAAGCGGCGGGCTGCCGGGCGCAGGTCATCCAGGCCGATATCGCCGATGCCGCGGCGATGCAGGCGCTGGTAAGCGGCCTGTCCGAGGGGGCGGCACCGCTGGCCGGCATCATCCATGCTGCAGGCACGCTGGCCGATGCCACGCTGGACCGGCAGGATGCCGGCAGCTTCGATACCGCCGGCCGGGGCAAACTGCTGGGTGCGCTGGTGCTCGATGCAGTGACGCGCGATCTCGACCTTGATCTGTTCGTGCTGTTCTCCTCCGCGGCGGCACTGATCGGATCGGCGGGGCAGGCCAGCTATGCCGCGGCCAATGCGGCGATGGAAGCACTGGCTGCCCGCCGCGCCGCCGCCGGGCAACCGGCCCTGGTGATCCAGTGGGGTGCCTGGGCAGATGGCGGCATGGCCCATCGGCTGGGCGATCAGGCGCAGCGGCGCCTGGGCATGCGCGGCATGCGGCCCCTGCCGGCCGACGATGCCTGCCGCTTTCTGGCGGCGGCCCTGGTCCGGCCGGTGGGCACGCTGGCGCTGCTCGATATCGGCTGGGCGGATTATGCCGCCACCTTGGAACGGCCGGACCCGCTGCTGTCGGTGCTGGTCCCTGCGGCACGCCGGACTGCGGATGGCGACGGGTTGCGGAACAGCCTGATCGTGGCACCGGAGGCGGGCCGGCGTGCCCTGTTGGCCACCCATGTCCGCGCCGCGGTGCGCCGTGTCCTGGGACTTGCCGAAACCGATCCGCTCCGTGACGATCAGCCGCTGAGCGCCCTGGGTTTCGACTCACTGGCGTCGATCGAATTGCGCGATGCCCTGGCGCGCAGCACCGGCCTGTCGTTGCCGGCGACCGTCGCCTACAGCCATCCCACGGTCGAGGCGCTGACCGGCCATATCGCCGACCGGCTGCTGCCGGAAATCGCCGGGGCGGCGGCGCCTGCCGCCGTGCCCGCGGCCCGGCCGGCACCCGCCAATATCAATGCCGGTACCGCCGATGCCATCGCCATCATCGGCATCGGCTGCCGGCTGCCCGGCGGGATCGACGATCCCCGTACTTTCTGGTCGCGACTGATGGCCGGTACCGATGCGGTTACGGAAATCCCGCGGGACCGTTGGGAGATCGATGCCTGGTACGATCCAGACCCGGCTGCCCCCGGCAAGATCAGCACCCGCTGGATGGCCAGCCTGGCCGATATCGACCGGTTCGATGCCGGCTTTTTCGGCATCGCCCCGCGCGAGGCACGCGCGCTCGACCCGCAGCAACGGCTGCTGCTGGAGGTGGCGTGGGAAGCGCTGGAAGATGCCGGCCTGCCTGCCGACGATCTGCGCGGCAGCCGGACCGGGGTGTTCATCGGCATCAGCGCGTCGGATTATGCCCGCCGACAGCTTCTGTCCAGCGATCCCAGGGCGATCGACGCCTTCGCCGGCACCGGCACCCAGTTCAGTGCCACGGTCGGGCGGATTTCCTACACGCTGGGTTTCCAGGGACCGAACATGGCGATCGATACCGCCTGTTCATCCTCGCTGGTCGCCATCCATCTGGCCTTCCGCAGCCTGCGCGACGGCGAAAGCGATGTGGCGCTGGCCGGGGGCGTCAACCTGATCCTGTCGCCCGAAAACACGGTCTATTTCAGCAAGCTGGGCGCCATGGCGCCGGATGGCCGGTGCAAGCCGTTCGATGCCCGCGGCGACGGTTATGTCCGCGGCGAGGGTTGTGGCATCCTGGTGCTGAAGCGGCTGGCCGATGCGCTGGCCGATGGCGATCCGGTCGTCGCCGTCCTCCGCGGCTCGGCGGTCAACCAGGATGGCCGCAGCCACAGCTTCACCGCACCCAACGGTGCCGCGCAGAGCGATGTCATCCATCAGGCCTTGGCTCGGGCACGTCTGGACCCGGCGGCAATCGGCTATGTCGAGGCGCATGGCACCGGCACCGCCCTGGGCGACCCGATCGAAGTCGAGGCGCTGGGACAGGTCTTCGCGCCGCAGCGCGATGCCGCGTCGCCGCTGCTGCTGGGTTCGGTCAAGAGCAATATGGGCCATCTGGAATCCGCCGCCGGGGTGGCCGGCGTGATCAAGGCGGCCCTGATGGTGCGGCATGGCATGATCCCGCCCACCCTGCATTTCCGCACCCCCAACCCGCGCATTTCCTGGGACGACCTGCCGATCCAAGTCGCCGCAGAATCCCAACCCTGGCCTGGCACCAGCCGGCGCGCAGCCGGGGTCAGCGCCTTCGGCTGGGCCGGCACCAATGCCCATGTCATCGTCGAAGAGGCGCCGGAAAGCACCGCCAACGAACCGATGCCCGAGGCCGCTGCCCCTCGCCTGCTGGTCCTGTCGGCGCGCAGCGAACCGGCCCTGCGTGCCCTGGCCGGCGCTCTGGCCCAGCACCTCACCGGCCCGGCCGCCCCGGCGCTGGCCGATGCCTGCTTCACCGCCGCCTGCCGGCGCAGCCACCATCCCGTGCGTGCCGCCGTGCTCGCCGACGACCGTCCCGGCCTGGCCCAGGCCCTGACCAGCCTCGCCGCCGGCACCGCCGACGAACGCACCGCCCCGCCGCCGGCCACCCCCGCCCTCTCCCCCGGCGCCCCCGGCATCGTCTTCATCTTCCCCGGCCAGGGGTCGCAATGGCTCGGCATGGGCCGCGACCTGCTGGCCCGCGAACCGGTCTTCCGCACCGCCCTGGAAACCTGCGATGCGGCAATCCTCGCCGAGACCGGCTGGTCGGTGATCGCCGAACTGCAAGCCGCCGAGGCGGACGCCCGCCTGGGCGAAACCGCCGTGGTCCAGCCGGTGCTGTTCGCCCTGCAGGTCGCGCTGGCCGCCCTCTGGCGCTCCTGGGGCATCGTGCCCGCCGCCGTGGTCGGCCATTCCATGGGCGAAACGGCAGCCGCCCATGTCGCCGGCGCGCTGTCGCTGGCGGCGGCGGTGCGGGTGATCTGCCGACGCTCCCGCCTGCTCGACCGGCTGCGCGGCCAGGGGGCGATGGCCCTGGTCGAACTGTCGCTGGCCGAGGCCCAGGCCCGGCTGGCCGACTGGCCGGGGGTCGAGGTGGCGGCCAGCAACGGGCCGCGGCTGACCGTGTTGTCCGGCGCCGCCGCCGCGGTCGCCGCGCTGGTCGCCGACCTGTCGGCGGCCGGGCTGTTCGCCCGGCTGGTGCCGGTGGCGGTGGCCTCGCACTCGGCCCAGGTCGATGGCATCCTGGATGAACTGGCGACGACGCTGGGGCCGCTGGACTCGCAGGCACCGCGCTGCACCCTGTGGTCGACGGTCAGCGGCCGGCCGGTGACCCGGGCCGCGGCACTGGAGGCGGACTACTGGTGCGCCAATCTGCGCCGGCCGGTGCTGCTGGCGCCGGTCGTGGCCGATCTCGCGGCCCAGGGCCACCGCGTGTTCATCGAGATCAGCCCGCATCCCGTGCTGGTGCCCGCCGTCCAGGAGACGGTGGGTGCCGCCGGGCTGGTGCTGGCCTCGATGCGGCGGGACGGCGGCGAGCGGGCAGGCCTGCTGCGGGCCGCAGGGCTGCTCTACAGCCAGGGCGCCGC
This sequence comes from Azospirillum sp. B506, assembly GCF_000333595.1. GTDB lineage: Bacteria > Pseudomonadota > Alphaproteobacteria > Azospirillales > Azospirillaceae > Azospirillum. The sequence continues at coordinate 3,645 of NZ_BADK01000642.1, forward strand.
GCTGAACTGGTCGGCGATCCAGCCGGCAGGGCGCTGTGTCACCCTCCCATCCTATCCCTGGCAGCGCGAACGATTCTGGCTGGAAACACCCCAGCCCCAGTCCGCGCACCTGCCGGGCAAGCCGCTGTCCGGCACGGCGGCGCTGCTCGGCCGGCGGCTGTCATCGCCGCTGGCGACTGTCGAATTCGCAACCCTGTTGCGGGCCGACGAGCCGGCCCTGCTGGCCGGCCACAAGGTCGACGGGCGCACGGTGGTGGCCGGAGCCGCCTTCGCCGCGATCGTCTCGACCGCCGCGCGCCGTGTCGGCAAGGGTGCGCCGCACCGGCTGCGGGGGCTGCGCCTGGAACAATCGCTGGTGCTGGAAGCAGACCGGCCCTGCCGGCTGCGTACCGTGCTGATCCCGCAGGATGACGCACCGGGCTGGACCGTGCGGATTTACAGCGCGCCGGGAATCGCGTCGGATGATGACGGGGCGGATGACTGGCAGCTTCAGGCGGACGGCAAAGTGCTGCCCGGAACGGAACTGGGCGGCAGCATGATCGACCTTGCCGCCCTCCGGGCAGGCTGCCCGGAAGAACGGAGTGGCGATGGACTATATGCGGAACTGCGCAGTCTCGGCTATCATCTCGATGCCGCTTTGCCCCGCATCGCCCGCATCGGCGGGCGCACGGGCGAAAGCCTGTGTCTGGTCGATCCGGTGGGCGGCGATTTCGGCGACGGCACCACCGGTCCCCATCCCGGCCTGATCGATTCCTGCTTTCACGCCTTCGCCGCCGCCCTGCCCGAGGGACCGGCCGCGGCCCTGGCACGCGGTCGCATTTTCGTGCCGGTCGAAATCCGTGCGGCCGATTTCGCGACGATCGGTGCCGCACCCCGGCAACTATGGGTCCATGCCCGTCTCGCCGAAGCCGACGCGGCCCGGCCGGAGGCATTTACCGGCACCCTGACACTGGCCGACGATGCCGGCACGGTGCTGGCGACCCTGGACATCGCCGTGCGCAGCGTGCAGCGCGCGGCCTTGCTCGGCACCGCCGGAACCACACCGGCCGACTGGCTCTACAACGTCGCATGGCAAGCCCTGCCGCAGCCGGCACCAGCCGCCGCGATGCCGGGCCGCTGGCTGGTGCTGGCCGACCGTGGTGGTGTCGGGCTGGAATTGGCGGCCCAACTGTCGGCAGCCGGCGCCACCGTCGATCTTCTGCCGGCGGCGGACCTGGTGCCGGATGACGATAGCGGCGACTGGCAGGCACCGTTGCCCGGCCTTGCCGCCCGGCTGGCATCCGGTCCGCCGCTGCGCGGCATCGTCCATCTGCCGGCCCTGGATGTGGATTCGGATGCGTTCGACCCTGCCGCCGCCGACCCCCTCTGCGGCACCATCGTCCGGCTGCTGCGGACCCTTGGCGGCGCAACGCCGCGGCTGTGGCTGGTCACCCGCAATGCCACCGCCGCCCATGGCGAGCGGGTGGCGCCGGTGGCGGCGGCGGCGTGGGGCCTGGGTCGCGTCCTGGCCCATGAACATCCCGGACTGCGCCCGAGCCTTGCCGATCTCGCTGGCGGCCCCGATGACAGCCCGGATCAGGCCGGGCCGTTGGCACGCCTGCTTTTGGCGGATGGGCCGGAAACGCAGATACGCCTCGGCCCCGGCGGGGCACAGGGGGCGCGGCTGGTGCGCGGCCTGCCGGCCGGTGCGGTCCGGCCGGTGCCGGTCCGCGGCGATGGCCGCTATCTCATCACCGGGGGGACCGGCGCACTTGGCATTGCCATCGCCGAATGGCTGGCCGGACAGGGGGCGGGAGCGCTGACGCTGATCGCCCGCAGCATCCCGGCCGGCGCCGCGGCCGACCGGATCGCCCAGCTGCGCGCCCGCGGCATCCGGGTCGACATCCTCCATGCCGACCTTGCCGACGGCCCGGCGGTCGCTACGGCACTGGAGGCCATCCGGGATGATGCCCGTCCGATCCGTGGCGTCGTCCACGCGGCCGGTATACTGGCCGATGGCCGGTTGATGGACATGGACCGGCCACGCTGGCGAGCGGCCCTGGCGGCGAAGGCCGGCGGGGCACTCCATCTGGACCGGCTGAGCCGGGACTGGCCGCTCGATTTCTTTGTCCTGTTCTCCTCGGCGGCGGCCCTGCTCGGCCCGCCGGGACAGGCGAACTATGCCGCGGCCAATGCGGTTCTCGACGCGCTTGCCGCCGGACGCCGGGCGGCTGGACTGCCGGCACTCAGTCTGGCCTGGGGGGCGTGGGGTGAGGCCGGCCTGGCCACTTCGGCGGTGGCCGATGGCAGCCTGGCCGCCGCCGGCATCCGCGCCATCGCGCCGGAAGACGGGGTGCGCGCCTTCGCCGATCTGCTTGGCCACGATGCCGCGCACCTGGCCGTCATGCCGATGGATGGCAGGCTGTGGACCGCGGCCTTCCCGGAAGCGCGAACCATCCCCTTCTATGCCGCGTTGACGGTCGGCACCGCTGCCGCGCCGGCCAGCCGGATGCAGGCGCTGGCAACCGGCACGGCTGCCGAACGGCTCGCCCTGCTGGAATCGGCGGTCTGCGACCATCTGGCTCAGGTCGCCGGCTTGCGGCCGGAACAGATCGGTGCCGCCGCCGACGTCAATGCGCTGGGCATCACCTCGGTCATGGCGCTGGAACTGTCCCGCCGCCTGGGGGCGGAACTGGGCATCAAGGTGCCGGGAACCCTGGTGTGGAGCAATCCATCGCCCCGCGATATGGCCCGGCGGCTGGCGGGGCTGCTGAACCTGCCGGAGGAAAGTGCGTCACAAAAGGGGACGCTGGCAGCAACGGTTTCCGGCAGCCTGGCGGCACCGGCAGGGCCTTCCGCAAACCGGCCGCCGCGCCGTGCGGCTGCGGCAGCCCGGCGCCACGGCAGCGCACTGGCCGATGTACTGATGAGCATCGACGGGCCGGATGACGGCCCGGACCAACCCTCCGACGATCCAGGGAATTGAGGCCTAAGTGGACGACAACGATCTGTTTAATCAGGTGGCACGCCTGCCGCGGGAAAAGCTCGTCCGTGTCGTCGAGGAACTGCATGGCCGCCTGACCGCGCTGGAAGAGGCGCAGACCGAACCGCTCGCCATCATCGGCATTGCCTGCCGCTTTCCCGGCGGTGCCGACACGCCGGATGCCTATTGGGCGCGATTGGCGGCCGGGTTCGATGCCGTGCGCGCCCTGCCCGAAGACCGGCGGCACGCGGTGTTCGGCGCGGAGGACGACGGACGGCCGCTGTTCGGCGCCTTCCTGGAAGATGCCGCGGGGTTCGATGCCGGTTTCTTCGGCATCACCCCGCGCGAGGCACAGCGGATGGACCCGCAGCAGCGCCTGTTCCTCGAACTGGCGTGGGAAGCGCTGGAAGATGCCGGGCTGCCGCGCGACCGGCTGGGCGGCAGCCGCACCGGCGTGTTCGCCGCCCTGTGCGACAATGCCTATGTCACCCGCCAGTTCGCCGCGGGGGTGGAGGTCGATCTTTATTCCGGTGTCGGCGCATCGGCCAGTGCGCTGGCCGGGCGTCTGTCCTATCTGCTCGATCTCGGTGGGCCGAGCTTTGCGGTGGACACCGCCTGCTCCTCCTCGCTGGTGGCGCTGCATCTGGCCGGTCGCAGCCTGCGGGTGGGCGAAACCGATATGGCGCTGGTCGGTGCTGCCAATATTTTCTGCTCGCGCGCCGGCATCGAACCGTTCGAACGCATGGGACTGCTGTCACCCGACCATGCCTGCCGGACCTTCGATGCCGGGGCCGACGGCTTCGTCGGCGGCGAAGGGGGCGGTGCGGTGGTGCTGAAACGGCTTTCCGATGCGCTGGCCGATGACGACCGCATCCACGCAGTCATCCGCGGCACTGCGGTCAATCATTGCGGCCGGTCCGCCGGCTTGACCGCACCGAACGGCCGGGCGCAGGCGGCGGTGATCCGGGCGGCGCTCGACGATGCCGGCCTGCCGCCCGATGCCATCGGCCTGATCGAAGCACATGGCACCGCCACCCGCCTGGGCGACCCGGTGGAGGTTGAAGCGCTGGCCGAAGCCCTGGGCCGACCGCCGGCCGGGGCACCGCCGCGGCTCGCCGTCGAGGAGTTCCGCTCGCAGAACGGATTGCGCCGCAAGGGAGACCGTCAGGTCACCCTGACCGACCAGCAGCTGTCGGAACTCAACTCCCGCCTGGTCATCGCCCGGTCCGATCTGGCGCAGAAGCAGGCGCGGCTGGATCAGGCGCGCTCCGTGCTGCGGTCGCGCGGAAGTGCGGAATCGACGACGGATGTGCTGCAGTCCCCGCTGATCCAGCGGCTGCGGGAACAGGAATCGAGTCTGCTGCGCGAGATGTCGGACGCCCTGAAGATTTACGGCGACCGCCACCCGCGGCTGGTCGGACTGCGCGCCGAGCTGAACGGTGTCCGTGGAACGATCGGTGTGGAGGTCGAAAAGATCTCCTCCTCCTTCGCCAACGACGTGGAGGTGGCGGCGGCCGGCGTGAAGTCGCTGGGACGCCAGCTCGACGGCGTCCGGCAGCAGGCCCACACGGGCGGG
>NZ_BADK01000641.1 GCF_000333595.1 Azospirillum sp. B506
GGCTGATGGACGAGCTGATGCCCGCGGGGGGCGCCATGATGCAGGTGGATGCCGGCGAAGATGCCATCCTGCCTTATCTCGCCGCTCATGCCGGGGCGGTAGAAATCGGCGCGGTCAACGGTCCGGGCAAGGTCGTGCTGTCCGGCCGGGAGCCGGCAGTCGCCGCGCTGGCGGCCGCACTCCGGACCGATGGTCTCGCGACACGCCTGCTGAAGGTATCGCACGCCTTCCATTCCCCCGATGCCGAACCGGTGCTGGCGGCGCTGGCGGCGGCCGAGGCACGGCTGAACGCAGCGCCCGCGGCGATCCCGCTGATTTCAAACCTGACCGGGGCGCCGCTGCCCGGCGGCCTGCCCGGTCCCGGCTATTGGGCGCAGCATGCACGCCGGGCGGTGCGTTTCGCTGATGGTGTGGCGGCCCTGTCCGGCCTTGCCGATACCTTCATCGAGATCGGTCCTGATGGCACACTGTGCGCCCTGGGGGCCGGCTCGGTCGGGCGCGAAGGGCGGTGGTGGCTGCCCTCGGCCGGACCGCGGTTCGGCGACGCCCTGCAGCTCGCCCGCACCCTGGGACAGCTTTTCGTGCGCGGCGCGCGGCTCGACCCGGTTGCCATCCATGGCACGGTGACACCCCCCGCCGGCCTGCCCACCTATCCGTTCCAGCGCCGCCGCTGGCCCTATCCCGAGCGGCCGGCCGATCCACTGCACAGCGGTTCCCTATTGGGCCGGCGCGAAGCGGCAGCGACAGGAGCGGTATTCCTGACCCCGGTTGCCGGGACGCACCAGCCCTTCCTGCGCGACCACCGCATCGCCAACCGGGTGGTGGTGCCGGCCTCCTTCCATCTCTGCCTGGCACTCGCCGCAGCCCGCAAGACAGGGCCGGGCGACGCGGTGGCGGTACGCGATGCCCTGTTCCCGGCGGCTCTGGTCCTCGATGCCGATGCTGCGGCGATGCTGCGGGTCCGGCTGACGGCAGCCGGCGATTTTGCCGTCACGCTGGCCGATGACGACACCGCCCTGAAGGCGACCGCGACCATCGCACCGGCAGAAGAAATGGCCGAAGGCGACGGCTTTGCCGAAATGGAGCGCCTCCGTGGCGGGGTGGCCGGGGAACCGGCGGCAACGGCACTCTATTCGCCCCTGGATGCCATCGGCATCGGGCTGGGTGCCGGCTATCGCTGGGCCGAGGATGTGTGGCGCGGCACCGGCGAGGCGGTGATCCGTCTGCGTCCGCCGACCGCAGCCGAAGCCGCATGGTCCCGGCCGCTGCACCCCGCCCTACTCGACACGCTGTTCCAGGCGATCGGCGTGGCGTGGCCGGCCGGCCGCTATCCCGCGGGCCGGGTCTGCGTGCCGGCCGCGGTCGGCTGCCTGCGGGTGCTGGCCGGTGCCGGCACGCCGCTATGGTGCCATGTCCGCCTCGATCCCAGCGATGACCGGCTGGCCGATCTGCGCGCCTGGGATGGCGACGGCCGGCTGGCGGTCGCGGTCGATGGGTTGCGCATTGCCTGGATCGATCCCGCACAGTTCACCGCCGGGGCCGCAGGCTGGCAGGACTGGGTTCATGAGCTGGATTGGGTCGCGGTACCGGCCCCGACGCCCGATCCGGCACGCATCGCCGCCGAATGGATCATCCTGGGCGATGCCGGCCCGGCCGAAATCCTGGCACGGCAGTTGGGCACGCTGGGCGCCGGGCGCGTCACGGTGGCCGATACCACGGTGCTACCGGCCGGGGCCGCCCGGATCGTCCATCTGGTGCCGGCA
>NZ_BADK01000640.1 GCF_000333595.1 Azospirillum sp. B506
TATGCCTGCCTTACCTGCGCGGCCGGGCGCCCTACAACCAGACCCTCAACATCTGGAGCTTCTGGCTGATGAGCGGCGGCATGGCCTTCATGACCTTCGCCCTGACCGCCGCCGGCATCGTGCAGACCCACCTGCAGCGCGTGATGGGGCTGGGCTACATGGAGGTCCAGGAACAGATCGCCATGTTCTACTGGCTGCGTCTGGGCGGCGGCGTCGCCGTCGGGATCGGCATGGTGCTCTACCTCTACGCCGTGTTCGGCCCGGCCCGTGAAGAGCGTCCGGCGGCCGTCGCCAGCGGCCTCCAGGCAGCCGAGTAAGCGTCAAATCCGCGGCCCCCGTTCCGTGTCCACGGCGGGGGCCGTCCGTCTTTCAGGAGTTCCGAGATGATCCGCAGCGCCGCCACCCTCGCAACCGTGCCTGAGACCGTCGATGACGCCGACAGCGCCGATCTGCCCTTCTACCAGCCGACGGGCGACGAGTGCGCGCTGTTCGAGCATGCCTACACCCACCGCCTGCCGCTTTTGCTGAAAGGGCCGACCGGCTGCGGCAAGACCCGTTTCGTCGCCCATATGGCGGCGAAGCTGGGCCGGCCGCTCTACACTGTGTCCTGCCACGACGACCTGACCGCCGCCGACCTGACCGGCCGTTACCTGCTGAAGGGCGGCGACACCGTCTGGGCCGATGGGCCGCTGAGCCGCGCCGTGCGCGAGGGCGCAATCTGCTATCTCGACGAGGTGGTGGAGGCGCGCAAGGACGTCACCGTTGTGCTGCACCCGTTGACCGACGACCGCCGCATCCTTCCGCTGGACCGCACCGGCGAGACGTTGGAGGCGCCACCGGGCTTCATGCTGGTGGTGTCCTACAATCCCGGCTATCAGACTGTGCTGAAGGCGCTGAAGCCCAGCACACGGCAGCGCTTCCTTGCCGTCGAGTTCGATTTCCCCGCGCCAGAGCGCGAGATCCCCATCGTCGCGACCGAAAGCGGCTTGGCCGAAAGCCGCGTTGCCCCGCTGGTGCGTCTCGCCAACGCGCTGCGCGCCCTGAAGGGGCAGGATTTGGAAGAGGGCGTGTCGACCCGCCTGCTGATCTACTGCGCCACGCTGATCCGCTCCGGCATGAAACCGGAACGCGCCATCCGTGCCGCCCTGATCGAACCGCTGACCGACGATCCGGACATCCGCGCCGCCCTGCTGCGCGTCGCCGAGGTCACGCTGGGCTGATCGGAGAAGGCGGGGGCCATCGTCATGCTGGAATTCTTCGAGCCGGAAGAGACCGTCGGCCGTCTGTGGCACCGCCTGATCGGCGGGCGGTCGAGCTATCCGCACCATCCGGAAGCCGCCGTCACGCTGGAGACGATGCGTCCGCGGCTGGCGGTGTTCTTCCGGGCGCTGGGCGGCGACCACGGCGTGCGGCTCGCCGCCGGAAGCGCTTCGGTGTCGGGGCACGGGTTGTCGTTGCTCGGCCGCATCGGGCTGGGGGAAGAACGGGTGGAGCGCGCGACNTTGGACGGCACGTGCTGCAACTGCCGACCCCATCGACCTGTTCC
>NZ_BADK01000639.1 GCF_000333595.1 Azospirillum sp. B506
CGATGGCGTGGGCGCGCTGGGCCGCCTGGGTCGCAAGCTGGGGAAGCACGGCCTCAGGAAGATGTTGTCCGGGCTGATGTCACGGTGGATCAGTCCCTGGTCATGGATGGCCTGCAGCGCCTTGGCGATCGGCATCACCACGGACAGGGTTCTCTTCACATCGATCCGGCCACCGCAGTCGGTCAGATATTTCTTCATGGTGCGGCCTTCCAGCAGCTCCATGACGAGATAGGCGGTGCCGTTCTCCTCGAAGAAATCCTGGACGCCGACGATCTCACGCACGTCGCGCAGGCGCGCCAGCGTCCGCGCCTCCTCCAGGAATCGTTCCAGCCCGGCGGCGAAGGTCTCCGCATGCTCGTCGGAAAAGGGCGATACCGCCGGGGAGTTCGGAATCCGGGCGATCAGGTTGGCCGGATAATACTCCTTGATCGCCACCTTCACCCGCAGCCGGTCATCCCAACCCAGATAGGTGGCGCCGAACCCACCCTGCCCCAGCACCCGCCCAGCCCGGTAGCGTCCATGCAGCATGGTGCCGGGCACCAGATGCACGCCGGGCCGGTTGTCCGACTTCGCGGGGAAGCCGCAGCTGCCGCAGGCCCCGGCGCCCCCATGGGGGGCATAGCAGCTCGGGCACAAATTTGCCGCCGGCCCGCTCCTCGGTGCCGGGGACGGCGGCATGGAGGAGCCGGCGGCGGCCAGTTGCTGGCTGGCCGGGTGGAGAATCGTCTCGGCTCCGCGCATCCCGTTGCGCGCCCCCCCCTGCGCCTGAAGCGCCACCGCATCGACGGTGACCGGCCCCGCCACCTGCACTGTGGCGGCCGGAACCGCAGGGGGAACGACGGCTGGCAGGACAGGCGGTGGCGCTGGGACTGTCGCCATCTGGCGCAACCTGTCCAGCAGTTCAAGAAGCCGGCGGACCTCGGCCTGGGCGACCTCGCTCTCCGGCTGGGCGAGTTCGGCCTGGAACTGAGGCTGGCGGACGATTTCCAGGATGTGCTGCCGCATCAGCGGCAGGGCGCCATCCTCGCGGATCAGGTCGGAGCAGGCAACCTCCGCCAAGCGGATGGTGCGGCGGCGCTGAACCGGTTCCATCTGCCGCAGGCGAACGGCAAGCTGACCGGTCTTCACATACTCGTCGACTGCCCGTTCGGCACGTACGGCGATCCGTTCACAGGCATCCGAGGGAAGCGGGGCGGACCGGATGGCGGCCAGCGCGCGGGCAAAATCGCGCTCCAGCAGCGCAATGTCCGGCGTCTGCACCAACATGTTCTCGATCAGCAGCTCGTTGCTGATGGCGGCCTCAAGCGAGGCAAGGATCTCGTCGGCGTGGCGTTCGGCCGGCGGTGCCGCCGCGATGCGGGTCAGGTAATGAATGCGGCAGATCAGGTCCGACTGCCCCTCGCCCAGCCCAACGATCGAGCGGCGGTAGGCACTGGCACCGCCCTGTTCCAGCCGGCGCGAAAAGCGCACGGTCAGTGCGTCGGCCATCGCCGCGCCACCGATCAGGCCGTCGCGGGTCAGCAGGTGAGCGACCAGCGTTGTCAGCATCTCCTTCTCCTGGTCGAAGGCGCCGCGCCCCAGGGGCTGGGGCGCCTTCAACTGGCGGCGGATGCGGTCGAGCACGGCGGCCTTCGCCTGGGCCAGCTTGCCCTGACGGAACAAGGCGTTCAGCACGCCGATCCGGTTCGGCCCGATGGCCTCCATACCGATTCGGCCGAAGAGCAGATCGCACAGGGTCGCCAGAAGCGTCCCCGGCAACAGATTGGCCCCGAACAGCTCCGCCCCCGCAGAGGTGGAGGCCAGGATGTCGCCGATGACCCCATCGACGGCCATGGACAGCCGCTCGTCCCGATCCCATTGATGCAGTTCCAGCAGGCGATCCAGCTTGCCGGTCCAGCTCTTGCAGTCGACGAGTTCCAGGGCGATGGCGACACGCAGATCGTAATCCGCATCGCCGGTCGGAGTCTTCACACCCTGGGTCAGCAGCCAATCGACCGGCTTGCGGCCGCGGGGCATGGCGGAAAAGGCGGCCTGGGCGGTGCGTGCCTTGGCCCAGCTTTCATCCACCGCGGCGCGGATGGCACGGCGGCGCAGCTGCAATTCCTGGCCCGGCGCGCGGGCCTGGACGGTCGCGATCCGAGTAATGGCTGCCTCGATGAGGGTTCCCTGCTCCAGGCAGGATTTCAGCGGCTTGACAAGGTGGATCACCTCCGTCGGTGTCAAACGCAGCGGGTCCAGGTACGACCGCAGCACAACCCCGATCATCAATCGCGCCGGCAATGCATGGTAGTCCGCCAGTGTGCCGCACAGCTCCGCCTCATCGAGCGTGCCCATGGCCGACTGGACAGTCGGCGTCGTGCGGTTGAGCTGGGGAGTGGACACTACGGGCCTTTCCAGAAGGTGACGGACAATGCAGCCACGCTGAAACAATGATGGTCCACCGGCGTTATCGATGCAGCCGGCCGTAACGGCGGGCATGCCACACCCACCATCTTGGATCGCCAGTCTGGCATCGTTGCGCAGCGAGGGTAAATGACGGGTGTACGATGCCCACATTTTTCATCAAAAACACATCAGTTGTGTCAGCATTGCGCCATCCCGTCCGCTGGCGACGGCGGTCGTTTCCTTCAGCCTTCGCATGTGCGATAAAACAGGGGACGCTGACGATGGGAGAAACGCATGATCCGGACCGGCACCGTCATCGCGTTGCGGCATGGGCCGATGACGCTCACCGCGGCTCCCCATTGCGGCGGCTCGCTGGCGAGTTGGAGCCTGTCCGGCTCCGGTGGTCCGGTCGAGCTGTTCCGTCGCGCCAGCGACCGTGCGCTGGAAGGCGATTTCGCTCCGGACATGGCATGCTTTCCGCTGGTTCCCTTTTCCAACCGGATCGGTGGCGGCCGGTTCGTCTTCCAGGGGCGGGAGGTCGTCCTGGCCACCGATCCCGGATCGCCGCACCGCATCCACGGTCATGGCTGGTCCAATCCGTGGAGCGTTGAGGCTCGGACCGACGACGCCCTGCGGATGGGATTCTCCCACCGGGCAGACGACTGGCCCTGGAGCTATCGGGCGGTGCAGACGGTGGCTCTGGACGGCGAAGGGCTGACTGTTGCGCTCGACCTCTTCAACGAGTCGGACAGCGACATGCCGGCTGGACTGGGGCTGCATCCCTATTTCGTCAAAACACCGGGCACCCGCGTGACCGCCGATGTCCGCAGCGTCTGGGAGAATGACGACACCATCCTGCCCTACCGGAACCGGCCGGTGCCCGCGGCGTGGGATTTCCGCCATGGCGTAACGATGGACCATCCGGTGCTGGACAACGGTTTCACCGGTTGGACCGGTTCCGCGACGTTGGAGCGGCCGCAGGAGCGGTTGCGTCTGACGATGCTGGCCGACGGGCCGGTCGGGCACCTGATCGTCTATGCCCCGGCAGGCGAGCCCTATCTGTGCCTGGAACCGGTCACCCATATGACCGACGCGCTGAACCGGCAGCAGGAACCCGGCGCCGGGGTGATCACCCTGCCGCCGGGAGAACGACTGTCGATGACCGTCCGCTTCCTGGTGTCGCTTATTTAGCGGCAGCGCACAAATTCGGCGGCGAAGGTCGATGGCGGCTCCATGCGCAGGACCAACCGGTCCTGACGCGGCAAATCGGCTGGCAGCAGGCGCAGGGTCGCCAACGGAGCCCTCGTCTCCCCCTCCGCTGGAACGGCCGGCAGAAGCGCCACCCCTCGCACAGGGTCGCTGTCGGCTGCCAGCGTGCCGTTCAAAGGGAACAGCGGCAGTCGCGAATCCACCGCATGCAGTCCGCGATCGGCCCCAATTTCAAGGAAGGAGCTGCGGCAATCATCGATCGCTGTGAGGTCGTTTGATCGGCCTTCGCCCAGCGGCGGCCAGCGTCGACAGCACGACCTTGCGGTTGAAAGCTTGCCCCTGCGGTTCGGGCGTCGAGAATCGGCGAGTGGCCGCCCCGCTGACCGACAACGGCAGGTCGGCGACCGGACGCGACCGGGCCTGAGTTTCGGTTTCCAGCGCGATTGTGCGCTGGCGGATGACGCGCGCCAGACATTCGCTGCGGGTCTTCGTCGCCTTGGCGTCGGCAAGGTCGGCGGCTGTCACCTGACAGGCCTCGTCCCGCCGTGCGCGCCACACCGTCTGGGCATCTTCGATCGCCGCACGCCCGGTGTCGTCAGTGGTTGCCGCCAGCGCCGCCAGGGCTGCGTCCAACGCCGCACCGGCCGTTGCCAGGGTGGGATCGCGACAAATCAATTTTGCCACCGGCGTCTCCGCCCCCTCGCAGTCGGGCGGCGCATGGGTGGCGGCCTCCGGCGAGGACATATCGGCCTGAGCCGAGAGGGCCGGAACCGCGGTCAGCACCGCGAACAGGGAGCCGGCAGCCAGAAGACCGCCAACCAGGGACAGGACGCGCATCGCAGGAAACCTTGGGTCGGGAAACGGAACGTCACGAAGCCGGAAATGCCTCCAGCACGGCCTTGACCTGACGCTGGAAATCCTGATCGCTGCGATAGCGCGTCACGACCGACTTGTCACGCTCCACGAAAAACAGCATGTCGTCGCGCTTGGGCAGCATGCGGGGATTCGGCTTTTCCAGCAACTCGCCGTTCCAGTCGATCCGCGCCATGAAATAGGCCGCACGGGCGAACAGCATGAAAAGCTTGTTGTCAGGCGCCAGCTTCTCCCGCCGCAGCAGCGCAAAATAATAGTAGTTCCGGCCGTGGAAATAGTTGGTGTGGATCGCCTGCAAGGTAGCGAACCGCTCGTCCGGACTGCTTACCTTCTTGATCTGCTTCTCCAGCCGAAAACCTGCAAAAAAATATTCCCGTGCCTCGTGCTCGAAAGAAAAGGCGCTGCCTTTGATCAGCGCCATCTGCTCACCATAACGCTTCAATGCACGGGTCATCAGCAACTCAAGGAAGCGCCGCTCCGCCGCCAGCGTGTCGGGGATATTCGGCAGCAGCTCGAACACATGGCGCAGGTGATAGGGGTGGCGGACGACAATCACGGGAACCGACAGCTTCTTGCGCTTCGCCGGAGCCCGCTTTTCCGCCACCAGCGTGACAGCGGGCGACAAGGACGCCATCGTCGCCTGGATGGTGTCGTACAGTTTCCAGCGCAGACGGCTTTCCGCCGACTGTTTGCCCAGGTTGATCCTGGCAAGGAAACGCTTCACCCGGCTGCCGAAGGTCTCCTTCGGCAGCTTGTGCGTCGGCAGATTGGGAACCACCAAAGGGTTGCCGAGAATATCCGCGGGCGGGGGCAACGGCTTGAAGTTGAAGTATTTCCCGGTCACGACTCCCCGCCCGGCACCGCCGAACCCGGTGTCGCCCATACCGCCGGAACCGCGGTTGCCGCCCAATAGTGAAGAAGCCGCCACCGACACCATCCAGACGCGAATTTCCGCCGTAGCGATACCCCGTGCTCTGAGGATATAAAGCGTAACGCGAACGGAAGAAAGCCGCAGCGCGTTCCCTCCGCAACTTCGTGACTTTTTCGCAACTGCGATAGCATCGGCGGCGGGGCGCCCTGTCGGGGCGGATTTATCGGTGTTACCGTTGTGGCAGCGACCCTGGAGCGAACCGGGGCGCGACCATCATCGAACAGGCATGAGGCGGGGTTTTCATGGCGATCCACGTCGCGCTGAATCACAAGACGATCTATCGCTACGACCGGCCGGTGTCCCTCGGCCCACAAATCATCAGGCTGCGTCCGGCGCCCCATTGCCGGACACCGATCCTCAGCTACTCCCTGAAGGTCACGCCCAAGCAGCATTTCCTGAACTGGCAGCAGGATCCGCAATCGAACTTCCAGGCCCGCTTCGTCTTCCCGGAAAAAACACGCGAGTTCATCGTCGAGGTCGATCTGGTCGCCGAGATCGCCGCGATCAACCCCTTCGACTTCTTCCTGGAGGAGAAGGCGAACCACATTCCCTTCGCCTATGACGACTGGCTGCAGCGCGAGCTGCGCCCCTATCTGGAGACGGAGGAGCCGGGTCCCGAGCTCGCCGCCTATCTCAAGGACATCCCGCGCGAGAAGACGCCGACCATCGACTTCCTGGTCGCGGTCAATCAGCGGCTTCAGCAGGAGATCGGCTATGTCATCCGGATGGAACCGGGGATCCAGAGCTGTGCCGAGACGCTGACCAAGCGCACCGGTTCCTGCCGCGATTCGGCATGGCTGCTGGTTCAGATCCTGCGCAACCTGGGCTTGGCCGCCCGCTTCGTCTCCGGTTACCTGATCCAGCTGACCGCGGACCAGAAGGCGCTGGACGGCCCGTCCGGTCCGGAAAGCGATTTCACCGACCTGCATGCCTGGACCGAGGTGTTCCTGCCCGGTGCCGGCTGGGTCGGGCTCGACCCAACCTCCGGCCTGCTGGCGGGCGAGGGGCACATCCCTCTGGCCTGCACGCCGGACGCCTCCTCCGCCGCCCCGATTTCCGGCATGGTCGATGAGGCTGAGGTCGATTTCGGCCACGAGATGTCGGTCACCCGCATCTACGAAGCGCCCCGAGTCACCAAACCCTACAGCCAGCAGCAATGGGCCTCGATCGAGGCGCTGGGCCACCGGGTTGACGAGGATCTGAAAGCGGAGGACGTCCGCCTGACCATGGGGGGCGAGCCGACCTTCGTCTCCATCGACGACATGGATGGAGCGGAATGGAACACCACGGCGCTGGGTCCGCAGAAGCGGAAAATGGCCGCCGACCTGATCCATCGCCTGATGGCCCGCTTCGCCCCCGGCGGCCTGCTGCATTTCGGCCAGGGCAAATGGTACCCGGGCGAATCGCTGCCGCGCTGGGCGATGACCGTCTATTGGCGCCGCGATGGCGAGGCACTGTGGGCCAACAGCGACCTGCTGGCCCGCGAGGATACCGACTATGGCCACACCGCCCAGGATGCTGGCGTCTACCTGATGGCGCTGGCGAAGCGGTTGGGCCTCGACCCCAATCTGGTCCTCGGCGCCTATGAGGACCCCTGGCACTACCTGCGCAAGGAATCGCAGCTCCCCATCAACGTCGATCCGCTGAACAGCAAGCTGGAGGACAAGGAGGAGCGCGAGCGTCTGGCCCGCGTCTTCACCCGCGGCCTGAACGAGCCGGTGGGGTTCGCCCTGCCGATCAACCGCCGCATGACACAGCAGGGCCCGGTCTGGCTTTCCAGTACCTGGCCGCTGCGCCAGGAAAAGCTGGTGCTGATTCCCGGTGACAGCCCGGTCGGCTATCGTCTGCCGCTCGGCTCGATGGCCTGGGTGTCGAAGTCC
>NZ_BADK01000638.1 GCF_000333595.1 Azospirillum sp. B506
GACCGCGACGGTTGGGGACGGCTGGCGCAGACTCTCGGCATCAAGACAATCCATGTGGCCGAGCGCGACACCCAGGTGTCGAACCAGCCCAAGCAGATCGGCGAATTCGTCAACACCTGGTCGATCGACGGCTTCGTCAGCGAAGGCTGCCAGCCGGCAGAACTGGGCTGGGGCACGCACGAGAAGGGCCTGCCGTCCGATGGCCGCCAGCATGAATTCGGCTGTGGCGCCGCCATCTACCTGATGCGCCCGGGTGCGGCAACCCGCGTGCGCACCTGGACCCCGCTGGAGGGGCCGTTCCACGGCTTCCTGATCACCCACAGCGAGGCGATCTCCATCTCCGACTATTTCACCGTGCGCGAAGGCGGCGAGGTCGTCTACCGGCCGACCTGCCACTATGCCTATCATCCCTGCGACGATGCGGTGATGTCGCTGCATGAACTGGCCGGCAAGAACTTCAACATGCAGGCCGAACAGCGGCTGATGATGCATGAGATCACCGGCGGGATGGACGAGCTGGGCGTCTTGCTTATGGGACATCCCAAAGGTGCCTACTGGTACGGCTCGCGCCTGGGGATCGAGGAGGCGCGCACGCTGGCGCCCTACAACAACGCCACCTCGATGCAGGTGACCTCCACGGTTCTGGGCGGCATCGTCTGGACTCTTGAGAACCCGAATCGGGGCGTGGTCGAACCGGACGAGGTGGACTTCCGCCGGGTGCTGGACATCGCCACCCCCTATCTCGGCGAGGTGGTCGGCGCCTATGGCGACTGGACTCCGCTGCAGGACCGCAATGTTCTGTTCCCCGAGGACATCGACGAGGATGATCCCTGGCAGTTCAAGAACTTCCGGGTGGTTTGAGAGACGTCGCATGAAGTGCCGCAGCCCTCGCCGCCGATCCGGCGGCGGCGGCTGCGGCAGTGCTGCCACAGGGGGCACGGCGACACGGTGACATTGCCCGCCAAGGCGGCTTGAAACCGTTGACTTGGGCTTTCGCTTCCCCCAATCGTTCCGACATGCCCAAGCACGTCTCCCGGCGCATCCGCGCCAAAGCTCCGATCGCCGCCAACCCCATCCTGCGCTCCGGCATCGTCGGGCTGATGGTGGCGTGTGGGGTCGCCGCCGTGGATCTGGCCCTGCCGGAGGCGGCTCACGCCCAATCGCCGGCCCAACAGGTACCGGCCACCAAGCCGGCGCCCAAACCGAGCGGCACACCGCTTCCCGGCAACAAACCGTCGGCTCCGGCTGCCCAGGCGGGCGCGACCGGCGCCCAATCCACGCAGGAGCCCGTGCTTCTGACGGCGGATCAGGTCACCTTCGACGAGGTGAACAGTGTCGTCACCGCCAGCGGCAATGTCGAGCTGGCCCAAGGCAAGCGCAGCGTCCGCGCCGACAAGATCACCTACAACCAGAAAACCAAGGTGGTCACCGCCACCGGCAAGATCCGTCTGGTGGAGCCGTCGGGCGACATCGTCTTCGCCGACTACGCCGAACTGACCGACGATCTGAAGGACGTGTTCATCGAGAACATCCGCGTCCTGATGACCGACAACGGCCGCATGGCCGGCAACGAGGGCGAGCGGCGCGAGGGCCGTCTGACGCGCGTCAACCGCGGCGTCTACAGCCCTTGCGACCTGTGCAAGGAAGACCCGACCCGTCCGCCGCTGTGGCAGATCCGCGCCGTGCGCATCGTGCACGACAACGAGGAGCACGAGGTCCGCTATCGCGACGCGACGATGGAGATCTTCGGCATCCCCGTTGCCTACACGCCCTACCTGTCGCATCCCGATCCGTCGGTCGACCGCAAGAGCGGTTTCCTGACGCCATCCTTCGGCAACAACTCCAACCTCGGCGCAATCCTCAAGACCCATTATTATTGGGACATCGCGCCGGACCAGGACGCCACCTTCGACCTGCACTACTACTCGCAGCAGGGGCCGCTGCTCGGCGGCCAGTACCGCAAGCGGTTCGAGAGCGGGCGTCTGGAACTGGAAGGCGCCATCACCCGCGGCGATGTTGCCAACACCACCATCGTGCCGAAGGAAACGCGCACCCGCGGTTACGTCGCGGCGCGCGGCCTGTTCGACATCGACGAGACCTGGCGCGCCGGCTTCGACATCAAGCGGGCCAGCGACCCGACCTTCCTGCGCCGCTACTACGATTTCCGCGAAGACTATCTGACCAGCAAGGCCTTCGTGGAAGGCTTCAGCGCCCGGAACTACGCGGCGATCACCGGCTACAGCTTCCAGGACATGCGGTACGGGAATCCCATTTCCGAACCCGTCGCCCTGCCCTATGCGCAGTACAATGCGCTGGGCGAGCCCGGCAGCCTGCTGGGTGGCCGCTGGTCGTTCGACACCAGCCTGCTGGCGGTGTCCCGATTCAAGAATGCCGGTCCCGACACCCAGCGCGTCATGGCTCAGCCGGGGTGGGAACGGAACATCGTTTCCAACGCCGGTTTTGTGACGACCCTGTCGGGCAGCGTGCTGGTCGCCGGTTACAAGGCGCAACAGTTCAACTACAACGACCCGACGGTCCGTGGCGACGACACCATCAGCCGCTTCCGCTTCTTCCCGCAGGGACAGGCCACTGTCCGCTATCCGTTCGTCCGCTATGGCGAAAGCTCCTCCCAGCTGGTGGAGCCGATCGGCCAGCTGACCATCGCGCCCAAGCTGCCGAACGGTCGCCTCTTCCCGAACGAAGACAGCCAGGATGTCGAGTTCGACGATGTGAACCTGCTGCAACCGAACCGTTTCACCGGTATCGACCGGCTGGACGACGGCATGCGCTTCACCTACGGCATGCGCGGCGCGATCTACGGCTACAATCAGGGCTCGGGCAGCCTGTTCCTGGGCCAGAGCATCCGCCTGAGCGACAGCAGCGCCGGATTCTCCGGCGATTCTGGCCTGGAAGAGCGTGTGTCCGACTATGTCGGCCGACTGGACCTGCAGCCTGCCGACTGGCTTGATGTCAATTACGGCTTCCGCGTCGATCACGAAACCTTCCGCCCGCGCCGCCACTCGCTGAATGCCTCGACCGGCGTCCCGCTGCTTCGGCTGTCGACCTCCTACACCTATGTCGACCAGACCACTTCCCGCACCGCCGTTACCCGCAACCGGGTGGAGCAGGCAAGCTTCGGTGTTTCCTCGCAGTTCACCGACCACTGGAACATCGGCATCAGCCACACCCAGGCCATGGAACCCCAGCCGGGTCCGCGCGCCAGCCTTGCGGTGCTGACCTATGGCGATGAGTGCCTGCTGTTCCAGACGATTGCCCGGCGCGATTACACGATCAGCACCACCGGCGAAAAAGACGGCAACACCATCTTCTTCCGTCTGGTCTTCAAGAATGTCGGCGAATTCAAGAGCCCCGGCATCAGTGCCGGATTCCTGGGGGGCGGTTCGACCAACCAGTGAGGAAGGGTATAACCTCCCGCAGGTGGCTGGCATTGTGGTCGGCCGCCTGCTGAGGCTGTTGACCCAGCAGGATTTTCCGGCCAATGCCGGCCCTGGCTGCGGCGAGCATGTCGGTGACTTGATCGCCAACGAGGATTGAGCGCGACAAATCCAGGCCGAGGCTTCGTGCAGCTTCGAGAATCATGCCGGGAGAGGGCTTTCTCCAGAAGCTGTCGCGGACATAAGCCTGCACCTGTCCCTGCGGGTGATAGGGGGAATGGAAAACCCCCGCGATGTCCACCCCGCGAATCCGAAAAGCATCGACCATCCAACCAGTGAACTGGAGAAATTCGCTCTCGGTAAAGTCACCGTGGGCGATCCCCGCCTGATTGGTGACGATCGCAACGCGATATCCTCGATCCATCGCCATCCGCGTCAGATCGAACACTCCATCCATAAACTCGAATTCGCGATGGGTAACCGCATGTCCATGATCGACGTTCACAACGCCGTCACGGTCCAGAAATAGAGCTGGGTAAGCCATGGTGCGCTTCCGGCTGCCTTGTTGGTTTGGCCTCAATCTCCGCGCCAGGATGCGGCGGCATACCGGTTGAGGCAACGTCCAACAGCCATCGACGGCGGCCAGGGGGTTGCATCCCTTGGCCGTTGCCATTAGCCATTAAGGCCCGACGAGACAGCCCGCCGCGACCGACATCATGACCCTGGGACGTTACGACTACGAAAGACGGTACCGCAAACGCGTGCGGGCCGGCGTCATCAAATTCGCGCTGCTGGCGGCATTCGTGCTCGGCGTCGGGCTCTTCTCCAACATGATGGAGATCTAGCATCTGAAGGGCCCTGACGTGACCCTGCGCGAGGAGATCGGCACGCTGTCACGCCACGAAGCCGAGCTGGAACTGCTGGCCAGCCTGATGCAGAACGTCGTGCGCACCTTCAAGGCGCGCGTCGAGCAAAGTGGAGGGGCGCTTGCAGCGCGAAGTGCCGACAGGCGACCTTGCAAAGCTGACGCAACTGGTGGCGGAGCGGCTGAAGGGCGGACTGGACGCCAACCGCCTCTCCTTCGTCATCTCCCAGGCGCAGGTTGCGCGCAACTGCCAGCCAACCGACACCAAGCGGTTCACGCTCAGCACTCCGCTGCTGAAGGGCGGGGCGCGCGGGGTGACCTTCGGCAACGGAACCGTCACGGTCACCGGCGAAGGCCAGTCGGCCCACAATCCCCAGGGGAATGCCGAGAGCTGGTTCGATCCCGGCCAGCCGGTGACCATCCGCATCACCGGCATGGGCGGCAAGGGCACCACCGTCAGCGGTGTGTTGCCGCTGCACCAGTCGCTGGTGGTCGACAACGCCGAGTACCGCTTCACCATCGCCGCTTCCCAGCGGTCGTTCGTCGAGGTAACCGCCGACCGCTGCGCCTATCCCTGAGGAAGCGGAACAGCGAACCCGCACGGCGGCTCTCCCGCCGCGTGGATGTCCCACATTGTGGCATAGGCAGCTTCGATGGCTCGGGCGAACCTGTCGGTGTCGAACAGAGGGGCTGTTGTCCGCGCCTGCTCCAAACGCTGCTTCAACGCCGCCAGCTCGGCAGGCTGGGTTGCCAGCCGTTGAGCGGTCGCCTCGTAAGCCTCCCAATCCTGAACAGCCAGGTCCGGCATTCCGATGGCCCGCAGCAGGCTGGCGGCGACCCGCCCGGCAAAGGATCGCCCGGGGACCGTCAACACCGGAAGCCCGGCCCACAGCGCATCGCTTGCCGTTGTGTGGGAACCGATGGGACCTGAGTCGAGGAACAGGTCAGCCAACCGGTGGCGTGCCAGATGCTCCGGCCCCGGCAGACGGGGGGCGAAAACCAGCCGTTCCGGCGCGATCCCCCGGTCGCCTGCCGCGCGCCGCAGATTAACCGCGACCTCGGCCTGCCCTTCCAGCAACCACAGAACCGAACCTGGCACGCGCTCCAGAATCCGGCACCAGCGCCCGAACAGCTCCGGCCCGATCTTGTAGGCAGCGTTGAAAGCGCAGAAGACCACGCCCTCGGCCGGAAGGCCACAGTCGGCACGGTCCGGCACCGGCCCGATGGCGCGCCTCCGGTCGTTGGGCTGATAGCTGTCTGGCAGATGGACGATGCGCTCGCTGTAGAAGCGCTGGCTTTCGGCCGGCGCCACCACCGGGTCGGCGATGACATAGTCGATGGCCGGACTTCCGAGCGTGCCTGGATAACCAAGCCACTGTGCCTGCACCGCCGCCGGTCGATGAGCGGCGATTCCGGGGCGGGCATTCTGGGTGTGACCCTTCAAATCGACCAGGATGTCGATGCCAGCCTCGTGGATCAGCCTTGCCGCCACCTCGTCGGTCAGGGGTGACAAATCCAGAAAGCGGTCGAAGCCGGCGACCAACCGCCGACGCAGCTGTCCGCCATCGTCGACCCCGTAGGAGCAGCCGACAATCTCGAACCGGTCGCGGTCGTGCCGTTCGATCAGCTCCGCGATCAGCACCGCGGTCGCATGATCATGAAAATCGGCGGAGAGATAGCCGATGCGCAGCTTCGGCCCACGCTCGGTGCGGTTGGGAAAGGCCGGCAGGATACCGCGCGTCTTCCAACCGGAATAGCGTTCGGCACAGGCGCGTTCGAGCGCCGGTCCCGCCCCTTCACCCAGAAAGATCCAGGGGTTGGCTTGCTGCGTCCGCCCTTCCCGCACAAGCTCCACCAGCCGGCCCGACAGAGCGGCCAGCCCGCTCCAGCGGCAGAGATGGCGGCGCTGCTGTACCAATTGGGCCAGCACCCCGCCGCTGTCGGAAAGACCGATGCGCAGAGCGCGTTCGAAGCCGACAATGCTCGCCGCGGCATCTTCCGCCGAACCACAGCGCTGCCCCCTGTCCTTCCGCGTCTGGGCGAGGTTGGCATGCCCCTCCGCCAGATCGGGCCGCAGGCACAGGCAGGTGCGGAATCCGGCGGCGGCACGATCGAGGTCGCCGCGGTCGCGGTGCAGGACAGCCAGTGCCAGCCGGGCGGGGACCAGAGCGGGGTCGAGCTTCGCCGCCCGATGCAGCGCGGCCTCCGCTTCCTCCAGCCGGCCAATCTCGCGCAGAAGGACACCTTGGTTACAGGGCGCCGGCGCGTAGCCGGGCATCAGCCTGGCGGCCTCGCCATAAGCCGTGGCGGCCTCCGCCTTGCGGCCGAGCGCCTGCAGCGTCACGCCCCAGTTATAGTGGTTGCCTCCGAAATCGGGCAGCCAGGCCAGTGCCTTGCGGTGATGTGCCTCAGCCTCCGCAAGGCGCCCCTGACGCCGTAGCACCTCGCCGAGATTGGAGCGGGCAACCGCCTCCTCGGGCGTGCCGGCCTGCCCCAGCGTATCGAGGGCTGCGAACAGGGCGGACAGCAGCGCGCCGTCGCCGGGCTTGCCGGCCAGACGACGGCGCAAGTCGGCGACGGCCCCCTTGCCGGTACCAGATGGCGCGGTCACTTGCGCTGCCACTGGCCCGCGGCCGTCATCACGAACTGACCGGTCGGGGTGCGCTCGATCAACTGCTGGCCGGCAACCGCCTGGACCTTGTCCAGCGCCGTGCCATTGCCCTGGGCGATCTCCTGATATCGGGCAAGACGCTGGGCGTTCACCTGCTGAGCCAGGGCCTGGGCGGATGCCGGCGCACCGGGGACCACCCCGACCATCCCGTCCGGGCGCTCGCCCAACTGGCCGGCGGCCTTGGCGGCGGCCAGCGCGTCCTGGGCCAACGCCAGTTGCGGCAAGGCTGCGGCCAGCAGGGAGGCGGTCAGCGTCGACAGGGCAAGCCGGTTGAAGCGGCGGCGGTCGATGGACTTGCTTGTCATCACTTCCTCCCCTTCGCAGAAGTGGGTGTCGAATCGGCGGGAAGGCCGAACAGGGCCGGGTCGTTGCGGATGGCGTCGTCGACGTCGCGTTCCAGCTTGACCCGCACCTCCTGCTCGATCCTGACATTCAGGTTGATCTCGATGGGCTTGTCGGGCGCCTCGATCCTGACGGTCGGAGAGCAGGCGGCGGCCAAAGCCGACATCAGCAAGACGGCCGTCAGGCCGGTTTTGGAAAATCTCATAACCATGGTGGCGGTCAGTGGTCCTTCTGGTCGGAGCCGGTCAGCCGGTCCCGCAGCGTGTCGGGAATCCGATAGACGTCGAGGTTCTGGCGCAGAATCCGGTCGAGCGCGCCGGACAGCTTAAGGTTAAGCACAACCGGATAGCCATCGTAGAATGACGGGTTGGAACCACGCAGGGAGAAGCCGGCGCTCAGCTCTCCGCCGGCCTGGCCATCGATGGTGATTCGCAGGGTGTCATAGCGGAAGTCGGTCAGCGCCCCCATCAGCATGGCGGTCGGGCTGCCCTCCTCCCCTTTCAGGCCGGAAGGAGGCTGGGCGGGGTCGTAGCGTAGCGTTCCCGGACCTGACGATTCGAGCACGCCGCCATGCAGGGTGACCTTGTCACCGGCGAGGACCACCGGCAGGCTGCCGGCCAGCGTACCGGACGCCTCCAGCCCATCGACGGCGATCAGTTCCAGCAGCTTGGCGGCGTCGATGCCGTCGGCATGAAGGGTGATAGACCCCTTGGGCTTTTCCGGCGACAGCTCGAAGGGATCGGCACGCAGCGTGCCGCCGGCCCAACGCCATTCCGCGCGGTCAACGTCGAGCCGACCGTCGCGGCCATAGCCGAACAGCAGGGTTCCGTCCGTCAGCGGAATGCCGACATCCAACAGGCCGATGGATAGCTTCTGCCCGACCGGGATCACAGGCGGCGACAAGCTGGACAGGGCAACCGTGCCGTTGACGCCGGTGACGACCACCGGCCCGGCGGCACCCGCCAAGCCCTTCACCACCGCCTGTCCCGCGGTGGTGAACCCCTTGTCGGTCAATGCGAGCGTGGCCTTGCCGGACAAGGTGCCCGACGCCTTTTCAAAAAAAGTAGCGGCAAGCGGCGAAATCGCCGCCAGGCCGGGACCGTTTTCGGCAAGACGGATCGCCTTCGTCACCGCCTCCAGCCGTCCAATGCCGCCCGTCTGGTCGTAGCTGCCAACAAGAGTGACGTCGAGAAGGCCGTTGGCCCCCTCGGCGCCACCGTCGATGGTCCAGGGTCCTTCTCCCGACTGAGCCGCCCGCAGCGTGACGGCGAGCGGGACCACGGGTGCCGGCTTCGCCATGCTGGTCAGCCGCGCGACGGTGCCCGCCGCCCGTCGCGCGGCCCCGTCCTGATCCAGCCGCAGCGCTACCTGCTCGGCGCGCAGGGCGCTTTCCTGGAGATCGATGCGCGGTATCCGCAACTCCGCCGCGACGGCCATGCCGTTGCCGTTGGGCGACCAGCGCAGCAGCGGCGTCTCCTGCACCGGACAGACTGTGCCTCCCTGAGGCAGGTCGAGATGCTGGCCGGAGACCACCAGTCGCTCCGTCTTTGCCGACAGGCAAGCGGTTGATGGAACGGTGGAGAGACCTGAGGGGGGATCGGCGGACGTGATGGTCACCGTCCCGCCTTCCATCCCGATGACGATAGCGCCCGTCAGGCCCAGCCGGCCGGCCACCGGCAGGTCCAGAGCCTTGGCTGCGGTCTCCAGCGGACCGCTGTCGCCGGCAAATTCCAGCAGCAGGCCGCGCCAGCCGTCGGCGACACGCATCCGGGTGACGGTCACCGTGGCGTCCGCCAAGCCGGCCCTGCGCAGCGACTCCGTCGCCGTCGTCCCGATGATCGTCGGTCCGGCCAGAATCGCACCTCCCAGCCCGACGACGCCAAGCGTCAGAACGACCGCCGCCGTCCCCGCCATTGCCCGTCCCAGCCTCAAGCCCTGAGCCTCCTTACCTGTAAGCCGGGATCGGCATGCCATGTCCACGCCCGGATGAACACCCTGACGAGCGGCAGTCATCCGTGACTTTTGGCGGAACTTTCGACAGAGGCGCCGGCCGTTCGGCTTCCCCGCCAGCGCGGCTTTGCATTCCAGCACTTTTCCCCTATGGTCCGCTGCGCGGATTTCGGCTCATCGGAGTGTTTCGCATGAAGCGGTGGACCCGCGCGTTGCTGGCGGCGCTGTTCGCCACAATCTTCACTGTCTCGTTCTTTACAGTTTCTCAAGGGGAGGCGAAGGCCCTGGATCCGGAAAACACCATTTACCTCGACCTCAAGGACGGTCGCGTGGTGATCGAACTGCGGCCCGACCTGGCGCCGAACCACGTCGCCCGTATCAAGGAACTGACCCGCCAGGGCTTCTACAACGGCGTCGTCTTCCACCGCGTCATCGACGGCTTCATGGCCCAGACCGGCGATCCGACCGGCACCGGCATGGGCGGCTCGGGCAAGAAGCTGAAGGCCGAGTTCTCCAGCGCTCCGCACATCCGCGGCACCCTGTCGATGGCCCGCGCCCAGGATCCGGACAGCGCCGACAGCCAGTTCTTCATCTGCTTCGCCCCGTCCCAGTTCCTGGACCGCCAGTACACCGTCTGGGGCCGCGTGGTCGAGGGCATGGAGTTCGTCGACATGATCAAGAAGGGCAGCCAGTCCCGCAACGGTCAGGTCACCGACCCGGACAAGATCATCAAGATGCAGGTCGCTGCCGACGTGAAGTAACGTCGCTCCACCAGCAGATCGGGAAAGGGGGACCGGCTCGCCGGTCCCTTTTTTCATGTGCAGGGATTGCGCAGCTCAGACTTTCCCCTTCAGCCGCCGGCCAGCGCGTTGGTCATGGCCCGCAGCAGATCCTTCATCGACTGCGGCCGGTCCTGCCAGCGCATGGAAAGCCCAGACAGCAGCACCTTTTCGAATCCGGGGACCAGCGCAATCCCCAGTTCGGACGGCTTCGGCACCTTGTCGTTCATGAAGCGGGCGGTGGCGTCGGGCGGGGTGCGCCCGGTCAGAGCCAGATAGATCGTGGCGCAAAGCGCATAGACGTCGGACCACGGCCCCTGCCGCCCCTCGTTGGAATATTGCTCCGGTGGGGCATAGCCGGGCTTGAGGATCACGGTCAGCCCTTCTCCCGGGCGGGCGGTCTGCCGCGCGGCGCCGAAATCCAGCAACTTGCGGTCGCCGCCATTGGTCAGGAAGATGTTGTCCGGGCTGATGTCACGGTGGATCAGTCCCTGGTCATGGATGGCCTGCAGCGCCTTGGCGATCGGCATCACCACGGACAGGGTTCTCTTCACATCGATCCGGCCACCGCAGTCGGTCAGATATTTCTTCATGGTGCGGCCTTCCAGCAGCTCCATGACGAGATAGGCGGTGCCGTTCTCCTCGAAGAAATCCTGGACGCCGACGATCTCACGCACGTCGCGCAGGCGCGCCAGCGTCCGCGCCTCCTCCAGGAATCGTTCCAGCCCGGCGGCGAAGGTCTCCGCATGCTCGTCGGAAAAGGGCGATACCGCCGGGGAGTTCGGAATCCGGGCGATCAGGTTGGCCGGATAATACTCCTTGATCGCCACCTTCACCCGCAGCCGGTCATCCCAACCCAGATAGGTGGCGCCGAACCCACCCTGCCCCAGCACCCGCCCAGCCCGGTAGCGTCCATGCAGCATGGTGCCGGGCACCAGATGCACGCCGGGCCGGTTGTCCGACTTCGCGGGGAAGCCGCAGCTGCCGCAGGCCCCGGCGCCCCCATGGGGGGCATAGCAGCTCGGGCACAAATTTGCCGCCGGCCCGCTCCTCGGTGCCGGGGACGGCGGCATGGAGGAGCCGGCGGCGGCCAGTTGCTGGCTGGCCGGGTGGAGAATCGTCTCGGCTCCGCGCATCCCGTTGCGCGCCCCCCCCTGCGCCTGAAGCGCCACCGCATCGACGGTGACCGGCCCCGCCACCTGCACTGTGGCGGCCGGAACCGCAGGGGGAACGACGGCTGGCAGACAGGCGGTGGCGCTGGGACTGTCGCCATCTGGCGCACCCTGTCA
>NZ_BADK01000637.1 GCF_000333595.1 Azospirillum sp. B506
GACGCTGGACACCACCGCCTCCACCCCGCCGGCCGGATCGGCGACCGGGTGGCTCGACACCCGCAACCAGCGGGTGGGGGCGGTCGCCTCGTCCCCCTCGACCACGCCGATGATGCGTTCGGCCACCGGCTTGCCGCTGCGTGCCGCCTCCGCCGCAGGGGGAAGCCCGTGCAGCCGGCTTCCGTTGGCGTCGATGAAGCGGCGCCCGGCGGTGGTCGCAACCATGGTGGCCGGGGCTGTCGCCGGCGACAGCCGTCCGTCCGCTCTGCCGCTTGCCTTGCCTTCTCCCCTGCCCTCTCCCCTGCTGTCCGCGTCGAAGGCCGGTGCGGTGGGATCCAGCAGCACACGGGCCGGCCCCTCCAGCAGCCGCTCCGCCATGGCATTCGCCAGCAGGCTGCGGCCGTCGGCGGCGGTCATCGCCAGCGCGTCGTGCAGCGATTGGACCAGCACCCGGTGCCGGCGCTCGCTGAGGTTCAGCGCCGCTTCCGCCGTCCGCCGCGCGGTGACGTCGCGGAAGGCGAGGACGGCGCCCTGGATGCGTTCCCCCATCGGGGCGAGGCGCCTGTCGGACGACAGCATGGGGGAGATGGTGACCTCGACCAGCAGCGTCCCGCCATCCTCCCGGCGCAGCTTTTCGCAGGCAACGCTGCGCGGCCGGCCGTCGGTCAGCGACAGCGACAGCGCGCGGGCCGCGGACGCCGACGGGCCAACGGCGAGGGCCGGAGTGACGTCCGGCAAGCCTTCGGTCTCCGCCGCCGGGCCGGCCAGCAGATCGGACGGTGGGCGGCCGATCAGGTCGAGATCGAGATGACCGGTCATCGCCGTCGCCGCGGCGTTGACGAAGCGGATGCGGCCGTCGGCGTCCACCCCCAGGATGCCGTCGCCGACCGACTGGAGGATGTGGTGATAGTCCGTCCGCGCCCGTTCGGCGTCGTCGCGGGCCTGCTGCACTTCGCGCAGCCAGGCATTGCGTTCGGTCAGGTCGGTGATGGTCAGCAGCAGGTCGCCGCGGTCGCTGTCGTCCAGCGTCACCCGGCGCGCATCGGTCAGCCCGTCGA
>NZ_BADK01000636.1 GCF_000333595.1 Azospirillum sp. B506
GCGCCTTAGTCCTCCAGCCGGCCGACAAGGTGTACGAGATCGACTGGTCCGCCCTGTCAAAGTAACGAGGGAAGGGGGCCTCCAACGCCCCCTTCCTCACCCCCAGAGCCTAACCCTGCAAAGCAGGATAGCGCTTGGCCCACACCTCCAGCTGGGCGACATGTTCGGCCTCTTCGGCGGCGAACTCCTCGGCCATCATGCGGACCTCGGCGTCGGTGGTGGTCTTCGCCACCTCGGCGTAGAAGGCCTGCCCGCGCCGTTCGCTGTCCAGCGCCAGTTCCAGCGCGTATTCCACCGTCATCAGATAGTGCGACCCCTCCATCGAGGCCGCTTCCGGGCTGTCGCCGTCCGGCCACTGAAAGTCTTCCGGCGCCAGATCGGGGATCTTGCGGAAGCCCGACCGTTCCCGCGCCTCGGCCAGATGCAGGCGCGAGAATTTCGCCATCTGGCCGAAGAAGGCCGCGACCTCCTGGTTGCCATAGGTCTTCATCGCCTCCGACAGGTCGGCGAAACGGGTGGCGGCGTCCTCCTCCAGCGCGCAGGCGTGGGCGAGGAACAGGGCGGCGTCGTGGATATCGGTCATGGATCCCTGTGAAGTGCGAAGAAGCCCGACGACCCCAAAACCATACAGTTTTTGCGGGCATCGGTCGCGGCCGCTCTCCCCCTGCCCCGCCCCTGCGACCTTTTGGCGCGCGCCGTCCCGCCCGCCTCCCGAAAACCATTGCCTTTCCCGCCGGTTCACGGCAGCAGACTTCCCCCTCATGAGCAAGCCCGCCTTCCCGGCCCTTCCAATCAATCCCGTCCTGCCCGC
>NZ_BADK01000635.1 GCF_000333595.1 Azospirillum sp. B506
GGGGGGGCCTGCGACAAAAGGGCATAACATGAGCATTTGGGCAAGATCCCTGGCGGCGCCGCCGGCCTGTTACCGGCGGGCCGCTTGGCGCCTTGTTGGGCGGCCTGCCCGGGCATGCGGTCGATCTGTGGTCGCCCTGCGGGCCGGGCGAGCAGCCCCGCCGCGGCATGAGCGACGCCGAGGCCGAGGCGGCCAAGCAGACCGTCGCCTTCACCATCGGCGTGATCGCGCTGGCCGCCAAGATGGCGCGGGCGGACGGCGTGGTGAAGCGGGTGGAGGTCGACACCTTCAAGCGGCTGTTCCGCGTTCCGCCAGAAGAGTTGGAGAATGTCGGCCGCGTCTTCGACCTCGCCCGCCGCGACACCCGCGGGTTCGAGGAGTATGCCCGCCAGATCGCCAAGCTGTTCGAGGACAGGCACGCGGTGCTGGAGGAACTGCTCGACAGCCTGCTGATGATCGCCGAGGCCGACGACGAACTGCACGAGACGGAGGTGGAGTATCTGCGCGCCGTCGCCGTGATCTTCGGCTTCGACGAGGCCGATTTCCGCCGCATCGTCGCCGGCCATCATCTGGCCGGCACCCCGACGGAAACCGATCCCTATGCTGTGCTCGGCGTGGCACGCCATGCGGGTGATGACGCGGTGAAGGCCGCCCACCGGGCGCTGGTGCGCGAGCACCACCCGGATCGGCTGACCGCCCAGGGGATGCCGCAGGAGTTCATCGACCTCGCAACCCAGAAGCTCGCCTTGATCAACGCAGCCTACGACCGCATCCGCCGCGAACGGGAGGGAGCCGCAGCCCTGTCGTGACCTGTCGCGAACCGCCACATCTGCCGATGATTTGAAATTGCTTTCGCGTGGTCTTTGTCTCGTTTTCTGACGTATCGTCCTGGACGGGGCGGGCAACCGGTTGCCCGCAGGCTTTGGGGACGACACGACGATGCGACGCACGATCATCCGGACGATCTTCGCTGCGGTTTTGGGAACGACGCTTGCCGCAGGTTGCAGCGCACAGGCTCAGGTGGGGGTTCAGGCCGGAGCCGGCGACGCGGCAGTGGTTCTGGGCCAGCCGCTGACGCTGAACCTGGGAGCGCCGGCAACCGGCACCGATTGCGCGGCCCAGGCGGCGACGCTGAACGCGCAAGGGCTGGTGCTGGTCGCCAACGGCCAGACAATTCCGGGCGCCAGCGCCAGCTTCGGCTGCTCCGCCAAGGGTGAGCTGGTCGGCACCGCCTCCACCTCCATCGCCGGCAACGGCGACGACGCGGCAAGGCGGCGGACGGCCTGGCAGACCGCCTTCAGCGGCTTCTTCACGCTCGCCGGAGCGAAGACCCTGCCGATGGCCTTCGGCCCACCGACCGGTGGCATGAGCACCGCCCCCAGGATGGTGTCCATTCAGGGAGCCAGCGAGCGCGACCTGGGGCTG
>NZ_BADK01000634.1 GCF_000333595.1 Azospirillum sp. B506
CACCGGGAGCGCCATTCCAGCACTTCCGGATCGGTCAGGCGCGAGTTGGTCATATGGGTCTGCACCGCATCGGTGCCGTTGAAGCCGTTGCCGGCACCGGCCCCACCGCAGACCGTTTCGTAATACTGGTGCCACTCATTGCCGAAGGTGGTGTTGTTCATCGTCCCCTGGGCCGATGCCATCACCCCCAGCGCGCCGAACAGCGCATCGACGATGCACTGGCTGGTTTCCACATTGCCGGCCACCACCGCGGCGGGCGGGTTGGGCGACAGCATGGAGCCAGGCGGGATGACGATCTCGATGGGGCGCAGGCAGCCCTCGTTCATCGGAATTTCGTCATCGACCAGACAGCGGAAAACATACAGCACCGCCGCCCGGCAGACAGCCGAGGGGGCGTTGAAGTTGTTGGTCAGCTGGGTGCTGGTCCCGGAGAAATCGACCATCGCCGAACGCGCGGCGTGGTCGATCGACACCCGCAACTTGATGACCGCGCCGTTGTCCAGCGTCACCGCGAAATCGCCGTCGCTCAGCACGCCGATGGCACGGCGGACCTGCTCCTCGGCGTTGTCCTGCACATGGCGCATATAGGCGATGACGGTGGACAGTCCGTGCAGACGGACGACGCGGTGCAGTTCGCGGGTGCCCTGCTCGTTGGCGGCAACCTGCGCCTTCAGGTCGCCGATGTTCTGCGCCGGGTTGCGCGCCGGATGCGGACCGGAGCGCAGCAGCTCCAGCATGGCCTCTTCGCGGAACTGGCCGTTCTCGACCAGCGGCACGCAGTCCAGCAGCACGCCTTCGTCGGCGATGGTCCGGCTGTCCGGCGGCATGGAGCCGGGGGTGATGCCCCCGACATCGGCGTGATGCCCGCGCGAGGCGACGAAGAACAGCAACTCCCTGCCCGCCTCGTCGAACACCGGAGAGACGACGGTGATGTCCGGCAGATGGGTGCCGCCATGATAGGGATCGTTCAGCGCGAAGCTCTCGCCGGCGGAGAAGGCTCCGCCACGGCGCTGGATGACGGCACGCACGCTCTCGCCCATCGATCCCAGATGGACCGGCATGTGGGGGGCGTTTGCGATCAGCCCGCCCTCGCGGTCGAACAGAGCGCAGGAGAAGTCCAGACGCTCCTTGATGTTCACCGAGCGCGCGGTCTTCTCCAGTGTCACCCCCATCCGCTCGGCGATGGACATGAACAGGTTGTTGAAGACCTCCAGCATCACCGGATCGACCTTCGCCCCGCCCTTGATGCCGGCCGCCTGGCGCTGGGTCGCCGGCTCCAGCCGGGTCAGCACCAGATGGTTCTTGCGGGTGACCTCAGCCATCCAGCCGGGTTCGACCACGGTGGTGGAGACCGCTTCGGCCAGGATCGCCGGGCCGACCACCCGGTTGCCGGGCTGAAGCTGGCGGCGGTCGTAGAGCGGCGCCTCGCGGCGCTGTCCGGCGCTGTGGATGGCGACGGTGGCAAGCCGGCGCGGCAGCACCGCGGTGGTGGCGGGGAACTCCGGATCCTCCAGCACGTCGGTCAGGCCGACCGCCTCCAGCGTCACCGACTCCACCTCCAGCGCGGTGCCGGGGGTGAGGAAGCCGTAGCGGCGGCGGTGCGCCTCCTCGAAGGACTTGGTCATAGCCACCTTCGAGCCGAAGGCGACGGTCAGGGTGGTGTCGGAGCCGGCGGCCTTCAGATGGACGCGGCGGTTGATCGCCTGCCGGCCGGCATCGACGCCCTGGCGGGTCAGTTCCGCCCGTCCCTCGGTCTCCAGGTCGGTGAACAGCATGGTCAGCCGGTCGACCACGGCGTCGCTCAGCGGACCTTCCACCGCGCGCTCGCGGATGGCGACGGTGTCGGCCAGCCCGATGCCGTAGGCGGACAGCACGCCGGCCTGCGGGTGCAGGAACACCCGCGTCATCCCCAGCGCATCGGCGACGGCACAGACATGCTGGCCCGCCGCCCCGCCGAAGCCGTTCAGCGTGTAGCCGGTGACGTCATAGCCGCGCTCCACCGAGATCTTCTTGATGGCGTTCGCCATGTTGTCGACGGCGATGCGCAGGAAGCCCTCGGCGACCTCCTGCGGGGTCATCGTCGTGCCGAGCTTGGCGTTGACGGTGGCGGCCAGCTCGGCGAAGCGGGCCTTCACCACCTCGGCATCCAGCGGCTGGTCGCCGTTCGGGCCGAAGACATGCGGGAAGAAGCGCGGCTGGATCTTGCCGACCATCACATTGCAGTCGGTGACGGTCAGCGGCCCGCCGCGGCGGTAGCAGGCAGGACCCGGATTGGCGCCGGCACTGTCCGGCCCGACGCGGAAGCGGGTGCCGTCGAAGACGCAGAGCGAACCGCCGCCGGCCGCCACCGTGTGGATGTGCATCATCGGCGCCCGCACCCGCACCCCGGCCACCACCGCGTCGAAGGCGCGCTCATACTCGCCGGCATAGTGCGACACGTCGGTGGAGGTGCCGCCCATGTCGAAGCCGATCACCCGGTCGAAGCCCGCCATCCCGGCGGTGCGCACCGCCCCCACCACACCGCCGGCCGGACCGGACAGGATGGCGTCCTTGCCCTGGAAACGGCGGGCATCGGTCAGGCCGCCGTTGGACTGCATGAACATCAGCGGCACCGGCGTGCCGTCGACGCTGAGATCGTTGGCGACCCGGTCGACATAGCGGCGCAGCACCGGCGAGAGATAGGCGTCCGCCACCGTGGTGTCGCCGCGGCCGACCAGCTTCATCAGCGGGCTGACCAGATGGCTGACCGACACCTGGGTGAAGCCGACCGCACGCGCCAGCGAGGCGACCTGCCGTTCATGTTCCGGATAGCGATAGCCATGCATCAGCGCGATGGCGGCGGCGCGGAAGCCCTTGCGATAGGCGTCTTCTAGACCGCGGCGAACGGCATGCAGATCGACCGGCCTCAGGACCCGGCCGTCGGCCATCACGCGTTCCGGCACCTCGACCACATGGGAATAGAGCTGGTCGGGCAGATGGATGTGGCGGGCGAAGATCTTCGGGCGGGCCTGATGGCCGATGCGCAGCTGGTCACCCAGCCCTTCGGTGATCAACAGGACGGTCGGCTCGCCCTTGCGTTCCAGCAGGGCGTTGGTGGCGACGGTCGTGCCCATCTTCACCACCTCCACCGTATCGGGTGGAATCGGCTGGCCGGGCTTCAGGCCCAGCAGTTCTCGGATGCCCTGGACGGCGGCGTCGGCGTAACGCTCCGGATTCTCCGACAGCAGCTTGTGCGTCACCACCGACCCATCCGGCCGGCGGCCGACGATGTCGGTGAAGGTGCCGCCGCGGTCCACCCAGAACTGCCACCGGGCCGGCTTGGCCTCACCCGCTCCGACCATCGCCGCGTTCTTCGTCTCGCCCATCGTCGCACCCGCCGAATTCCAGTCGCGGCAACCGCACCGCGCGTGGGCCGGAGTTTCGCGATCCGGCGGCGAATTTCAACCGCTTGAGTGACCCGCCGCCATCACAAGGGCAGGACGCGGCGGAAAGAGCACAGGATCGCGGCCGGCTGGCCCGACAGATGCCGCTGTCAGGCGGCCAGTCGCTGCTGCGGGGTGGACAGGCGGGCAAGGATGGCGTTGCCCGACAGGATGCTGTTGAAGGCGCCACTGCCGTCCTCCAGCGCTTCGAGCGCGATGGAGAACTGGTTGGGCGGCGGCAGCTCGAAAACCGAGGTGATCTCGCCGGCATCCAGCCCCAGCTGGCCGCCGAACCGGCGGGCCAGGGCGCGCATCCGGATATTCTCCGAAAGGCACATCATGTGGACGTGGCGGATGCCGCGGTTGCGGGCGACGGTCAGGATGCGGCGGACCAGCGTGCTGCCGACACCCTTGCCCTGCAGGCCCGACTCGATGCTGATGCCGAATTCCGCCTGTTCCGGCCAGAGGAGGCGGTCGCCGCACAACTCCACCGCCCCGCGCAGCACACCGTCCTCGAAGGCACCCAGGATGACCGTGCGGCCCCAGTCGATGGCCGCGCAATGCCGTTCCACCGCCTCGTCCGACAGGGTGCCGGTGAAGCGGGCATAACGGTCCGCCCGGTCGAGGCGGAGAAGATGCGCCCGGTACTGGGGCAGTTCGGTCGGCATGATCTTGC
>NZ_BADK01000633.1 GCF_000333595.1 Azospirillum sp. B506
CTCAATCCGGCCGCCAAATCCGGCCCGCCCGGCAACAGCAGCGGCGGTATTTCCGGCGCCATCGCCGGCGACCTGGAGCCCTGCGGCACCTGCGGCCGCTCGGTGGCGCCGCGCGCCCTGTTCTGCCATGCCTGCGGGGCGGCCCAGCCGCCACGGGATCTCGATCCCTTCACCCGGTTGGGGCTGGAACGCCGCTTTGACATCGATCTGGACCAGCTGTCGAAGCAGCATGCCGGCTTCACCCGCGCCATGGATCCGGAACGGTTCGCCGCCCGCGGCCCACGCCAGCAGGCCAACGCCAAGGCCCAGGTCGAGGCCCTGCACGAAGCCTCTGAGGTGCTGCGGGATCCCATCCGCCGCGCCCATGCGCTGCTGGAACTGCTGGGCGGCACGCCGGCCGTCGGGGACGAGGATGGCGATGAGGAGATTGCCGATCTGGTAACACGATTGGCCCGCGCCGTTGACCCGCAGGAACTGGACCGCATCGGGTCGGACCTCAACCAGCGGGTTGAAGCCTGCATCAAGTATCTCGCCCCCGCCTTCCGCAAGGCACAGACGGCATCCGCTCCCGACAGCCCGCCGGCCACCGACGGTGCCGCCCGCATCCTGGCCCGGCTGGAACGGCTGGAGGCGCTGGCCGTCGAGGTACGCGACCGCCGGGCAGCGCGGACGCCGCCATTGGCCTGATCCACATTTCTCTTACAACCGCTCCCCCGCAATCGCTAGGCAACCTTAAAAGGAACGAGGACCCCATGCCCAAGATGACCTTCATCGAAACCGACGGCACCCGCCGCGAGGTGGACGCCCCGCTCGGCCTGTCCGTGCTGGAAATCGCGCACAAGAACAGCCTGGACCTGGGAAGCGCCTGCGAAGGATCGCTGGCCTGCTCCACCTGCCATGTCGTGATCGAGCCGGAGTGGTTCGACGTCCTGCCGGATGCGCAGGAGGACGAGGAGGACATGCTGGACCTCGCCTTCGGCCTGACCAAGACTTCGCGCCTGGGCTGCCAGATCATCATGACCGAAGAGCTGGATGGGCTGGTCGTCCGCCTGCCGGGCGGCAGCAACAACGCGATGAAGTGACGGTCCGGGGGAACCCTGTTCCGGCCGCCGGGCCAGCGTCGCACAGACGTCTCACCCGGCGGTCTCCTTTCCTGCCTTTTCCGGGCGCCTGCCCGCCTTATATAGGGCGCCATGAACTCCCTCGGTCTTTCCAAGCGCCCCCAGGATTCCCGCGTCGTCGTCGCGATGTCCGGAGGGGTGGATTCCTCCGTCACCGCAGCCGTGCTGCGGGAGGAGGGCTATGACGTCGTCGGCATTACGCTGCAGCTTTACGACCACGGCCTTGCCCTGCAGAAGCCGGGCGCCTGCTGCGCCGGCCAGGACATCTACGACGCCCGTCAGGTCGCCGACCGCATTGGCATCCCGCATTACGTCCTGGATTACGAGGGCCGCTTCAGCCAGGACGTGATGAACGATTTCGCCGACAGCTACCTGCGCGGCGAGACGCCGATTCCCTGCGTGCGCTGCAACCAGCGCGTCAAGTTCCGCGACCTGCTGAACACCGCCCGCGACCTGGGCGCCGACGCGCTCGCCACCGGCCATTATGTCCGCCGCATCGCCGGCGCGCACGGAGCCGAGTTGCACCGCGCCGTCGATTCCGCCAAGGACCAGAGCTATTTCCTGTTCGCCACCACGCGCGAACAGCTGGAGTTCCTACGCTTTCCGCTCGGCGGTCTGACCAAGCCGGAGACCCGGGCACTGGCCGAGCGCCATGGGCTTGAGGTGGCAGCCAAGCCCGACAGCCAGGACATCTGCTTCGTCCCCAATGGCAATTATGCCGAGGTGGTGGCGAAGCTGCGCCCCGGCTCCGTCGAACCTGGCGATATCGTCCATGTCGACGGCCGCGTCCTGGGCCGCCACAAGGGCGTCGTCCACTACACGGTCGGCCAGCGCAAGGGGCTGGGCATCGGCGGCATCCGTGGCCAGGAGGAGGAGGCGCTCTATGTCGTGCGCCTGGAGCCCGCCCGCCGCCGCGTCGTCGTCGGTCCGCGCCGCGACCTCGCCCGTTCGCTGGTGATGGTGCGCGATGTGAACTGGCTGGCCCCCGATCTGGCGGATGGCGCCAGCATCGAGGTATCGGTAAAGCTACGCTCCGCCCAGCCCGCCGCCCCTGCCCTCTGGCGCGCCGGCCCGGACGGCACCGCACGGGTCGAACTGCTGGAGGCTCAGCACGGCATCGCGCCCGGCCAGGCCTGTGTCGTCTATCAAGGTGACCGCGTGCTGGGTGGCGGTTGGATTTCAGGCACTGCCGTCGGTGTGGACGATGATGCGGCCAAGCTTGTGAGCGCAGGCGAAACAAACACCTGAATCAGGGGGTTATGAGGTTTCCCGCCAGTTGGCCGAAAAAAATCGCACCCCCCGAAAATTCCGCGTTGACAGGCCAAGTCGCCCTATCCTATATAGCGGCTCCCGGCGGCAACGACGGGACACGATGGTAGCCACGGCGGCGGAAACGCCAACAACGGCGAACACGATGGCAGCGTAGCTCAGTGGTAGAGCAGGGGAATCATAATCCCTTGGTCGGGGGTTCAAATCCCTCCGCTGCTACCATCATAGAAAACCCTCTGATATCCGAAAGGACGTCAGGGGGTTTTTCTTTGATCTTCACCAGCCTAGCGCGGTATCCATCGCATCTCGGCGAATGCGCAAACCCATAAGCCCCCTATCCTGCCATCGATTTCGGCAGCGCGATCTGCGGCTCGATTTCCACCCGGTTGCGGCCGGCATTCTTGGCGCGGTAGAGGGCGGCGTCGGCGCGGGCCAGCAGAGGCTCGATGCCGGTGTCGCTGCCGGTCAGCCAGCTCAGGCCCAGGCTGACGGTCAGGTGCAACTCGCCGCCATCCTCTCGCTTCACCGGCCGGGCAGCGATTGCCTGGCGCAGACGCTGGGCAGCGGCGAAGGCGTTCACGGGCGGGGTTTCCGGCATCACCACGGCGAACTCCTCGCCGCCCAGACGGCCGATCAGGTCGCAGGCACGCAGAGTCTCCTTGCAGGCGCGCACCGTGCTGCGGATCGCCTCGTCGCCGGTGGCGTGGCCGTAGGTGTCGTTGACCCGCTTGAAATGGTCGATGTCCAACATCACCACCGACAGCGAGCGGTCGTATCGTCGCGAGCGGGTGAACTCTTCAGCCCCCCTTTCCAGGAAGCGACGCCGGTTCATGGCGCCGGTCAGGGCGTCGGTGGTCGCCAGCCGCTCCAGATCGCGCTGCATCGCCACGACGCGCGAGGCCGCCAGCAACCGTGCCGCCGTCCATTTCCAGTCCAGGGGCTTGCGCAGGAACTCGTCGGCGCCGGCCTCCACCAGTTCGTGGAACTGGTCGGTCATGCTGCCGGGAATCATCAGAATCAGGTAAAGGTGGCGGAGCTTCTGGGCAGTGCGCAGGTGCCAGCACAGTTCCAGCCCCGTCATGTCCGCCAGACGGATGTCGGCCATCACCACGTCGAACCGGTCATTCGCCACCGCCTCGATGGCGGCCGCACCGTCGTGAACCACGCTGGTGGCGTAGCCGAGTTTGTTCAGCTCATACACCATCATGGTCAGATGACGCGGCGAATCGTCGACGATCAGAATTCGCAACTCGAAAGCTCCCGGCGAACCATGCCCGTTTATGGAGCATGAACCCCGACTTGTGCAAATGTCCTTAACGTCATGTCATGGAACGATAACCAAAAGCAGAGGTCATACTCTGGCATGACAGTTCGGTGGATAAGCTCCAGCCGGCGCGGCGGTCTGATGCTTTTGCACATGTTGCGTTTCGGGTCTGCTGATTGGTACTGTCCGTCCCAATATGTTCGTGGAGCAAACGAACGATGAGAGCGGGAGGCACGACCATGGACAGCGCGCGCGCGGCCCACATCGATGAACTCGTCCGTGTTTCCACTGGCCGTATTTCCACAGGGGTGCCGTCCGCCCGCGATCCGATCATCGAAAGCTCCTGGCGCCGCTGCGTCGCCGATCACAAGCTGGACCCCACCGTCGGGCGCGAGGCGCACATCCTGCCGCAGGAGCGGCTGCGCGAACATCGCGACGCAATGGACGAGTTCCTGCGCATGGCCCGCTTCGGGCTGGAGGCACTGTACCGACAGGTCGCCGGCATGGGCTATGTCCTGTTGCTGACCGACAGCAACGGCGTCACGGTGGACTTCATCGGCGATCCGACCTTCGACAACCATCTGCGCCGGGCCGGGCTGTATCTCGGGTCCGATTGGAACGAAGGGCACGCCGGCACCTGCGCGGTCGGCACCTGCATCGCCACCGCCCAGGCGCTGACCGTCCACCAGACCGACCATTTCGACGCCACCCACATCCCGCTGACCTGCACCGCAGCCCCCGTCTTCGACAGCGGGGGCGAGCTGGCCGCCGTGCTGGACATCTCCGCCCTGCATTCGCCGGAACCGAAGATCAGTCAGTATCTGGCACTGCAGATGGTGCGCGCCTATGTCCATAAGATCGAAACAGCAAACCTCTACAACAATTTCCGCCGCGACTGGGTGGTTAAGCTGTCCGCCTCGCAGGAGTTCGCGGAGGTGGATCCCGACTTCGTCCTGGCGCTGGACGGCGGCGGGCGGGTGGTCGGCTTCAACCACAAGGCTTACGGCCTGCTGGCGGAAGAGGGCATATCGCCGCTCGGCCGGTCCTTCGCCGAGTTGTTCGACTGCGAGGTGGACGATCTGGTGCATTTCGTCCGCTCGTTGCCGACCGAACAGCGCACGCTGCGCCTGCGCCGCACCGGCCTGCCTCTGTTCGCCCAGGCGATGCCGCCGCCCGCCGTGTCGCTCCCCCGCAGCCATGCGCCGGATCACACCGGCGACCCGCTGCCGGAGCCGCTGCGTGTGGTGTCCGGCGGCGACCCGGCGTTGAAGACGGTTCTGGCGCGGGCGGCCAAGCTGGTCAACACCCGCATGAGCCTGCTGATCCATGGCGAGACCGGCACCGGCAAGGAACATCTGGCCAAGGCCCTGCACAGGGCCAGCATCCGCCGCAACAAGCCCTTCGTCGCCGTCAACTGCGCCGCCTTGCCGGAGAACCTGATCGAGAGCGAGCTGTTCGGCTACGAGCCCGGCTCCTTCACCGGGGCGACGGTGCGCGGCAAGAAGGGGCTGATCCTGGAAGCCGATGGCGGCACCCTGTTCCTGGACGAGATCGGCGACATGCCGCTGTCGTCGCAGACCCGCCTGCTGCGCGTGCTGGCCGAACGCGAGGTGACGCCGATCGGCCGGACCAGGGCGGTGTCGGTCGATGTCCGCGTCATCGGCGCCACCCACCGCGATCTGGTGGATCTGGTCAAGGCCGGACGCTTCCGCGATGATCTGTACTTTCGTCTCAACGGCGCGGTGTTCACCGTGCCGCCGCTCCGCCAACGCGGCGATCTCGACTGGCTGATCGAGCGGCTGCTGGCCGAACGGGCGGAGCGCGATGGCGTCGGCTATCGCCTGACCCCGGCGGCGCTGGCGGCCCTGCGCGGCCACAGCTGGCCGGGCAATGTGCGGGAGCTGGTGAATGCGCTGGACTATGCCTGCGCGGTCAGCGACGGCGGGTTGATCGACCTCGCCGACATCCCGGAGCCGGTACAGCACAGCGGCCTGTTCCGGGCCTGGCCGGAGGAGGACCCGCAGGCGGTGCCGGCGGCGGAGGACCCGGCCGCCCGGCTGCGCGACATGCTGCGGCGGCATCATTGGAATATCTCGGCGACGGCGCGGGCGATGGGAGTAGACCGCTCGACCATCCATCGGCAGATGCACCGGTTCGGCATCGTGGCGCCGCACCGGGCCGAGTGAGGGGGGCGCGGGGANTTCCNCNNCCCCCCNNTCGCTCCCCCCTCCCCCCGCCCCCGAATCCGCGGCCGCCGGCGTTCTCCCCCCCAGGGCATCGCCCGGCCGCTTGGCGGTTGCTG
>NZ_BADK01000632.1 GCF_000333595.1 Azospirillum sp. B506
GCAACCCCTTAGCCATCCTGTAGCTGGCGCCGATGACCGGGGTGGGGCCATCCTGTCGCGTACAAGACACGGTGCTGCTGACCGGGCTGAACCTGATCTGCCTGACCGCACTCGCCCTCTGGCACTTCCCGCTGCCGTGGGAGGAGCCGGTGCGCTCGATGGCGCCGCTCTATGCCTTCGGCGTCTGGCTGTCGCTGACGGTGTCGTCGATCTTCATCGCCGGCTACGTCTTCCGCGTCGCCGCCGAGGCACGGCGCTTCGCCGACGCGCTCGCCGCCTCGCAGGTGGCGCTCGCCCGCGAACAGCGGCTGGGCGCGCTGGGCGCGCTCGCCGCCGCCGCCGCGCACGAGCTTGGATCGCCGCTCGGCACCATCGCCGTGGTGGCGAAGGAGCTGG
This sequence comes from Azospirillum sp. B506, assembly GCF_000333595.1. Taxonomy (GTDB): domain Bacteria; phylum Pseudomonadota; class Alphaproteobacteria; order Azospirillales; family Azospirillaceae; genus Azospirillum. Next base: position 397 of record NZ_BADK01000632.1, read on the forward strand.
CGCGCGACCTGCCGCCCGACAGCCCCTATGGCGAGGATGTCGAGCTGCTGCAGAGCCAGGTGATGCGCTGCCGCGAGATCCTGGCCGATCTGGCGCGCAAGCCCGAGGCCGATGGCGGCGACCCGTTCGAGCGGCTGCCGCTGACCGCGCTGATCGAGGCCGCCGCAGCCCCCCATCGCCTCGGCCACATCGATTTCGCCGTGGAACCGCACCCGGTCGGCGAGGCGGAGGAACCCTTCCTGCGCCGCAGCCCGGAGATCATCCACGGCATCGGCAACTTCATCCAGAACGCCCACCAGTTCGCCCGCCACAAGGTGACGGTCGCCGCCGCCTGGGATGGCCGCGGCATCACCATCACGGTGATGGACGACGGCCCGGGCTTCCCGTCCCACCTGCTGGGCCGCATCGGCGAGCCGTACCTGTCGGTGCGCGGCGAGCGCTCCGGTCCCAAGGGACAGACGGGCGGCGGGCATATGGGGCTGGGCATCTTCATCGCGCAGACGCTGCTGGAAAAGACCGGCGCGACCGTGCGCTACAGCAACAATCCGCCGGACAGCAGCACTCCGCCCGCTGACCAGACCGCCGGCGGGCATGCCACTCAGGGCGGAACGGGTGCGCGGATTTCCGTGCGCTGGAAGACCATCAACGCCAAGAAATGAGGTTTCACGGTGGACACCCTCAAAACAACCGATGACCTGCTGTCGGGCGATGCCGTCAAACTGACCTTCACTGGCGACGTCACCCGCAGCCTCCTGATCGTCGACGACGACGCCCCCTTCCGCACGCGGCTGGCCCGCGCCATGGAGAAGCGCGGCTTCAACGTCGTCGCGGTCGACAGCATCCAGCTCGGCATCGAGGTGGCGCAGGAATCCGCCCCCGCCTTCGCGGTGGTCGATCTGCGGCTGGGCGATGGCAACGGGCTGGACGTGGTGTCGGCCCTGCGCGATGCCCGCCCCGATGCCCGCATCGTCATGCTGACCGGCTACGGCAACATCGCCACCGCGGTCGCCGCGGTGAAGGCCGGTGCGGTCGATTACCTGCCGAAGCCGGCCGATGCCGACGCGGTGGAATCGGCGCTGCTGGCCGACGGACGGCCGCTTCCGCAGCCGCCGGAAAACCCGATGTCGGCCGACCGCGTCCGCTGGGAACACATCCAGCGCGTCTTCGAACAATGCGACCGCAACGTCTCGGAGACCGCCCGCCGCCTGAAGATGCACCGCCGCACCCTGCAGCGCATCCTGAACAAGCACGCGCCCCGCGCTTGAGCCGGCGCAGTTTCGTTCTGAAAAGAGAACGGCCCGCCCGGAAAGGGGCGGGCCGTTCGCATCTGTGGCGGCCTCACCGGTCAGGCGGTGCGGTCTTCCGTGCGGCAGGTTTTGATGCCCAGCAGGGTGTAGGCCGGGCACATGCCGACGAAGGCCGTCAGCAACGGTACCAGCCCGACCAGCCCCCACAGGGATTTGGGTCCGACGACGGTCAGGGAAATCAGGATCAGTCCGACAATGGCGCGCAGTGCGCGATCCACCGGACCCATGTTGCGGCAAAGCATGGCGGCACCTGTTGTGATGGGACGACGATGTCCGCTCTACACCCGCGCCGTGATGCCGTCTGTGATTGAGTCACGCTGGAAACGACAGCCCTAATTCGACCATGTGCCCTGCGTCGGCTGAACCGGCCGATCTTCGAGGAATTCGATCATGCGCCGTTCGATGCGCAGCAGGACCTCACGGGCCGGCAGGCTGTGGCATTCGCGGCTGTGGTCGCGGATCTGCCTGATAGCGGTTACGATGGCGGAGTCATGGCGATGTGGCATAACCGTACCTCCATCCAAAGAGTATAGGTACACTATACCTTATTTCGTAGTACTTACAGCTCAAAATGCGTATGCAAAACAATTTGGCACCTATTTACAATTTGTCACACGGTTGAGGCCGCGTAACGCTTTTCTCCAATGCCAGCAAGGCCGTCGGGTCGAGCAGCTGGATGCGGCCGCGCGAGAGGGCAACCAGCCCGCGGCGTTCGAACTCCTTCAACTGGCGGCTCACCACCTCGCGGGCGGTACCCAACTCCACCGCCAGGGCCTGGTGGGTGATGTCCAGCCCGCCGGCACCGTCGCGGCGGTCGGCCAGGAGGCGGGCGAGGCGCAGGTCGATGCGGCCGAAGGCGACCTCCTCGATCAGCATCATCATGCCGGTCAGCCGGTTGCCGAAGGATGCAAAGACGAAATTGCGGAAGGCGGCGGAGCGTGCCACCAGATCGTGGAAGGGGCCGGCCGCCAGCGCCACCGCGTCGATGTCGGTCTCTGCCACCGCTTCGGCACCGTAGGGAGCGTCGGTCAGCAGGCAGGCGGTGGTGACGATGCAGGTCTCGCCGCAGCCGACGCGGTACAGCAGGATTTCGCGGCCGGTCTCCGACGTCATCTGCACGCGGACCGCACCGTCTAAAACCATCAGGAATGTGTGACAACGGTCGCCGGGACGGAACAGGACGGTTCCGCGGGGAACGTTCACGCGGTGCCCGGCGTTGCCGAGACGGACCATCGACTCCGGTTCCAGTGTCGCCAGTTGCGGGAAAAGTGCGGGGATCTCCGCAGTCCAGCCGGTGCGATCGAACGTCATGGAGCCTGTCCTTCCGAGTAACCCCCATTATCATCGGCTCTGCATCGATGGTCCATACTGCACTGCAACAGGGTCAGGAAGGCTACCCACTGCGCGCCCATTGCTCGCCGCATGCACTGGATGGCCGATGCAACGGCTGGACTAACACTGCGTTTCAGCCAATCGGACGAACCGCCGAGCCTGCCCGCCGGACAGCATCAGCTGCCCGAAACGGCGGATCGGGCAAACGGATGGTCCTATGGCCGCGCTTTCTGGTCGTTACGCGAGGAGGACCCTTTGGCCACCCAGGAACTTCAGGAACATCCCCGACGCAATACCCCTGAGTCTCGGCGGGGCCCAGGTTCCGTCTCCCCCGGGATCTCCTATGATCTGTCGGCCAGCGCCGCCAGCGCCGTGCGTCGGACCACCGGGCTGTTGCGCCGGCACAAGCTGCTGATCGGTACGGTGATCGTGGTCGGCACCGGGTTGGCGGCCCTGGTCGCCTTCCGGATGACGCCGCTCTACACCGCCGAAACGCTGATCATGGTGGAGCACCGCAAGAACACCGTCCTCAATTTCGAGGGCGTGGTGTCCGACATGACCCCCGACATCAGCGCGCTGCAAAGCGAGGTCGCCATCCTGAAGTCGCCGGCCTTCGCCGAAAAGGTGGTGACGAAACTCAAGCTGATGAACGATCCGGAATTCAACGCCTCGCTGCGTCCGCCGCCCCCCGCATGGCTGTCGGCGCTGAACCCGCGCAACTGGATCCCCGACAGCTGGAAGCCGTCGAGCGGCGTCCCGCTGTCGCCGGAGGAGATCGAGCGCAACCACCTGACCTCGGTCGTCAATGCCGTGCTCGACAACACCTCGATCCGGCCGCAGGGACGTTCCTACGTCATCGCCGTCAGCTTCGACAGCGAGGATCCGCGCAAGTCGGCGCTGATCGCCAACACCATCGCCGACCTCTATCTGGTCGACCAGCTCGACGAGAAGTTCAAGGCGTCCAAGCGCGCCACCCAGTGGCTGGAGGAGCGGCTGACCGACCTGCGCAAGGAGGCGCAGACCACCGGCGATGCGGTGGAGAAATACCGGACCCAGCATGGCCTGACCACCTCCTCCAACAACGAGAGCACGGTGGTCGGCCAGCAGCTGAGCCAGCTGAACGCCGACTATATCCTGGCCCGCACCAAGCGGCAGGAGGCGGAGACCAAGCTGCGCGACGTCACCGCCATGGCGAATTCGCCGCGCGGCGCTTCGGCGGTCGGCGACGTGCTGGGCTCGCCGCTGATCCAGGCGCTGCGCGAGCGCGAGGTCGATCTGCAGCGCCAGATCGCCGACGCCACCAACCGCTACGGCAGCAAGCATCCGATGCTGCAGGCGCTGCAGAGCCAGCTGCGCGACCTGCAGGGCCAGATCAAGACCGACGTCGGCAAGATCGTCTCCAACCTCAGCAACGAGGTGGAGCTGGCCAAGGGCCGCGAGCAGTCGTTGAAGGCCAGCCTGGACCAGGCGGAGGCCAAGCAGAACGAGCAGCAGCAGGCGACCGTCGGCCTGCGCACGCTGGAACGCGACGCCGGCACCGCCCAGTCGATGTACGAATCCCTGCTGACCCGCTCGCAGCAGATCGCGGCGCAGACCGACATGCGCCAGCCCGACGCCCGCATCGTGTCGGAGGCGTCGATCCCGCTCGACCCATCGCAGCCGAACCGGAAGCTGATCCTGCTGCTGGCGCTGGTGGCCTCGGGCACGCTGGGCGTGCTGCTGGCCATGCTGCGCGAACGCGCCGACAGCGGTTTCCGCAGCCCGCACCAGTTCGAGACGGCGACCGGCGTCCGCAGCCTGGGAATCGTGCCGCGCATCCCGCGCTTCGGCGGCTCGCCGGCCGCCTATGTGGTGGACAAGCCGATCTCCGCCTTCGCGGAATCGATGCAGAACCTGCGCACCTCGCTGCTGCTCGCCAATCCGGACGGCCGGCACCGGGTGATCCTGTTCAGCTCGTCGGTTCCCGGCGAAGGCAAGAGCTCGGTCGCCGCCGCCTTCGCCCGCACCTGCGCCAATGCCGGCCAGCGGACGATCCTGGTCGACTGCGACCTGCGGCGGAAGAGCCTGCACGAGATGATGGGCATGTCCAACGCCCGCGGCCTGTCGGAAGTGCTGTCCGGCACCGCGGCGCTGGAGGAGGTGATCCAGGTCGATCCGCGCACCGGCCTGCACGTCATCTCCGCCGGCCATGGCAGCACGCTGCCGCAGGACACGCTCGGTTCGTCGGGCATGCACCAGCTGCTGTCGCGCCTGTCGGTCAATTATGACCGCATCGTGCTGGATTCGCCGCCGGTGCTGGCGGTGTCGGAAGGCAAGCTGCTGGCGGCGCTTGCCGACCAGACCGTCTTCATCGTCCGCTGGGGCATGACCAAGCGCGGCACCGCGATGGCCGGGCTGAAGGAGGTGATCGAGGCCGGCGGCGAGGTGGTGGGCGTCCTGTTCAGTCAGGTCGATACCCGGCGCCACGCCCAGTACGAATTCCCGGACAGCGGCCGTTACCACGGCTACCGCCGCTACTACGCGAACTGAGGAAAAGCCCCCTCTCCCATAGTCGGTCGGACCGGCCGAGGGCGGGAGAGGGCTTTCTGCGTTGCGCATCACGATTTTCCAACCACCGAAGAGCCCATGAATGTCCGCTGGACACCGCATCTTCCGGAACATCCGCGCCCTTGCCGCCGCGAAGGCGGCGACGATGGCGAGCGGGCTGGTCACCGCCGCCTGGACCGCGCGGGTTCTGGGACCGGACAGTTTCGGCGTGCTGGGCTTCGGCACTTCGCTGATGGCCTATGCGGCGCTGTTCGTGAACATGGGCCTGTCCACCTACGCCATCCGTGAGATCGCCCGCAACCGCGAGCAGGAGGACCATCGCGAGCGGGCGGCCGAGCTGTCGGAACATGTGCTGACCCTGCGCACCGTTCTGGCCTTGGTGGTCGGCGTCCTCTATGCGGCCTTCGTCCTGTCGCTGGACAAACCGATGGAGGTGAAGGCGGTTCTTCTGGTGCAGGCGGTCCAGCTGCTGGGGAACGCCCTGGTGCTCGACTTTGTTTACCAGGCGACCGAGAAGATGGGGGTGATCGCCACGCGCGAGATCGGCACCTCCATCGGCTCGATGCTTCTCGTCTTCCTGCTGGTGCGTGGGCCTGAGGACGCCATCACCGCAGCCGCCATCACCGGCGGTTCCATCACCGTCAACGCGCTGGTGATGATCGGCCGCTTCCGCCGCGACTTCGGCCATCTGCGCCCCAGGGTCGACCTGAAGGTGTGGCGCGAGATCCTGACGGCGGCGACGCCGATGGCGGTCGGCGTCTTCGCCTGGGCGATCTTCACCCATCTCGACGTGGTGATGCTGGGCTTCCTGGCCCCGCACACCGAGGTCGGCTGGTACAGCGCGGCGGTGAAAATCCAGACGCTGGCGAATCTGGTCGGCAACATCGTCATGAACGCCTTCCTGCCGCAGCTGGCCGCCGCCTATGGCGAACTCGGGCCGATGCGCGACCGGATGCGGGCCTATGCCGGCGTCATGCTGGCAGTCGGCGGGCTGGTCGTCGCCGGCGGCTTCGCCCTGGCGCCGTCCATCCTCGGCACGCTGTTCGGTGACGCCTATGCCCCGGCGACGCTGGCGCTGCGATTGCTGATGCTGGCCTCGGCGGTGGTCTACGCCAACATGATCCTGGGCAACCCGCTGCTCGTCTGGCACCGGCAGACCGGCTACATGATCGCCATGCTGTCCGGGGGGGCGCTGAACGCCCTGCTGAACATCTGGTGGATCCCGCGCTACGGCATCGAGGGCGCGGCGATGGCGACCTTCACGGCCGAACTGGCGGCCACCGTCGCCATCGCCTGGATCCACCGGCAGGCGGTCGGCGAGCTGTATGCCGGGATCACGGCGCGGGCGGTTCTGTGCGCCGGTGCGGCGATTGCCACGGCGTTGGCACTCGACCGTGTCGCCGCCCCGCTGTTCGACCGGATGCCGGCACTGGTGCATTTCGTCGCCGGCAGCGTGGCGATGGTGGCGGTTTATGCCGTCGTGGCCGTGCTGACGGGATTGGTCCACCTGAAACGGTTGCGCCGGCTGACCAGCGCCACGGCATGAGAGGGGCGGCTTGAAAGGAGCGGGTCTTGGCCGGACGGATGGGTGCAACCCTCAATTCCGCAAGGCCGGGTCGCCCTATGCCGGCAGCCGGAACAGAATGTGCCTATTGCACCACTTTCGAACGTCTCTGTTGGTGCCTCCAAGCATTCATTTTGCCGCGACGGGGGTTAGTACCATTAATACGGCAAAGAAAAGCAATCATAGTCTTTTCATCGGACGGTGATTTCTGAAACACTTCGCGCTGCACAACGCCAGTTACGAGGTACTTCATCGTCACGGCGAAGTCACAATAAGAAAACAATTTCGAATTTCGAGGTTTCTCCGTCTGCCTGCTTGGCAACAGGGCATGGCGGCCGGGGCGTCTCCAAACTTTCGGCAACCCGCCGCCGGTGGCGGGGCCTCAGCAAACGGCAGGAGCGACGATGCTTCCCAAGACTTTTTCCGATCGTAACGTCTGCGTCCTCGGGCTCGGCTATGTCGGCCTGACGCTGGCGGTGGCGATGGCGGACGCCGGCTTCCAGGTGCATGGGGTCGAGGTGCGGCAGGACGTGCTCGACAAGCTCGGCCAGGGCAACCCGCACTTCCACGAGCCGGGCCTGACGGAGAAGCTGCGCCACGTCATCGCACGCGGCCGGCTCACCTTCAGCCGCAATCAGGAGGATTGCGCAAGGCCAGCTCTCAT
>NZ_BADK01000631.1 GCF_000333595.1 Azospirillum sp. B506
CATGGCAGCGTCTCCGAAATGACTTGAAGGCATCCGCGTGCGATTTGCAAAGCCGCCCACCGGAGAGCGCGGAACCATTGCAGGGCCGGGAAGGGTCGGCGCGAATGCGCTCGATACAGGCAATTCCGCCTTCGGCCCCTGTGTATCGGCATCAATTGCAAATGAGAATGACTATCATTTTTGGTTGCCGCACTCATTCTTTCGATCGCGAGCGGGCTCCTGTGCTTGTCGGATCGCTCCAAATCCTCACGCCCCCGGCGTTCGGCCGCTACAGTCCGATTCATCGCAGTCGCGATGGGTTTTCTACATATATACCTCTGGATCATTGTGGATTTTGATGATTTGTTGAATGAAATCTGAGTATTATGATTATCTATCTATAAAAATATGTCTTTATATATTTATCACATTGCAAGAATGTATTTTTGTCGGGATCGGTTCGCGATCCCGAAAAGGAGTGCTTACAATTGATATTAATTATCATTCTCAATTAAGTGCGGGATGGATATGATTGGGGCATCCCATCCCCGAATGGGTGTCTTTGGATGTGGGGTACGGCTTCATGGTTGAAAGAGCGCACGAAATCGGCAACACGGCAGGTCCAGCGGCGTCCGGCGGCGGCGGTGTCGCATCCTTCTACGACGGCACGGTCTCGCTGACATGCGGCCATATCTGCGCTCCTTCCTCCGCATGGGAAACTGAACCCCTGACCAAAGGGTTGAAGTTGGTCATCGTCGACAACAGCGAGTTGCTATGCAAGCTGCCCAACTGTGAAAAGACCAGGATCGTCGGCCCCTGCATCTGCGCGGTGTGGAACGAGGACGACTGCGAGGGGATGCAATCCTTTCCGGCCGGGAGCCGGATGCAGTTCACGGCGATCAGCCTGTCGGCGTCGACCGTCAAGGATCGCCTTCCCTCGGTGTTCGAGCGGTTGAGGGACGCGCCGAAGGGGGGAACCGGCCCCAGCCTCGCCGTGACCGGGGCATCGGCGGCGGTGAGGGCGCTGTGCGCGCAAGTCGCCGCCTGTCCCCTGCGGGGGCTGTCGCGCACACTGTATCTGTCCGGAAAAGCGCTGGAGATCGCCGCCACGCCCTGGACAGTC
>NZ_BADK01000630.1 GCF_000333595.1 Azospirillum sp. B506
AAATCAAAGACATGGATTGCGCGGTGGCGGCGCGCGACGGCACCACCCGCACCACGGCATCGGACATCATGGCTATGTCGGCTCCGAATGGAAGGACGTCGCCACCTTCTCCATCCTCGTCCTCGTCCTGATCTTCCGGCCCACCGGCCTGCTCGGCCGGCCCGAGATCGAGAAGGTGTAAGCGCCATGACCACCCCTTCCCACGCGCCGTCGCACCCCCATTACCACATCAACGGCAAGCGCCCCGGCGTCGACTGGGCCGCCACCATCAAGGACGCCGGCCTCGCCGCCTTCGTCGCCCTGCTGCTGACCGTGCCGCTGGTGGGATTGCGCACCGTCGACCGCCCCACCGGGCTTGGCATCGAGGCCCGGCCGGAGGAGGTGATCGCCTCGCTGGTCCTCGTCTTCCTCGGCCGGCTCGGGCTCGGGCTGATCCGCCAGGGCATGGCGCTGCCGGTGCTGATCCTGGCGCTGGCCTGCGCCGGCGTCGGGCTGGTGCTGCCGATGCCGACCCAGGTGCTGCGCCTGGTGCTGGTGCTGGGCGGCGGCGTCATCGCGCTGCGCGCCGCCATGACGGTCGCCACCGGCCGCTCCAAGCTCAGCCAGGCCGACCGCGACAAGCGCATGGACCGCTTCGCCGCCAAGGTCCAGCACGCCAGCCGCTACATCGGCCCGGTCGCCGTCGCCTTCGCCGCGGTGCTGCCGCTGACCCCGCTGGCCGACCGCATGATCCTCGACATCGGCATCCTGCTGCTGACCTACATCATGCTGGGCTGGGGCCTGAACATCGTCGTCGGGCTGGCCGGCCTGCTCGACCTCGGCTATGTCGCCTTCTATGCCGTCGGCGCCTACAGCTACGCGCTGCTCGCCCATTATTTCGGCCTCAGCTTCTGGGTGTGCCTGCCGCTGGCGGGCGTGCTGGCCGCCTGCTCGGGCGTGCTGCTCGGCTTCCCGGTGCTGCGGCTGCGCGGCGACTATTTCGCCATCGTGACGCTCGGCTTCGGCGAGATCATCCGCATCATCCTGGTGAACTGGTACCAGTTCACCGGCGGTCCCAACGGCATCTCCGGCATTCCGCGGCCGAGCTTCTTCGGCATCGCCGACTTCTCCCGCACGCCGGCCGAGGGCATGGCCGCCTTCCACGAGCTGTTCGGGCTGGAGTTCTCGCCGCTCCACCGCATCGTCTTCCTCTATTACCTCATCCTGGCGCTCGCCCTTGTGGTGAACCTGTTCACGCTGCGTGTCCGCAAGCTGCCGCTGGGCCGGGCGTGGGAGGCCCTGCGCGAGGACGACATCGCCTGTGCCTCGCTCGGCATCAACCGCACCAACATGAAGCTGGCGGCCTTCGCCATCGCGGCGATGTTCGGCGGCTTCGCCGGCTCCTTCTTCGCGACGCGCCAGGGCTTCATCAGCCCGGAGAGCTTCACCTTCATCGAGTCGGCGATCATCCTGGCCATCGTGGTGCTGGGCGGCATGGGCAGCCAGATCGGCGTGGTGGTCGCCACGCTGCTGGTGATCGGCCTGCCCGAGGCGTTCCGCGAGCTGGCCGACTACCGCATGCTGGCCTTCGGCGCCGGCATGGTGGTGATCATGCTGTGGCGTCCGCGCGGTCTGCTGGCCCACCGCGACCCGACCATCCTCCTGCATGGCGGCAAGAAGAAGCCGGTCCCGGCGGGAGCCGCCAAATGAGCGCCGCGACGATGAATACCGAAAAGCCGCTTCTGTCGGTCGAACACCTGACCATGCGCTTCGGCGGTCTGGTTGCGAACAACGACGTGTCGTTCGAGGCGCGGGCGGGCGAGATCACCGCGCTGATCGGCCCCAATGGTGCGGGCAAGACGACGCTGTTCAACTGCGTCACCGGCTTCTACACGCCGACGGTGGGGCGGCTGACGCTGCGCCATCCGCAGGGCAAGGAGTTCCTGCTGGAGCGGATGCCGGGCTACCGCATCGCCCAGCTGGCGGGGGTGGCGCGCACCTTCCAGAACATCCGGCTGTTCGGCGGCATGAGCGTGCTGGAGAACCTGATCGTCGCCCAGCACAACAAGCTGATGCGGGCGTCCGGCTTCGCCATCGCCGGCCTGTTGGGCCTGCCCGGCTTCCGCAAGGCCGAGCATGAGGCGGTGGAGCTGGCGAAATACTGGCTGGACCGGGTGCGGCTGACCGAGTTCGCCGACTGGGAAGCCGGCAATTTGCCCTATGGCGCCCAGCGCCGTCTGGAGATCGCACGCGCCATGTGCACCGAGCCGGTGCTGCTGTGCCTGGACGAGCCGGCGGCCGGTCTGAACCCGCGCGAGTCGGGGGAGCTGGCCGAGATCCTGACCTTCATCCGCGACGTCCAGACGCCGCAGGGCCACCGGACCGGCGTGTTGCTGATCGAGCATGACATGAGCGTGGTGATGCGCATTTCCGACCATGTGGTGGTGCTGGACTATGGCCGGAAGATTTCCGACGGCACGCCTGGGCATGTGAAGAACGACCCGGCGGTGATCCGCGCCTATCTGGGCGAGGACGAGGACGAAGCCCTGCCGCCGGAGGTCGCTGCCGATCTGAACCTCGCCCAGAAGGGAGCCTGAGCCATGTTGAAGGTATCGGGCGTCCACACCTTCTACGGCGCCATCGAGGCGCTGAAGGGCATCGACATCGAGATCGGCGCCGGCGAGATCGTCTCGCTGATCGGCGCCAACGGGGCGGGCAAGTCGACGCTGCTGATGACGATCTGCGGCAGCCCGCGGGCACGCCAGGGCCGGGTGTTCTTCGAGGGCGAGGACATCACCGACCTGCCGACGCACGAGATCGTGCGGCGCGGCATCGCGCAGTCTCCCGAGGGCCGGCGCATCTTCCCGCGCATGACGGTGCTGGAGAATCTGCAGATGGGGTCCATCGTCGCCCAGCCCGGCAGCTTCGACCGTGAGCTGGAGCGGGTGCTGACGCTGTTCCCGCGCCTGAAGGAGCGCATCAACCAGCGCGCCGGGACGATGTCGGGCGGCGAGCAGCAGATGCTGGCGATCGGGCGGGCCTTGATGAGCCAGCCGCGGCTGCTGCTGCTGGACGAGCCGTCGCTGGGTCTGGCGCCGCTGATCGTGAAGCAGATCTTCCAGGTGATCCAGGAGATCAACCGGGAACAGAAGATGACGGTGTTCATGGTGGAGCAGAACGCCTTCCATGCGCTGAAGCTGGCGCACCGGGCCTATGTGATGGTGACGGGGAAGATCACGATGACGGGGACGGGAGCGCAGCTGCTGGCCGACCCGGAGGTGCGGTCGGCGTACCTGGAAGGGGGACACTGAGATGGAAACGATCCTTGGCTCTTCGCTTCCGGTGTTCGTGTTCCTGACGGTCCTGGTGTTCGGCGGCTGCCGGGGTGTGAACCGGGCAGACGCTGGCGGAGGGATGGAAGCCCGTGGGGAAGCGTGCTGGCCTACTCGCTGCTGTGGGGGGGGGGCGACCGCTTCCTGGCCTGGGGCCCTGTTCGCCAAGCAGCTGCTGGCGCTGTGGGGGCTTCATCGTCCACACCCTGGTGATCCGGCTGATCACCCTCACCGCCCACCGGATCGCCATCGCAGGGCGCATGGTCAACCAGTATCCATGGCTCTATGAGCGCGCAGGACCCTTCGCCTGGCGCGAGCGGACCGGGACCGCCGACTAGATAATGCCGACTAGGCATAAGGAATTAGACCGTACGGCTGAATGGTGCCCGCGAAACTGTCGCACTGCGCGCCACTCGGGGTATGGTATTCTGAGACCCGCCGGAGGGGACCCGGCGGCAAGGCCCGAAAGGGCCGGGGGTATGTTGCAACAGGGACCACTCACAGAACAGGGAGCAAGCACACCCATGAAATTCAAGCTGTCCCTTCTCGCCGCGATCGCGGCGACCGCGCTCTCCGCCACGGCCGCCAAGGCCGACATCGCGGTGGCCACCGCCGGCCCGATCACCGGCCAATACGCCACCTTCGGCGAGCAGATGAAGAAGGGCATGGAGCAGGCCGTCGCGGACATCAATGCCGCCGGCGGTATCCTGGGCCAGAAGCTGAAGCTGGAAGTCGGCGACGACGCCTGCGATCCCAAGCAGGCCGTTGCCGTCGCCAACCAGCTGGCCAAGGCCGGTGTGAAGTTCGTGGCTGGTCATTTCTGCTCGGGCTCGTCGATCCCGGCCAGCCAGGTCTATGCCGAGGAAGGCATCCTGCAGATCTCCCCGGCTTCGACCAACCCGAAGCTGACCGAACAGGGCCTGAAGAACGTCTTCCGCGTCTGCGGTCGTGACGACCAGCAGGGCCTGATCGCCGGCAAGTATCTGCTGGACAAGTTCAAGGGCAAGAACGTCGCCATCCTGCACGACAAGTCGGCCTACGGTAAGGGGCTGGCCGACGAGACGCAGAAGGCGCTGAACGCCGGCGGCCAGAAGGAAACCATCTACGAAGCCTACACGGCCGGTGAGAAGGACTATTCCGCTCTGGTTTCCAAGCTGAAGCAGGCGAATGTCGATGCCGTCTACATCGGTGGCTACCACACCGAGGCCGGCCTGATCGCCCGCCAGATGAAGGACCAGGGCCTGAAGGCCACCATCGTGTCGGGTGACGCGCTGGTGACCAACGAGTACTGGGCCATCACCGGTGACGCCGGCGAGGACACCATGATGACCTTCGGTCCGGATCCGCGCGAGAAGCCGGATGCCAAGGCCGTCGTGGAGAAGTTCCGCAAGGCCGGCTACGAGCCGGAAGGCTACACCCTGTACACCTACGCGGCGCTGCAGATCTGGGCCAATGCGGTGACCGAGGCGAAGTCGACCGACGCTGCCAAGGTTGCTGAAGTCCTGCGCAAGGGCAGCTATGACACCGTCATCGGCAAGATCGGCTTCGACGCCAAGGGCGACGTCACCAGCCCGGCCTATGTCTGGTACAAGTGGCACGCCGGCCAGTATGCCGAAGTGAAGTAAGCGAAACGCACCCGCGTTCCGCGACAAGGGGTCGGCACGTCAGTGCCGGCCCTTTTTCTTTTTCATGAGGGTCGGGAGCAGACCTGGAGCCGGCACTCAGGGAATAGGTCGGGGAACATGGGCGACGCGGTGCTGGACCACGGCCGGCTGCGCCGCGGCTATGCTTGAGGAGGAGAGCCCGGACGCCCCACGCCTGCCTGACCGCTCGTTCAGCAGCCGTTCGGATGTCCGCATCACGTCCCGCCAGAAGGCGGCGGCGCGGGTGTGGTTGGCGGCCGTGAGTTCGACAAGACGAACGCGGCTCATGCGAATCGCGGTCTCGCCCAGTTCATCAACCAGGCGGGTTGCGAAGACAAGCACGTCGAGATCGGTGTTCATGACCGCTATGAACCCACAGCCGCGACATTTGTTCCACTCTGAAACCGCACTGCGGCAAAGGGTCATCGGGGGTGCCCCAGACGTGCTGCAACGCAACAACGCAAATGCGGCATCGGCAAAGGGTCACCGAACGGACACTCGCCACGGCAGGCGGATTTTGTGCTTCAATGGCGCCCTTCGCGGCGACCGTGACGGTTGCCGGTATGGGACGGGTTTTGGAGAACGAAAATGCGCAGGAAGCGCGAGGTGGTCGAGGGACAGATTTATCGGAAACTGTCCCCCAGCGGCGGCTATTGGGAGGTGATCGCCATCCGCAAGGACGGCATGGGCACCCAGCATGCCCAGATGAAACGCACCGACGACCCGAAGACGCTCAAGACGCTGTCGGTGGCGACCCTGCTGGACCCCCATGAGTTCGAGATCGTCACCGAGTGACCGCGGTCAGGTCGCGGTCATGGCGTTGGGTCGGCGATAGAGGTCGGCGGGCTGTTGCCCCGCCTGCCCGGCGATCCGCTCCAGCCGTCCTTTGCGGAGCAGATGGTTGAGGTGCGCCACCGCCTCGCCCACGGCGAAAAGCATCTGCTGCGGGTCGAGCGGGCGCGGGAACAACGCCCGCGTCACCGCGGCGGCGGTCTGGGGGGACGTGCACAGCGACTCGATCTCGGTCAACCGTTCGTCGTGGTGCCGGACAAGTTCTCCGGCCCGCCGGTGCAGCCCGTGGAAGGGACGCCCGTGCGAGGGCAGAACCAGCGTGTCGGCCGGCAGGACGCTCCACCCGTCCAAACTGGCCAGAAAATCCGCGAGCGGATCGGCGTCGGGCTCTGAGGGCCAGACGCTGATGTTCGGGCTGATCCGCGGCAGGATCTGGTCGCCGGAGATCAGCAGGTCCGGTCCGCTGCCGTCGGCCGGGCGATGGAGGCTGACCGGCTCCGCCGTGTGGCCGCTGCCGCCGATCACGACCCAGTGGCTGTCGCCCACCGGCAGCCGGTCGCCGGGCCGCAGCCGGCTGAGCGTCGTCTGCACCGTCGGCACGCCGCGGCTGTAGGCCCCTTTTCGCGCGAGCAGCGACGCCAGCGCCTCCTCTTCCAGCCCGCAGCGGCGGTAGAAGCGCTCGACCACCGCATCGGTGGCCGGGTCGGTGCCGGCCGACAGGGTGCGGGCGAACAGCCATTCGGTCAGCGAGGTCGCGAAATCGGCACCGGTCCGCTCCACCAGCCAGGCGGCGGCGCCGATATGGTCGGGATGAAAATGGGTGACCACCACCCGCTCCACCGGGCGCCCGCCCAGCGCGTCGCGCAGCAGGCCATCCCACACCGCAAGACTGCGCGCATCGCCCAGCCCGCAATCCACCAGCGTCCAGCCGGCCGCTCCGCCGTCCAGTGCCCAGACATTGATGTGGTCGAGCTGGAAGGGCAGGGACAGCCGGATCCACAGCACGCCGGGCGCCACCTCCTGCCAACCGCCGTTGGCCGGGGTGGTGCAGAGGGGGTAGGTGACCGAGCCGTCCGGGGTAGCGTGCATCGCAGTGTCTGTCCAAGCCATTGTTATCGTGCGGGAAAACGCCCGTAGAGCCGATGAGGCAAATCTGCAACAGGGAAAATGGGCGTGCGGCAGCAGGATTGGAAGCCGCAAGTCCGTATCCATTGTCGGGGCCGGAGCCCGTTCTGTCACGAATTTCGCCGCAGGCCGGGATGTCCCGATCCGCCAACGCCGTCAACGATGGGAACAAGAACATGACGATGCGTGGGATTTTGCTGGGCACGGCGCTGACCGTCGCCCTTCCTTCGCTGGCCGTCCCGACCGCCGCCCTTGCCGGCACGGAAGGCTTCTATGTCGGCGCGGGGGCCGGCGTGAACTGGACCGAGGATGCCGACC
The DNA here is from genome assembly GCF_000333595.1 of Azospirillum sp. B506. Classification (GTDB taxonomy): domain Bacteria; phylum Pseudomonadota; class Alphaproteobacteria; order Azospirillales; family Azospirillaceae; genus Azospirillum. Next base: position 7,190 of record NZ_BADK01000630.1, read on the forward strand.
TCAGCAGCTATCCGGCGTCCGGACTGGGCTTGAAGGAGAAGTTCAAGATCGGCGGCATCGGCGACCTGTCGGTCGGTTATGCCTCCGCAATGGGCCTGCGTGCCGAGCTGGAGGCCGCCTGGCGGTGGCGCAACGGCGTCGACAGCACCAGCAGCGCCACCCCCGCCCTGAACAACCTGGGCGGCAGGACGAGCTCGGTCGCCTTCATGGGCAACCTGCTGTACGACATCAACATCGGCCTGCCGGTCACACCCTATATCGGTGCCGGTGCCGGTGTTGCCGGCGTCAAGCAGTCGCTGAACGGCGCCAGCGACCGTGACTGGGTCTTCGCCTATCAGGGCATCGTCGGCGCATCCTATGCGATCAACGACACTGTCGCGCTGACGCTGGACTATCGCTATTTCGCCACTGTCGACCCGGAATTCGAGCTGGGGCCGGTGACCTCGAAGGGCGAGTACCGCAACCATACCATCCTGGCCGGCCTGCGCTACACCTTCGGCGGGCCGGAGCGGGCGACGCCGATCGCCGCCCCAGCCCCGGCCGCGCCGCCAATGGCCGCCCAGCCGCAGAGCGAATACCAGGTGTTCTTCGATTGGGACAAGGCGGTCATCACACCGAATTCCGACAAGATCATCGGCGATGCCGCCGACGGCGCCAGCCGGGCCAGGGCTGTCCGCATCCAGGTGATCGGTCACACCGACACTTCCGGCGCACCGTCCTACAACCAGAAGCTCTCGCTCCGCCGTGCCGAGGCGGTGCGTCAGGCGCTGGTCCGGCATGGCACGCCGGCCAACATCATCACCATCGAAGGCGTGGGCGAGAACCAGCTGATGGTTCCGACCGGCCCGAACGTGCGTGAACCGTCGAACCGCCGTGCACAGATCATGATCAAGATCTCCTGATCGCCTTCTTCCGAATGATGGAAGGGGAGGGGTGGCGCCTCTCCCCCCGCGGACGCCTGCAGGCAGTTCCGTCGTTCCGATGGCGGGACCGGGAAGCCGGACGTGCGAAGGAGGTAGCGCGGACCGTTGCGTCAGCGTATGACGGTGCGGTACCCCAGGCATTTTCTGTCCGAGACGTTACATGCAGGTTCTGATCGCCGACGATCATTCCATCGTCCGCAGCGGCTTGACCCATCTGGTGGGTGAACTGGACGACCAAGCCACCGTGGTGGCCGCCACCAGCTTCAGCCAATTGAACGCCATCCTCGATACCGCGATGCAAGGTGGAGGAGCCGCGTTCGACCTGATCGTGATGGATTTGCGCATGCCCGGCCTGGGCGGGCTCGACGATGTCGAGACGCTGGTCAAGCGCGTGGCGCCCGTCCCGGTCGCCATCTTCTCGATGATCGAATCGCCGGACGAAATGCGGGCGGTGCTGTCGCGCGGTGTCCGTGCCTTCATTCCGAAATCGACCGACGATGTCCTGGTGGTGAACATCCTGCGGCTGGTGATGGCCGGCGGGTCTTACGTGCCGCCGGTGCTGGGCATGCCAGGGGCGCCGGCGGCGGTTGCGACCGCCCGCAGCGCGGCGCCGGGCATCTTCGACGGGCTGACCCGGCGGCAGCTGGAGGTTCTGGACCTGCTGGCCCAGGGCCTGTCCAACCAGGAGATCGGCGAGCGGTTGGGGCTGAACCTGTCCACCGTGAAGACCCACGTCACTGGCGTCCTGAAGGCGCTGGGCGTCGGCAGCCGCACCCAGGCTGTCCTGCTGGTGAAGGAATCAGGGCGCGATCGGCTGGTCTGACGGGGTGACGGTGGGACGACGCGCCATTACAGCAGGGCGTTCACCAGCGACCCGCGCCCGCCATAGCTGCCGGACCCACCCAGCATGATCGAGGCGGGATTGGATGAGCCGTTGCCGGCCCCCAGGATCGAGGCCAGACCCTGCAGCTTGGTGTTGCCGCCGAAGGGGTTGTCGCCCTTGGCCGGCTGCTTGGCGATGGTGTCGTAGTCCTTGCTGTAGTTGCCCATGCGCAGCTGGACGCCATAACTCTTGGCATCCTTGACCGGCACGTCCTTGTCGCGGGCGACACGCAGGGTGTAGTCGCCCTTGTCCAGGGTCAGCTGGCCCGACTTCAGCTTCTGGAAGGCGTCGTAGGTGGCGCCGGCATCCTTGTTGCTGTCGGCGATGATCTTGCCGCCGCGGTCCATCAGCTGCAGCCGGACGCCGGCATCGCCGACCGTGCCCAGCGTCGCCGGGCCGGAGGTGGTGACGTTGAACTTGTAGAAATCGGCGGGATCGTTGGAAGCCAGCGAACTGAAGACGTTCAGCCGGCTGGTGTCCTTCACCAGAGTACCGATGTTCGTCGCGAAGGGGGCGGTGTTCATCGCCGATTTGGCGACGTTCTGCTCATACTCCTGCACCTTGCCGGTCGCGCCGCCAGTGCCCGCCGCCTGCTGCTGCACGCGCTTGACCGCGGCGTCGATCGACTGCTGCAGGCTCTGGGCCATGCTGCCGACATCGGCGTAACTGGACAGGCTGACCATGGTGTGCGCTCCCCTCGTTGCGCATTCCCGTTACGGAATGACGATCGAGGGATTTGCAGAATGCGGGCCAGAGCCAATCCATTGATTGGCAAGGGTTTACAGCGGGACCCTTGCTGCCGGGCGGCAGGTTTGGACCGGTCGGGCGGCAGGATTTGCCCAGACGGGTCCGTCCGGTCCGGCGTTCAATGCCCGTCCTTGGACAAGCCCAGCTGTTCCGGCGACAGCTGTCCGCAGGCGGCCAGCAGCTGGAAGGCCGCGACGGTTTCGTCGTGCTGGGCCGTCACCAGATTGACCCGGCTGTTCAGCAGCTCCTGTTCCTGGTCCAGCACGTCCAGCAGGGTCCGGCTTCCCACCTTCGCCTCCTCCCGCAGACCCTCCAGCGCGGTCTGGGCCGCCTTGATCTGGTCACGGTAGGATTGGATGTTCGCTTTCGCCGTTTCCAGCGCGGTCCAGGCGGTGACGGCGCTCTCCACGCTCTGGTCGCCCAGGTCGTGGGCCTGCAGCCGGTATTGTTGCGCGGTCTGCTTGGCCTCGCGCACCTGGGAGTCCGGAAGGCCGGCCTGATACAACGGGGCGGTCACCTGCACCCGGGCGGTCAGGCTGTCGGTCCGGGTGTAGTCGACGCCGCTGTCGACCCCCGGATCCCAGGTCCGCGACCCGCTGGCCGACAGGCTGGCCGTCGGCAGCATCTGGCCGAACTGCTGGTCGATGCGGTGGCGTTGGGCGTCTTCGCCATAGGCGGCACTGAGAACCGACGGGTTGTTGGCCCGGGCGAGCGCCGTCGCCTCCTCGATCGACCGGGGCAGATGGAAGGACGGCTTGGGCGCGGCCAGTGTGCCCGGCGCCGTGCCGACCAGCCGTTCAAAGGTGGCGCGGGCGTTTTCCAGCGTGCCTTCGGCGGCAAGCCGCGAGGCGACGGCCTGGGCGAGGCGGGAATCGGCCTGGGCAACGTCGGTGCGCGTGTATTCGCCGGCGCGCGCGCGATCCTGAGCCGCCTTGAGCTGCCGTTGAAGGAGTTTCTCGTTGGCAGCGTTCAGCGCCACCAGCTCCTGGTCCTTGACCACGTCCAGATAGGCCGTGGCGGCGTTGAGCAGCACGGTCTGCCCGGTCGCCAGCAGGGTGGCGCGCTCCGCCTCCACCAGCCGCTCGGCCCGGCGCACGGCGGGGGCGACGGTGGCATCGTACAGGGGTTGGCTGGCGGAGACCGACGCGCTCTTCGCGTTGGTCTCCGTCCGTTCACCGCCGCCGCCCTGATAGCGCGTGTTGGCCATGTCGCGGCTGATGCCCAGGGTCGCGGTCACCGTCGGCTTGTAGCCCGACATCGCCTGTGGAATCTGCTCGTCGATCGCGCGCAGATGGGCCTGCTCGGCGGCGAGGGTCGGGTTGGTCGCCTGGGCATGCGCAAGCGCCTCCTGCAGGGTCATCGCTCCGGCCGGCGCCGTTCCCAGAACGATGCCCGCCGCCAGCACGATGCCGCCGACCCGCCAAGTCTCTGCCCTCATGATCCTGCATCCTCCCGCAACGGCGTTCCGTGACGCCTGTTACGGCGTTTCGGGTGGAACCCCTGCGGCGGGGCTGCCATGCGGGAGGGATGGCTTGTGGTGGAGGAAGAGAAACCGGCGGCGGGGGATCTCCCCCCGTCCTATATGATGGAGAGCATGGCCGCCGCCGGCGCGTCGAGCGCATCGGCAAGGGCGCGCAGGCCGCGGGCGGCATCGTCGCGGCTGCGGGGCATGCACAGCCCCACGCGCACCGCGTGGGGGGCACTGGCGCGGCCCACCGCGAAGGCGTCAGCGCCGGTGACGATCACCCCGCGGCGGCGGGCCTCGCCGACGAAATCCTCCCGCCGCCAGGGTTCTGGCAGCACCAGCCAAAGATGCTGGGCTGCCGGATGGCCGCAGACCGTCTCGGTGGGCAGGATCGAGCGCGCGAGCTTCTGGCGGGCGAGATCCTCCTCCCGCTGGGTGGCGACGATGCGGTCGGCGGTTCCGTCCTGAATCCAGCGGGCGACAACCTCCGCCGGCAGGGCGGGAGCGGAGTATTGCAGGGCACGGATGGACGTTTCGACGCGCGACCGCAGCTCGGGCGGGGCGACGACGAAGCCCAGCCGCAGCCCGGCGGCGAGACTTTTCGACACGCTGGACACGTACAGGGTGATGTCGGGCGCCATGGTCTGTATCGGGATGGCATCCGGCACCATGAAGCCGAACACGTCGTCCTCGATCAGGATGACGCCATAGCGCCGGGCGATCTCCACAATCTCGCGGCGGCGGGCGGCGGGCATGACGACCGCCGTCGGGTTCTGCAGGGTCGGCACCAGATAGGCCGCCTTCGGCCCCAGCCGGCGGCAGGCGCTGTCGAAGGCGTCGGGCACAAGCCCATGTTCGTCGATGGCGACGCCTTCCAGATGATATCCCTGGGTGGCCGCCAGCGCCTTGGTGCCGATGTTGGTCATCCGTTCGGCCAGGATGACGTCGCCGGGACGGGCGACGGCCGCCATCGCCACCGCCAGCGCATTCTGCGCCCCGGTGGTCAGCAGCACCGAATCGGCCGTCGTTTCCACCCGGTGCTGGCGCTCCAGCCAGGCGGCGGCGGCGCTGCGATGCGCGGGCAGCCCGGCATGCGGGCCATAGCCGATCAGTGTCGCTGCATGTCCCGATGCCGCGATGGCGGTCAGCGTCTGGCCGAAGCTCTGCACCGCCACCGCGTGTTCGGGGTGGATGGTGGTCATGTTGACGATGGCAGGACCCGCCGGGTTCTCTCCGGATGGAGGCCAGTTGAGCGGCAGGGGGGGGGCCGGCGGGCGCTGTCCCTGGACGAAGGTGCCGCGTCCGACCTCGCCGCCGATCAGTCCGCGCTTTTCCGCTTCGGTATAGGCGCGCGTCACCGTTCCCACCGTCACGCCCAGGCGGAAGGCGAGGTCGCGGTGCGTCGGCAGCCGGGTGCCGGTCGGCAGCACACCGCCGGCGATGTCGTCGGCCAGCGCATCGGCGATGACGCGGTAAAGCGGGCCGGGGCGGCCCTCCAGGTTCGGGGTCCAATTTGTCATGGGGACAAATGTGGCATTGTCCCGAACCTCTGGCAAGGTCCGGCCGATTGTCCCGGTCGATGGCGGCGGCCAACTGGAACAATCCGCAAATGGCGGTGGCAGGTCCGTAACGCCCGTCCTTGTGTCCGGTTGCCGGAACCGATAGCTTCGGTGTGGGGCGTGGCAGACAATCGGCCACCCGTGTCAGTCCGGTGCGGAGGACAATGCACACCATCGCGGTGGTCGACGACGATCCCATCACCCGCGAGACCCTGAAGGCCTACCTGGAAGGGGAAGGCTACCGGGTGATGCTGGCGCGGGACGGCGACCAGCTTTCGGCATTGCTGGCGCGCGGACGGATCGACCTGCTGCTGCTGGACATCCGGCTGCCGGGCAAGGACGGTCTGGCGGTGACGCGCGAATTGCGGGCAATCTCCAACATCGGCATCATCCTGATCACCGGACGGTCCGACCGGATGGACCGGCTCATCGGGCTGGAGCTCGGGGCCGACGACTACATCACCAAGCCGTTCGAGCCGCGAGAGATTCTGGCCCGCACCCGCAGCCTGCTGCGCCGAATCGCGAAGCCTACCCGGCCGGCAGGCGGGCGGGTGAAGCGCTTTGACGGGTGGGAGCTGCATTTGGACAAGCGGCGGCTGCGCGCCCCCGGCGGGGAGGATGCGCGCCTGACCTCCGCCGAATTCGAACTGCTTGCCGCCTTCGTCGAGAATCCGGGGCGGGTGCTCAGCCGGGACGATCTGCTCGACCTGACGTTGCGTGGCGATTCGGTGCCCTACGACCGCTCCATCGACCGGCTGGTGCGCCGCCTGCGCCGGGTGGTGGAACCCGACCCGGCCGACCCGACCCGGATCGTCACCGTGCACGGCATGGGATACATGTTCCAGGCGGCGGTGGATTAGATCGGACCGCATGGGTTTTATAGGGGGCGCCTGGACCGACAGACCGGCCTTCAGGACTCCGGCGGCGGGGCACGGCGTTGCGGGCGGGCGGCGGCGGCCGCTTCCTCCTCCGGCTTGGCCGGCTTGCGGAAGGTGCTGAGTTCCGAAATGCGGTTGACGGTCAGACCGTTCAGCCGGCAGCCGGCAACCTCGATGATCTCGAAACCGGCTTTGCGGGGGTAGCGGGCGGCGACCCGGTCGCGCGCCTCGCGGTCGCCGTCCGCCACCAGCAGGAAGCGGCGGACCCCCGTCCAGCCGCGAAATCCGAACTGCTCGGCCAAGCTGATGCCGATGGGCTGGCAGCGGACCGCAACCTCCCAGAAGCGACCGGGACGGGGCTCGTTCCGATCGAAGACGAAATAGCGCTCCAGGGCGGCCGATTTCTTCTGATCCAATTCCAGAATGGCGGCCTGCATGTCGATCTCCGCCTTCTGGACGCGTTTTTCCATGTCCGCAAAGTGCTGGGACAGCTGGCCATATTCGGACGCGACGTCGGTCACCTCCCTGGTCACGTCCTCCACCTTCTCCTTCAGCTTGGACATGGCGATCCGAGTCACCACCAACTGGCGGCGCCAATAGCGGTTGGACAGAACGGTCAACACCATCAGGCCCAGCGCAAAATACAACATCATGCCGGTCATGGTGCCGTCCCCATCATCCTGCTTGTCATCGCGCCGCCGGCCATCGCACCACGCCCGGTCATGCCGCCGTAGCCTCGGCCTCGGGATCGGGGGCAAGCGCCAGCGGAACCACCGGCGAGCAGATCAGGCCGTTGCGCTGGGAAAAGCTGGCCCGCACCGTCGCGTGGGCCTGTTCGGCGGACGGGGCGGTGATGTGGGCGACGTTGCGGTACTCCCAGATCTGGCGGGAGAAGACGATGTCCTTGCGGTCCAGTTCGTTGAAATTCGGCCCGACAGCTAACTGGGCCCAAAAGACGTCGCTGTCGCCATCCTGGTCGCCCAACTCGTGGATCAGCTCGATCTTGGAGAATTCCAGCGCCCTGAGTTCGGTCAGCGCCTTGTGACGCCGCCCGTTGAACTCGGTCATGCGGGCCTGCAGGGTGGTCAGGTCGACGCGCTTTCGCTCGGTCTTCTGCCGCCATTCGGCGAGCGCGGCCCGCTTTTTGTCGTACAGGCGCAGGTTCATCGCTTCGCGGGTCTTTTCCGCGCTGACACGGCCGACATCGACGACGATGGACAATCCGAGCGCGGCGGCGCTGGCGATCAGAAGCAGCATCCCCAGGAATTCGGCCGAAATGACCATTCACCCTCCGCCAGCCGCGCCGAATGGCTGCCCCTGTTCAACGACGCATGGTGCCATGGTCGGCGGAGGGCGGCGATGCCCTCGCGACGACCCGTCACACGACGCGGATCATACCATTGCGCTCCGTGCCGGGGGTGTCATTTTTAGCTCGATTAGGGGTAAACCCGCCTTTTTGAGGAGGGTTTATGACCGGACGCCGACTGCGCAAAGGAAAGCCGGCGACCAGTCATAGTTTTGCTGGTCAGTCGGACTTTCCGCCTGGCTCAAAGCTCATGGCGATGCCGTTCATGCAATAGCGTTTGCCTGTCGGCTGCGGCCCATCGTCGAAGACATGGCCGAGATGCCCTTTGCAGGAGGCACAGTGAACCTCCGTGCGCGGATAGGCCAGCTTGTGGTCGGTGGAAGTCTCGACCGCACCCGGCAGCGCTTCCCAGAAGCTGGGCCAGCCCGACCCGCTCTCGTATTTCGTGCCGCTGGCATAGAGCGGCTGGCCGCAGCCGGCACACCGGTAGACGCCCTGCCGCTTCTCGTCGTTCAGCGGGCTGGTTCCGGGATATTCGGTGGCGTGCTCGCGCAGCACCTTGAACTGGTTGGGCGACAGGTCCCGCTTCCAGTCCTGTTCACTCTTGTCCGATTCGGGCATGCCGTCGGTCTCCCATGCTGATGGTCGGTGTCCTGAGCCTCCTATATTGGTGCGCCATTCTTCCCACCCAAGCCGGGCGGCGCAGCGATCACGCGGTCGTGACCGGCGGGCCGGCCCATATCGGAGCGGAAGCGCCACCGCCACAAAAGAATCTTGCGGATCCGGCGAAGGTTCGAAGGCTGATACCTTCCGGAATTGCACCGGTTTCGCTAACATTCCCGAGGCCAACAGTCCCGGGCAGCGTGTCCGGGACGGCAATGCCGGGGCGAGACGCGCCGCATGATGGATGAACGCTACCTTCGGGCGGTCCGCGATGCGCTGGTGCGGCACCAGCAATGGCTGCTGCGCGACCCGGCGGGGCAGGGGCGGCGTGCCAATCTCAGCTTCTACGATCTGACCGGGCTCGGTCTCAACCGCGTGAACCTGTCGGGCGCCAAGCTGACCGGGGCCAGCCTGACCCGGGCGCGCCTGGCCGGCACGCTGCTGTCCAAGGCGGACCTCTATGGTGCCGACCTGTCGAAGGCCGACCTGACCGGGGCGCAGTTGCAGGGCGCCGACCTGCGCGGCGCCAGGGTGGATGGTGCCAGGCTGCAGAACGCCAACCTCCAGGGCGCCGACCTTCGCCGCGGCATGGTGCTGGACAGTGGCGAGTTCCGGGCTGCCGGCAACACGGACGGCACCACCACCTTCGTCGGCTGCAGCCTGTCCCAGGCGGTGCTGACGGATTGCCGGATGGCGCAGTGCGATTTCAGCGGCAGCGACCTGTCCGGCGCCGACCTCAGCGGCAGCGACCTCAGCGGCGCCATCCTGATCGGGGCGGACCTGACCGGGGCGATGATGCGCAAGACCACGCTGGACGGTGTGCTGATGTGCGGCGCCCGGCTGAACGAGGAACTGCGCACCGCGCTGGAGCGGCATGGCGTCGACGTCGACGGCACCGGCCTGACCACGACCGCCGCCCGGATGAGCGAGCTGATCGCCGAACACCAGATCTGGGTCGACAAGCTGGGCAAGGGCGGCGAGCGCATCCAACTGCAACGGATCGACCTGCGCGGCTACAATTTCGCCAACCAATTGCTGTGCGGGGCGGTCATGCGGTTCTGCGGGCTGCGCGGGGCGGATTTCTCCGGCGCCAAGCTGATGATGGCCGATCTGTCCTACAGCGACCTGCGCGATGCCGACTTCACCAGTGCCGACCTGTCCGGCTGCAATCTCGAAGGCGCCAATCTGGCCGGCGCCAAGCTGTGGAGGGCCAAATTCCGCAAGGTCGACCTCAGCGGCGACGGCAGCCGGCTGTGGCCGACCAGTTTCGCCAAGGCGCGGTTGAACGGTGCCGACCTGCGCGACGCCAGCCTTGCCGGTGTGGTTCTGCGCGGCACCGACCTGACAGCGATCAAGACCAGCTTCGCCACGCTGAAGGGCGCCGACCTCTCCGCCGCCCGCGGCTGGCAACCGGTCGAGGCGCCGGCTTGAAAAAGGATCAGCTTCAGCTTCCGTCCGTCACCGGGATGCGGCCGGCAACGATGTCCCGGCGGGCGGTCTCCACCGCCTGAAGCATCGCGGCCGTCACGAGATCCCGGTTGTTTTCGTCCAGCGCGTAATCGACCGCACCCTCGGCAAGCCCGAGAGCCACCGTGCCGGCGGTCCATTTGCCCTGGCGCGCCGCCTCCAAACTGGATTCCACCGCCAGATCGACCCGCTTCAGCATCGAAGTGAGGATCGAGCCGGGATAGAGATAGTTCTGGTTGCTGTCGACACCGATGGCCAGCCGCCGCGCCTCGCTCGCCGCGGCGAAGATGCCGAAATTCGAAACGCCCGCTCCGGCGAACACCACGTCGGCACCGCGCTGGAACTGGCTGCGCGCCACCTCCGCGCCGGTGGCGGGATCGTTGAAGGCGGCGGGCGTGGTGCCGACGAAATTCACCAGCACCTTGATGTCGCCACGGGCATGACGGGCGCCCTGCTCGAAGCCGGCGATGAATTTGCGGATCAAGGGGATGTCCAGCGCGCCGATGAAGGCGACGGTCCCGCTTTTCGATGCCAGCGCCGCCAGAACGCCGACCAGGAAGGAACCCTCCTGCTCCTTGAAGGTGACGCAACGGATGTTCGGCCCTTCGGCCACCGCATCGATCAGGGTGAAGCGCACCGCCGGATGCGCCGGGGCCAACCGGGCGATCGGCGTCGCATAGTAAAAGCCGATGGCGACCAGATCGGTCACCCCGCGTCGCAGCAGTGCCGCGGCTCCCTGGTCGAACTGCGCCGGGGTGGCGGGCAGATACTCGCTGACCGCAATGCCGGTGGCCGTCCTGAACCGCTCCGCTCCGGTGAAGGCGCCCTCGTTGAAGCTCTTGTCGAATTTCTGCCCGGCGGCATAGACCAGGCCGGGGACCAGGCCGGGCCGGGTGGTTGCCGCCTGCGGCTGTTGCGGCAGCAGCGCCAGCGGCAGAACCAGCGCTGTTCCGGCGGCGGCGAAGGACAGGACCGACCGGCGGGTGGGGTGGGGCATTGGCGCTGCCTCTGACTGGGGGAAAGCCTGAGTTCCTCTTCGAATTTAGCCACGGACCGGCGGTCCCAACCAGAATTTTGTCATGTCCGGGCTGCGGAGAATCGATCGAAGCGCGGATTGTCGCGGCGTCATTCCGTCGCGGTTCTCTCAAGGCTGCCATGCCGAGACAGGACTTTGCGTCAGCCCGATGACGGATCAGCTTAAAAGCTGCGGACTCCGTCCGGCCGACTCCCCAATCCTTCATACCCGGATCTCCTGATGCTCGCGCGTCTTGCCGCCGTCCGTTCCCGTTCGCCCGCCGAAAGTCCCTTCTTCATCGCAGCGCTGGGTGTGCTGATGTCGTTCGGGCCGATGGGCACCGACATGTATCTGCCCGGCATGCCGGCGATCGGCCGGGACCTGCATGCGGCGCAGGATCAGGTGCAATGGACCTTGTCGGCCTTTTTCCTGGGCTTCGGCGTCGGGCAGCTGCTGTGGGGCGCGTTGAGCGACCGGTTCGGGCGGCGGATCCCGGTGGCGACCGGCATCCTGCTCTATGCGGTCGGTTGCGTCGGATGTTCGCTGACCGTCGATGTCGGCCATCTGGCGGCCTGGCGCTTCGTGCAGGCGGTGGGCGCCTGTGCCGGTCCGGTGCTGGTCCGCGCCATGATCCGCGACGTGTTCCAGCGTGACCGCGCGGCGAGCGTCCTGTCGATGATGATGCTGGTGATGGGCGCCGCCCCGATCATCGCGCCGCTGATCGGCGGCCAGATCCTGGTGTGGGCGAACTGGCGCTGGATCTTCGGGGCACAGGCGGCCTTCGGCGTGGTGGCGATGCTGGCGCTCGCCAGCCTGCCGGAAACCCATCCCGAGACGCGGCGCACCAGCCTGCGCCCGGGGGTCCTGGCGGAGTCCTATCGCACGCTGCGGACCAACCGCCGCTATCTGGCTATGCGGTGGGATCCTCCTCATCATGCC
>NZ_BADK01000629.1 GCF_000333595.1 Azospirillum sp. B506
GCCAACGCCCGTGCCATCGTCGCCGCGACGGCCGACGCCCTGGCCGCGACGGACCCGGCGGATGCGGAAGCCTACCGTACCAATGCCGACCGCACGCTCCAGGCCATCGACGCGCTGGATGCGGAGCTGAAGGCCGCGCTGGCGCCGCTGAAGGACAAGCCCTTCGTCGTCTTCCACGACGCCTACCAGTATTTCGAGGCGCGCTACGACCTGTCGGCGGTCGGCTCCATCACCGTCAGCCCGGACCGCCGCCCATCGGCCAAGCGGCTGTCCGCCATCCGTGCCAAGATCGCCGGGCTGAACGCCGCCTGCGTCTTCGCCGAGCCGCAGTTCGAGCCGACGCTGGTCCGCACGGTGGTGGAAGGCACCAAGGCGAAGACCGGCGTGCTCGATCCCGAGGGCGCCGACCTGCCGGAGGGCGAGGCGCTCTACCCCACCCTGCTGCGCAACCTCGCCGCATCGCTGCGCGGCTGCCTTGGCGCTTAAGCCACGGCCGGGCCTGTGCTAAACCGCTGGGAGGGCGGGAAACTCCGGCCGGAAGAGCTGAACAGAGGATGGGCGTCATGAAGATCGGTGTCGTCGGGTGCGCGGGGCGCATGGGCCAGATGCTGGTGCGCGAGATCGCGGCGACCGCGGGCTGCACGCTGGCCGGCGGGACCGAGCGGCTGGGCGGGCCGGCGCTGGGCAAGGATCTGGGTGTGCTGGCCGGGCTGGAGCCGCTGGGCGTGACCGCCATCGACGACCCGGTCGCGCTGTTCGCCGAGGCCGACGCGGTGATCGACTTCACCAGCCCGGAATCGACGGAGCGGCACGCCGCACTCGCCGCCCAGTCGGAAACCGTGCTGGTCGTCGGCACAACCGGCCTGAACCCGTCGCAGCAGGCGGCCATCGCCACCGCGGCCACCCACACCGCCATCGTCCAGTCTCCCAACATGTCGCTGGGCGTCAACCTGCTGCTGGCGCTGGTGGAGCAGGTCGCCCACGCGCTGGACGAGGACTACGACATCGACATTCTGGAGATGCACCACCGCCGCAAGGTGGATGCACCGTCGGGCACGGCGCTCGGCCTCGGCCGCGCCGCGGCGGCCGGGCGCGGGGTGGCGCTTGAGGATGTCTGGCAGAAGGTGCGCGACGGCCACACCGGTGCCCGCCCGCGCGGTGAGATCGGCTTCGCCACGCTGCGCGGCGGCGATGTCATCGGCGACCACACCGTGATCTTCGCCAGCGAGGGCGAGCGGGTCGAGCTGACCCACAAGGCGTCCGGCCGCGGGATCTACGCCAAGGGCGCCGTCCGCGCCGCCCTGTGGGCACAGGACAAGACGCCGGGCCTCTACAGCATGCGCGACGTGCTGGGCGTCTGAGGATCGCGTTCGCGACTGGTGGCGGGGGACCTACCCCCCCGCCCCGTCGCGTTCCAGCACAGCCAGGAAGGCATCGACCACACGAGGGTCGAAATGGCTGCCGGCTTCGGCGCGCAGCAGATCCAGCACTTCGGCGATGTCCCACGCCTTCTTGTAGGGGCGGCGGTGCAGCAGCGCGTCGAACACGTCGGCGACGGCGACGATGCGGCCGGACAGCGGGATGGCGTCGCCGGACAGTCCCCGCGGATAGCCGCTGCCGTCGAACTTCTCGTGGTGACTCTCGGCGATCTCGGCGCCCATCGACAGGTAGCCGTGCCGGTCGCCGCCGGAAGCGTCGCGCAGGATGCTGCCGCCGATGGCGGCATGCTCGCGCATCACCGTCATTTCCGCGTCGTCCAGCCTGCCGGGCTTGCGCAGGATGGCGTCGGGGATGCCGACCTTGCCGACGTCGTGCAGCACGCTGGCCAGCCCGATGGTGTCGCAGAACCAGTCGTCCAGCTCGGCGGGGAAGGCGTTGCGGGCATGGAGTTCGCAGGCAATGGCGGTGGCCCAGCGGCCCAGCCGCCTCACATGGTCGCCGGTGACCTCGTCCTTGTATTCGGCCAGCTTGCCCAGCGCATGGACGGTGGCGACCTGCGCCTGGTTCAGCCGTTCGTAGAGCCGCAGATTGTCCAGCCCGACCGCCGCCTTGGCGCAGAGCAGCTCCACCAGCGGCCGGTCGCCCTCGGCAAAGGGGCCGCCCAGCAGGCAGAGCGCCAGCCGCACGCTGTCCCGCCCGCGCAGCACCGTGACCCCGTGCCGGCTTCCCCAGCGTGCCCGTCCGTCGCCCAGCGCCGCCATCAGGTCGGCCGCCGCCGCCGCCGGCAGAATGTCGGCGATCGCCGCCGGCGGCAGATCTGGCGGCAGCCCGGCCTCCGCCAGGATCGTCAGCCCGCCATCCTCGCCCACCCCGCACAGCAGGGCGGACCGCGCCTCGGCCACCAACGCCGCCGCCCGGCCGACCAGACCTGCCAGGAATTGCGGGCGCGAGCGCAGCCCGGCCAGATGGTCGGCCGCCTCCATCACCCGCTCCAACCCCTGCCGTCCGCGCTCGATGGTGGCGATGTGCTGGTACGAGCGCAGGGCCGCGACCGCGGCGGTGTAGAGCTTCTGCGCCGTCAGTTCGCTCTTCGCCTTGTAGTCGTTGATGTCGTAGGCGGCGATCACCTGCCGTTCCGGCGCCTGTCCCGGCTGGCCGGTGCGCAGGATGATGCGGACCTGCCGGTTGCCGATCTCGTCGCGGATGTGGCGGACCAGCTTCAGACCGGCGTCGTCGGTCTCCATCACCACATCCAGCAGGATGGCGGCGATGTCCGGATGCTCGGCCAGCAGCGACCGAGCCTGCCGTGCGGTGTAGGCGGACAGGAAGCGGACCGGCCGCTCCTCGAAGGTCATTTCGCCCAGCACGACGCGGGTGATGGCGTGGACCTCGTGGTCGTCATCGACGATCAGGATCAGCCAGGGCGGGTTGCGCCGCCCGCCGTCGGACTGCTCCGCCTCGGCGGCGAATTCCAGGATGTCGCCCCCAATCCCGCCCGCAGTCTCGCCCACGGCCTTCCGAGGGGCGTTCTCTGTCATGCCGTTCCTTTTGCCCCCGTCGGCCATTGCCGTCCCCGCGGTTCAATGCGCTTCGGCCGGCTTCAGGCAAACTGCCGGCGCGTGCATTCCCTGACTTCCAGACAATTTTCTGTGAAGTTATGATGATTTGTCAACAAACCGGCGCCAGACCCGGATCCGGGCGGCATCGCTGCCGCCACCCGCCGGATCAGGCGGTCCGCTTCCATGCCACGGTCAGCAGCCCGGCCCCCATCAGCAGCGACCCGCCGACCCGGTTGACCGCCCGCTGCACCGACGGCGTCCGCACCGCGCGCCGCGCCGCCGAGGCCAGCAGGGCATAGCCGGCGGCGTTCAGCGTCGCCAGCACCAGGAAGGTCGCCTCCATCACCACCATCTGCCCGGCCAGCGGCCGGCCGGAGTCGAGGAACTGCGGCAGGAAGGCGACGAAGAAGACGATGCTCTTGGGGTTCAGCGCGGTGACGGCATAGGTGTGCAGCATCATCCGCCAGGGCCGCACTGCCTGCTCCCCTGCCTGCTCCCCTGCCGACCCGTCGGCCACCGCCTCCGCCCCCCTGACCGGTGCCCGCCACAGCTTGAGGCCGAGATAGACCAGATAGGCGGCACCCGCCCATTTCAGCCCGGTGAACAGCGCCGCCGAGGTCGACAGCAGCACCCCCAGCCCCAGCATGGAGGCGGTCATCGCCGTGAAGTCGCCCAGCGCCACCCCGGCCACCGTCGCCATCGCCGATTTCCGCCCATGCCCCAGCGCATAGGAGACGACGATCAGCACGGTCGGTCCCGGAATCATCAGCATGATGGCGGAGGCGGCGGCGAAGGCGAGCCACAGGTCGGCGGACATCGATCGGGTCTCCGGTGGGGCAGGAACCCGATCATCAATCCACAGCCGGGAAGCCTGCGCAATGCTGTTGCGCGCGCCGGCCGCAAAACCATGCCCATGGCCAAATTCCGGCCCGGCGCAAGAGCGCAATGGCAAGGGGCCGTCCGGATTTTGCCGCGTCAGACCCGCGAAACGGTCACGGGCGGAATAATTCGACACGACCTATGTTGGTGCCGGTATCGGCCGGTCCGCGGTGTCATCGCCAAAGTGCTCGGTTTGGAACAATCGTCGAATTGTCACAGCCGAACGTCATAGGCGCCATTGTGGAAACCGACCCGAAGGTCTAATCTGTTCGTGATCCCAACGAATTCCCGAACATGGGAAGGTGCCATCCATGAATCTGCACAGTCTGGCCAGCGACATGGTGCAAACCGTTCTGGCCTGTGAAAAGGCGCTCCCCGGCAGGGCGAACGCCGACGACCACGATCTCGCCCGGCACATCCTGGTCGAACCCGACCACGCCTGGCACGTTTGCGAGACCTACGCCCGCGCCGTCTGCATTCCGGTCGAACAGCTCCCGGTCAGCCAGCTCCGCGGCCTCATCAGCGACATCGTCCTGTCGAAGCTTCCCCGTTACGACTGAGTTTCTCGATCCCAAGGGCCGGCGCCGTATCCGGCCGATGGCCGGAACGATCCGGGTTTTTCACTCCCGCACTCCAAGTTCCGTGGTGCCACCATGGCGATCGAGCTTCATTCCTTTACCGTAACGCTGGCCGTCGCGGATGCGACCGGCTGTTCCAGCGCCGCCGAACACCGTGCCCGCATCTGGAAGGCCGTGTCCGACCTGTCGGCCGCCGTCCGCAATGCCGGCATGGCGACCGAGGCCCGGTTCCGCGGCCAGGACCGCCAGGGCCATGTCCTGTTCGAGGCGACCGACACCGGCGCCGCCTTCCTGCGCGGCCTTCCCGCCATCGCCCGCGTCGATGATGCGCGCATGAACGGCGGGCGCGTCCAGCTTCGTCACTGACGGGCCGGCCGGCATCATCCCCGCCAGAAAACCGCCAGGAAACCAAAGGCCCGCCGCTCCGATCCGGGGCGGCGGGCCTTGCCGTGTTCGACACCGGTTCCGAAAGGGATTTCAGCGCGCGCGGTGGCGCAGGGGGCGGACATTGCTTTCGCTCTCGACCTCTTCCTCGGTCGGGCGGACCTTCTTCAACTGGACGATGAAGCGCTCGGCGCCATTCTCCATCACGGCGATGCCGGTCAGGCCATGCGCCCAGTCACAGGGAACGACGTGGATTTCCTTGATGGTGGCGGTGCCGGCGGCAAGCTCCGCACGGTCCAGGACCACGTCCCCGACCCGGAACCCCAAATAGGCGTCGATCAGCATTCTCTTGGGCGTCCGTCTTCCGTTTCAGGCCACGCAACGGACCCGGCGCCGACGGCCGGTCTCCTTCGCGATGGACCATCTTGCCATAGATTGGGCCGTTCGCGACGCTTTCCCAGCGATGACGACGCAGTAAACCGACAGGCCCCCGTTTGTCCCACTCTTTCCAAGTCCGCGCGGCAGGGGCTGAAGCGGCCGCCCCGTCCGAGGGAGGAGACGGGAACGGCCGCTTCGGCGGCTCCCGACCCTCCTTGCGAAGGTCCGGGGCCGGGCAGGAACGCCGGCCGTCACACCAGCGGCGACCGGGACGGCTGCGTCCTGCAAGCGCAGGATAGTTCGCCATCACAACCATATGCGCCCCCTACCTTCGTTCATCCCTGCACAGTTCTTGAACAATGCCGAGCCCACCCGTTGTTGGCACCCGGAGCAGTGCGATAGGGTCCCTTGAATGCCCTCTCCCGTCCCGGGAGAGGGAGAGTCCCCCCCACCCGGAGAGGTCCGTCGGTCGTGCAGAGTTGGCTGGTGCTGGCCGTTTCGGCGGCCTATCTGGGGGTGCTGTTCGCCATCGCCTGGTGGGGCGACCGGCGCACCGCCGGGGGCGCGCTGCTGTCGGCATCGCCACGGTCGGCCGGCATCCTCTATGCGCTGACCCTGTGCATCTACAACACCAGCTGGAGCTTCTACGGCTCGGTCGGGCGGGCGTCGGCCAGCGGCTTCGACTTCCTGCCGATCTATCTGGCGCCGATGATCCTGCTGCTGGCGGCGCGGCCGGTGCTGACCAAGACCATCGCCATCACCAAGGCGCAGAACGTCACCTCCATCGCCGATTTCATCGGCGCCCGCTATGGCAAGAGCCAGGCGGTGGCGGCGCTGGTGACGCTGACCGCCCTGGTCGGCGTGCTGCCCTACATCGCCTTGCAACTGAAGGCGGTGGCCGCCAGCTTCGACGTGCTGACCTCGCCATCGCTGGCCGCCCCGGCCGCCCTGCCGCCGCCGATCTGGGGCGACACCGCCTTCGCGGTGGCGCTGTCGATGGCGCTCTTCACCATCCTGTTCGGCGTCCGCCACATCAACGCCAGCGAGCATCACCGCGGCCTGATGCTGGCCATCGCCTTCGAGAGCCTGGTGAAGCTGACCGTCTTCCTGGCGGTGGCGGCCTTCATCGTCTGGGGCATGTTCGACGGCTACACCGACCTGATCGCCCGGCCGCAGGCGGAGCCGCTGCTGGCGCCCGACTTCACCGACCCGACCTGGTGGTCGAACACGGCGATCTCGATCATCGCCTTCCTCTGCCTGCCGCAGATGTACCATGTGATGACGGTGGAGAACGACAGCCCCCGCCATCTGCGCGCCGCCGCCTGGATGTACCCCACCTATCTGCTGGCCCTCAGCGCGCTGATGATCCCCATCGCGGTGGCCGGTCTGGTGACGTTCGGCGAGGGAGGGATCAATCCCGACACCTTCATGATCACCCTGCCCATCGCGGCGGGGGCCGGCGGCTTCAGCCTGCTGTCCTTCATCGGCGGCCTGTCGGCTGCGACCGGCATGGTCATCGTCGCCGCGGTATCGCTCAGCACCATGCTGTGCAACGACGTGGCGATGCCGCTGCTGCTCAGCCGTCCCCGCTTCGCCGCCCGCGTCGGCCGGCGCGACATGGTCGGCACGCTGCTGCTGGTGCGCCGGCTGTCGGTGCTGGGCATCCTGCTGCTGGCCTATGTCATGCACCGGCTGGTCGACCGCGATTATCCGCTGACCGTCATCGGCCTGTTGTCCTTCGTCGCGGTGGCGCAGTTCGGACCGGCCTTCTTCGGCGGGCTGTACTGGCGGCGGGCCAACCGGGTGGGGGCGCTTGCCGGGCTGGGCGCCGGCTTCCTGCTGTGGGTCTACACGCTGCTGGTGCCGTCGATGGCGCGCATCGTGCCGGTGCCGGACGCCTTCCTCGACCTCGGCCCCTGGGGCATCGGCTGGCTGCGCCCGCAGGAGCTGTTCGGGATCGAGGGGCTGGACCCCATCTCGCACGCCAGCCTGTGGAGCCTGCTCGCCAACCTGATCGCCTTCGTCGCCGGCTCCCTTCTGGCGCGGCCCAGTGCGGTGGAGCGCACCCAGGCCGTCTTCTACACCAGCGCCAGCGCCGACCGCGACGAGGACGACACCCCCCAGGCGCTGGCCCGGCTGGCCGACCTGCGGGCACTCGCCATCCGCTTCGTCGGGGCGGAGCGCGGCAACGCCGCCTTCGACGCGTATGCCGCAGGCCGCAAGGGCGAGGCCGGCCCGGCCGACCTCGACGCCGTCCGCTTCACCGAGACGCTGATCGCCGGCGCCATCGGGGCCGCCTCGGCACGGGTGGTGATGGCCGCCTCGCTCCAGGGCCGTTCGCTGTCGCGCGGCGACGCCATGGCGATGCTCGACGAGGCGTCGGAGGCCCTGCGCTTCAACCGCAAGCTCCTCCAGGCGACGCTGGAGAACATCGGCCAGGGCATCTGCGTGATCGACGCCGACCACCGCATCGCCGCCTGGAACCACCGCTATCTGGAGCTGCTCGACCTGCCGGCCGACATGGTGCGGGTGGGCGTGCCCTTCGCCGACCTGATCCGCTTCAACGAGCGGCGCGGCGAATACAGCGCCCACGACATGACGGCGTTGCTGACCAACCGCGACACCGCCACCCAGCAATGGCCCTACCGCTACGAGCGCCGCCGCCCCGACGGCACGGTGCTGGAGATCGTCGCCAACCCGCTGCCGGAAGGCGGCTACGTCTCCACCTACACCGACGTGACCGAGCGCTACCGCGCCGCCGAGGCGCTGCGCGAAGCGAACGAAAGCCTGGAACACCGTGTGCGGGAGCGCACCGACGCCCTGCAGCAGGCGAAGGCCGAGGCCGAGTCGGCCAATGCCAGCAAGACCCGCTTCCTCGCCGCCGCCAGCCACGACCTGTTGCAACCGCTGAACGCCGCCCGCCTGTTCGTCTCGGCGCTGGAGGAGAGCATGCGCGGCCCCCTGCCGACGCCCGACCAGCGGACGGCCGAATGCGGCATGATCGACAACGCCGCCGCCTCCCTGCGCTCGACGGAGATGCTGCTGGGCGGGTTGCTCGACATCTCCTCGCTGGATGCCGGCAATGTCCGGGTGCGGATGCGCAGCTTCGCCATCGACGATCTGCTGAGCGGGCTGGGGGTGGAGTTCTCCGCCCTGGCGCAGGAACGCGGACTGACGCTGAAGGTGGTGGGCTGCGGCGCGGTGGTGCGCTCCGACCCGCAGTTGCTGCGCCGGGTGTTGCAGAACTTCCTGTCCAACGCCATCCGTTACACGCCCAAGGGCCGGGTCCTGCTCGGCTGCCGCCGCCGCCGCGACCCCGTGGGTGGCGACCGTCTGCGCATCGAGGTGTGGGACACCGGCCCCGGCATCCCCGAGGCCAGGCGCCACGAGGTGTTCGAGGAGTTCCGCCGGCTGGGCGGCGAAAACGGCGGCGGCAACCCCGCCGGAAAATTCGAGGACAAGGGCTTGGGGCTCGGACTTGCCATCGTCGACCGCATCGCCCGGCTGCTCGGCCATCCCGTCACCCTGCGCTCCACCGTCGGGCGGGGCACCGGCTTCGCCGTGGAGGTTCCTATGGAACAGGCGCGCGCCGCGCCGGTCGTCCGCCCGGTCGTCACCCCCGCCGCCCTGTCGGCCGGCCTCCTGGTGCTGTGCATCGACAATGAGGAGCCGATCCTGGCCGGCCTGCGCGCCCTGCTCGGCCAATGGGGCTGCCGGGTGGCGACGGCGTCCGACGTTTCCGGTGCGCTGGCGGCGCTGGCCCCCTTCGACGGTACGCTTCCCGATGTGGTCTGTGTCGATTATCACGTTGGAGGAGGGCAGACGGGGCTTGCGGTTCTGGAGCGGTTGCGGGAATTGTGGGGCAGCCCGGTCAGGGGGCTGCTGCTGACCGCCGACCGTTCCGAAGCGGTGCGGGCGGAAGCGGAACAGTGCGGCTGCGGCGTGCTCTACAAGCCGGTGAAGCCGGCGTCGCTGCGCCGCTTCCTGAACGGGGCGGCGCTGCAAACCGCCGCCGTGGCCGAGCGGTAAGGCCGGAACCGGACAAAAGCCGGGCGGCCGCGAATGGGGGGAGTGCGGAAGCCATGGACGAGGACAGCGCTTCGGGCGCGATGACAGCGGCTGGACAAACGACGGCAGGGCAAACGACCATCGTCATCGGCGACGACCATCCGCTGGTGCAGGCCGCCTTGCGCGATGCGCTGGGCAAGGCGATGCCGGAGGTGCGGGTGATCGAATGCCCCGACCTCGATTCGGTGATGGCGGCGGTGGGGCAGCGGCCGGACGACATCGACCTCGTGCTGCTCGACCTCAACATGCCCGGCACCCACGGCTTCGCCGGCCTGTTCCTGATGCTGGCCCACCACCCGACGGTGCCGGTCGCCATCCTGTCGGCCTTGCAGGATTCCGACACCATCCGCCGGGCCTTGGCCTATGGCGCCTCGGGCTACATCCCGAAATCGCTGTCGATGCCGGCGATGGCCGACGCCATCCGCGCCATCCTGTCCGGCGAGACCTGGGCGCCGCCACTCTCGACCGCCTCGTCGGAAACCGAGGAGGCCGACGCCGCCCGCCGCTTCGCCTCGCTGTCGCCGCAGCAGCTGCGCATCCTGACGATGATCGTCGACGGCAAGCTGAACAAGCAGATCGCCGGCGAGCTGAACGTGTCGGAACAGACGGTGAAGGTCCACGTCTCCAGCATCCTGCGCAAACTGAACGTGGTCAGCCGCACCCAGGCCGCCGTCGTCGCCGGCCGGCTGGCGGTGGGCGGCGATGTGCTGCGGTAATCTCCAGCTGCCCTGTTACGATCCGCCGAACTCAATATATGTTCTTCCTTTGTACGCATAAGCTGGCGGTTCGCGCGCCCCTTTGCTAAGCTGGCGCCACCATGACCATCGCCCTGCACAGCGTCTGCCGCGACTGCGCCGCCGCCCTGCCCGGCGCCGGATCGGGTGACGTGACGCGCTGCCCGAAATGCGGCAGCCGGCGGCTGTTCCGCCACGCGGAGCTGCACAGCCTGCCCATCGGCCACATCGACTGCGACAGCTTCTATGCCACCGTCGAGAAGCGCGACCGGCCGGAGCTGGCGAGCCGCCCGGTGATCGTCGGCGGCGACGACCATCGCGGGGTGGTCGCCGCCTGCTGCTATATTGCGCGGATGTCGGGCGTGCGCTCCGCCATGACGATCCGCGAGGCGCTGGACCGCTGCCCCGACGCCACCATCATCCGCCCCAACATCGCCAAGTACAAAGAGGTCGGCCATCAGGCCCGCGCGATCATGGAGGCCTTCACCCCCCTGGTCGAGCCGATCAGCATCGACGAGGCCTATCTCGACCTGACCGGCGTGGAAGACCGCCTCAGCATCAGCCCGGCCCAGGCGCTGGTCGAGATCGTCCGCCGCTTCGAGCGCGAGCTGCGCATCACCGCCTCCATCGGCCTCAGCCACAACAAGCTGCTGGCGAAGATCGCGTCGGACCTCGACAAGCCGCGCGGCTTCTCGGCGCTCGGGCGGGCGGAGGCGGCGGCCTTCCTGGCGCCCAAGCGGGTCACCATCCTGTGGGGCGTCGGCCCGGCGCTGGAACGCAAGCTGTTCGCCGACGGCATCACCCGGGTCGGCGACCTGCAGGACAAGGACGAGCATTGGCTGGTCAAGCGCTACGGCGCCATGGGCCGGGTGCTGTTCAGCTACGCCCGCGGCGAGGATTCCCGCCGGGTCCATCCCGAATCGCCGAGCAAGAGCATCTCGTCGGAGGAGACCTTCGACTGGGACGTCACCACCCTGCCCGCCCTGGCGCAGGAGTTGCGCCCGCTGGCCGACAAGGTCGCCCGCCGGCTGGAGCGCGAAAAGCTGCTGGGCCGCAGCGTGGTTCTGAAGCTGAAGACCAAGGATTTCCAGCAGCTGACCCGCTCCCGCCGGGTGGAGCCGACCCGTTCGGCCGAGGCGATCCTCGCCGCCGGCCTCGCCCTGCTGGAACGCGAGGTCGACGGCCGCGCCTTCCGCCTGATCGGCATCGGCTGCACCGACCTGACCCACCCGGAAACGGCGCCGGATCCGGAGCTGGACCTGTTCGGATAACAGGGCCTCAGCCCCCCTGCTCCTCCAACTCCGCCACCCTGCCGGGACGCACGACGCTGCGGATGGCGAAGCTCGACTGGATGCGGACCACGCCGGGCAGGCGCGACAGCGAATCCTTGTAGATGCGGTCGTAATCGGCCGGGTTCTGCGCCAGCACCCGCAGCAGATAGTCGGAACTGCCGGACAGCAGATAGCATTCCCGCACCTCCGGACAGCGGCGGACGGCGGCGTCGAAGCGGCGCAGATACTCCTCGGTCTGCCGTTCCAGCGTGATCTGGACGATGACGGTCACCGACCGCTCCTCCTCCCCCGTCTCGATGATGGCAGTGTAGCCGCGGATGACGCCGGAATGCTCCAGCATGTGCAGGCGGCGCAGGCAGGCCGATGGCGACAGCCCGACCTCCGCCGCCAGCTTGGCGTTGCTCATCCGGCCATCCTTGCGGAGCAGGCGGAGGATCTTGTGGTCCAGGGCGTCCAGGGCGTGCATGCAATTTTATTCGACGATGTGGCGGATCATGCGAAAGCTCCACCACACTATGCGGGATTCATGCAAGGCTTTGCAGAGATTCACCCGCTCCGCCCGCCGTATAGTGGCACATCCGAGACAATCCGCCTGACCGATGGTTTCCAGGGATACCAGATCGGCGTCGACGGGGGTTCGCATCGGGGAGACTTCATCTCATGGTCACTTCTCGCATGGTCACGCGCATCGGCGTTCCCAAGGAAATCAAGAACCACGAGTACCGTGTCGGGCTGACGCCGGCATCGGTCCGCGAACTGACGGCGGACGGCCATTCGCTGCTGGTGCAGAGCGGCGCCGGCACCGAGATCGGCTTTTCCGACGAGGCCTTCCGCGCGGCGGGGGCCGAGATCGCCGGTTCCGCCGAAGAGGTGTTCGCGAAGGCCGAGCTTATCGTGAAGGTCAAGGAGCCACAGCCGGCGGAATGTCGCAGGCTGCGGCCGGATCAGGTGCTGTTCACCTACCTGCACCTCGCCCCCGATCCCGAACAGGCCCGGCTGTTGATGGAGAGCGGCTGCACCGCCATCGCCTACGAGACGGTCACCGACCGCGCCGGCCGCCTGCCGCTGCTGGCGCCGATGTCGGAGATCGCCGGCCGCATGGCGATCCAGGTCGGCGCCGTCGCCTTGCAGAAAAGCAACGGCGGCTCCGGCATCCTGCTCGGCGGCGTGCCCGGCGTGCTGCCCGGCAAGGTGCTGGTCATCGGCGGCGGCGTGGTCGGCACCAACGCCGCCCGCATGGCGATGGGGCTGGGCGCCGACGTCACCATCGCCGACCGCTCCATGCCACGGCTGGCCCAGCTCGACGATTTGTTCGGGCCGCGGCTGAAGACCGTCTATGCCTCGGCCGACGCGCTCGACCGGCTGGTCGCCGACGCCGATCTGGTGATCGGCGCCGTGCTGGTGCCGGGTGCCGCCGCGCCGAAGCTGGTGCGCCGCGACCAGCTGGCCGGCATGCGCCGCGGCTCGGTGCTGGTGGACGTCGCCATCGACCAGGGCGGCTGTTTCGAGACCAGCCACGCCACCACCCATTCCGACCCGACCTATGTGGTGGACGGCGTCGTCCATTACTGCGTCGCCAACATGCCGGGTGCGGTCGCCCGCACCAGCACGGAGGCGCTGAACCATGCCACCCTGCCCTTCGTCCAGGCGCTGGCCGGCAAGGGCTGGAAACGGGCGCTGGCCGAGGATCCGCACCTGCTGGCCGGGCTGAATGTTCAGGCCGGCCGGCTGACCTACGAGGCGGTCGCCGACGCTCTGGGCCAGCCCTTCACCGACCCCCGCGGGCTGATCGGCTGAAGATGTGAACAGCTATTGACAAAGAACTGAACGAAATTTCCCTCAATCGGGTATCGTAGAAATTTCGTTTGGAATTCGACCGTGGGCGCACGAGGAATGTTGTTTTTTTCTGCCACCGGAAAGAGAGTGTTGCGCCCACGGATCAAGTTGCTTTACCTGTCTGTGACAAGAAAAAGGGTAGCATCCGCCACCGGCACCAAAGTGCCGGGGTGCGAGGCCAAGAACAGAATAGAACAGGGTAAGGCTCGGCGCCTTTCGCCGAAAGAACCGGGCTGGGCGACCTTTCCGTCCGCTCCGGCCGATTCATGCGATGCTTGTCCGGCAGCGATGCCGGCGGGAACGCCACGGCCGCAAGCCGTGTCGCGCAAGGGGGAGCTGTTGGCGATGGTCGAACGACGGAACGACGCCCGGGCGCGGAACCGCGCCCCCGCGACGTCTTCACGTTTCCGGATGACGGAAGGCCCCATCCCGGGCCGCCGGGCCAGTCCGGCCCGCCACAGGCAGACCCGCAGCGGTCCCCAATAACGAAAACGCCCGAATCCCCGCCGGATCCAGCGCCTCTGGCATCCGGCGGGGCTTCGGCAGGAACCGGGTGCGGCGGCGGGGTTCCAAGCGTCCCCTGCCTCGGTCCTGGATGTTCTCCCCCGTTCATCCGGATCGGAACTCCGCTGCCGCACACGGCTAAACCCTAGTTTTTGCGTGCCTGCCTATTCGGTGATCTGGGAGAGTGGGAGAAGCCTGCCTGATGGACTATTTTCTTCAGCAATTGATCAACGGGCTGTCGCTTGGGGCGATCTACGGCCTGATCGCGATCGGCTACACGATGGTGTACGGCATCATCGGGATGATCAACTTCGCCCATGGCGAGATCTACATGATCGGTGCATTTGTTGCACTGATCACCTTCCTGGCCATCGGCGCGCTGGGCATCACCTGGGTGCCGCTGGCGCTGCTGATCATGCTGGTGGCGTCGATGCTGTTCACCAGCGTCTATGGCTGGACGGTCGAGCGCATCGCCTACCGGCCGCTGCGCTCCTCGCCGCGGCTGGCGCCGCTGATCTCCGCCATCGGCATGTCGATCTTCCTGCAGAACTACATCCAGATCCTCCAGGGCGCGCGGTCCAAGCCGCTGCAGCCCATCCTGCCCGGCAACCTCACCCTGATGGATGGCGCCGTCTCCGTCAGCTACGTGCGGCTGGCCACCATCATCATCACCCTGGTCCTGATGGTCGGCTTCACCATCCTGATCAACCGCACCTCGCTGGGCCGCGCCCAGCGCGCCTGCGAGCAGGACAAGAAGATGGCGGGCCTGCTGGGCGTCAACGTCGACCGCGTCATCTCGCTGACCTTCGTCATGGGCGCCGCACTCGCCGCCGTCGCCGGCATGATGGTGCTGCTGATCTATGGCGTCATCGATTTCTACATCGGCTTCCTGGCCGGGGTGAAAAGCTTCACCGCCGCCGTGCTCGGCGGGGTGGGCTCGCTGCCCGGCGCCATGCTCGGCGGGGTCGTCATCGGCCTGATCGAGGCCTTCTGGTCCGGCTATGTCGGCTCCGAATGGAAGGACGTCGCCACCTTCTCCATCCTCGTCCTCGTCCTGATCTTCCGGCCCACCGGCCTGCTCGGCCGGCCCGAGATCGAGAAGGTGTAAGCGCCATGACCACCCCTTCCCACGCGCCGTCGCACCCCCATTACCACATCAACGGCAAGCGCCCCGGCGTCGACTGGGCCGCCACCATCAAGGACGCCGGCCTCGCCGCCTTCGTCGCCCTGCTGCTGACCGTGCCGCTGGTGGGATTGCGCACCGTCGACCGCCCCACCGGGCTTGGCATCGAGGCCCGGCCGGAGGAGGTGATCGCCTCGCTGGTCCTCGTCTTCCTCGGCCGGCTCGGGCTCGGGCTGATCCGCCAGGGCATGGCGCTGCCGGTGCTGATCCTGGCGCTGGCCTGCGCCGGCGTCGGGCTGGTGCTGCCGATGCCGACCCAGGTGCTGCGCCTGGTGCTGGTGCTGGGCGGCGGCGTCATCGCGCTGCGCGCCGCCATGACGGTCGCCACCGGCCGCTCCAAGCTCAGCCAGGCCGACCGCGACAAGCGCATGGACCGCTTCGCCGCCAAGGTGCAGCACGCCAGCCGCTACATCGGCCCGGTCGCTGTCGCCTTCGCCGCCGTGCTGCCGCTGACCCCGCTGGCCGACCGCATGATCCTGGACATCGGCATCCTGCTGCTGACCTACATCATGCTGGGCTGGGGCCTGAACATCGTCGTCGGGCTGGCCGGCCTGCTCGATCTCGGCTATGTCGCCTTCTATGCCGTCGGCGCCTACAGCTACGCGCTGCTCGCCCATTATTTCGGCCTCAGCTTCTGGCTCTGCCTGCCGCTGGCGGGCCTGCTCGCCGCCTGCTCGGGCGTGCTGCTCGGCTTCCCGGTGCTGCGTCTGCGCGGCGACTATTTCGCCATCGTGACGCTCGGCTTCGGCGAGATCATCCGCATCATCCTGGTGAACTGGTACCAGTTCACCGGCGGTCCCAACGGCATCTCCGGCATTCCGCGGCCGAGCTTCTTCGGCATCGCCGACTTCTCCCGCACGCCGGCCGAGGGCATGGCCGCCTTCCACGAGCTGTTCGGGCTGGAATTCTCGCCGCTCCACCGCATCGTCTTCCTCTATTACCTCATCCTGGCCCTGGCGCTGGTGGTGAACCTGTTCACGCTGCGCGTCCGCAAGCTGCCGCTGGGCCGGGCGTGGGAGGCCCTGCGCGAGGACGACATCGCCTGCGCGTCCTTGGGCATCAACCGCACCAACATGAAGCTGGCGGCCTTTGCCATCGCGGCGATGTTCGGCGGCTTCGCCGGGTCGTTCTTCGCGACGCGCCAGGGCTTCATCAGCCCGGAGAGCTTCACCTTCATCGAGTCGGCGATCATCCTGGCCATCGTGGTGCTGGGCGGCATGGGCAGCCAGATCGGCGTGGTGGTCGCCACGCTGCTGGTGATCGGCCTGCCCGAGGCGTTCCGCGAGCTGGCCGACTACCGCATGCTGGCCTTCGGTGCCGGCATGGTGGTGATCATGCTGTGGCGTCCGCGCGGTCTGCTGGCCCACCGCGACCCGACCATCCTCCTGCATGGCGGCAAGAAGAAGCCGGTCCCGGCGGGAGCCGCCAAATGAGCGCCGCGACGATGAATACCGAAAAGCCGCTTCTGTCGGTCGAGCACCTGACCATGCGCTTCGGCGGTCTGGTTGCGAACAACGACGTGTCGTTCGAGGCGCGGGCGGGCGAGATCACCGCGCTGATCGGCCCCAATGGTGCGGGCAAGACAACGCTGTTCAACTGCGTCACCGGCTTCTACACGCCGACGGTGGGGCGGCTGACGCTGCGCCATCCGCAGGGCAAGGAGTTCCTGCT
>NZ_BADK01000628.1 GCF_000333595.1 Azospirillum sp. B506
CTTCGTTCCCCTTGCGCGCCTCGTCCACCAGCTTGCGCAGGGCGACGGACGCCCCGCCCGGCTGTGCGTTCAGCCAGTCCCAGTGGCGCGGCAGCAACGTCACCTCGCGCGCCACCACCCCCAGCTTCGGCCGCCCCGGCCCCCGCGGCGGCGGGGAGAGACGCCACGCGACCTCGGCATCGCTTCCCCGCAGATCGAGGTCGACCGGCTTGCCGGTGGCATCGTCGAACACCAGCACCGGCGGCCCGTCCGGCTCGGCGGCCAATACCGCCCGCAGCGCCCGCGCAACGCTCAGCGCGTCGCCGGCGGCAAGGCGGCGCTCGCCCCGGAAGGCGGTGCAGAGGGTTTCGGCGGTGACGGCCATGGTCGGAACTCCGGTTGTAAGGGCCATATTTTACCCGGACGAAATCTCGGCGTCAATATTGCCCGGATGAAATACCCCCATGAGGACACTGTCTTCCGTCCTCCTGTGACCGTTCGGCCACCGGCCGCGCCCAGCCGCGGTCAGGGGCTTTGTGCGCTTGTGCCCCCGGTGCCCCGCCGATAGGATCGGCCCCTCACGAGACATGGCCGCCCCCCGGGCCGGGGCGCGGCATCCGGGGTGCGGAGAGGGTTGCGGTCGCCATGGTTCTTGCGGATTTCAGCGTCAACAGCGGTGCGGTTTTCAGCGAGGCGATCGGCAACGACCGGCTCGACCTGCTGACCGACTATCCCTTCACCCGGCTGGCCAACCTGCTGGCGCCGATCAGCCCGCGCGCCAACGTCGCCCCCATCCTGCTGACGGTGGGCGAGCCGCAGCACACCCCGCCCGCCATCATCGAGGAGACGCTGCGCGCCAGCGCGTCGGGCTGGAACAAGTATCCGCCGGTCGGCGGCACGCCGGAGTTCCGCGCCGCGGCCGGCGACTGGCTGACCCGCCGCTACGGGTTGCCGGCCGGGCTGCTGCATGCCGACAGCTCGGTCCTGCCGCTGTCCGGCACGCGCGAGGCGCTGTTCATGCTGGCCCTGCTGGCGGTGCCGACGCGGAAGGCCGGTCGCCAGCCGGCGGTGCTGATGCCCAACCCCTTCTACGCGCCCTATGAAGGGGCGGCGGTGATGGCGGGGGCGGAGCCGGTGTTCCTGTCGGCGACGCGCGAGACCGGCTTCCTGCCCGACCTCGACGCCCTGACGCCGGAGCTGCTGGAGCGCACGGCGCTGTTCTACCTCTGCACCCCAGCCAACCCGCAGGGGGCGGCGGCGACGCCGGCCTATCTCGCCAAGGCCATCGGGCTGGCGCGGCAGTACGGCTTCGTGCTGGCGGTCGACGAATGCTATGCCGAGATCTGGCTGGACGCCCCGCCGGTCGGCGCGCTTCAGGTCGCGGCCCAAATTCATAAAGACAAGGGCCTCCCGCATCAGGACGGCAAGCCCTGGGCCAACCTGCTGGTCTTCCATTCCCTGTCCAAGCGGTCGAGCGCCGCCGGCCTCCGTTCCGGCTTCGTTGCCGGCGACCCGGCGCTGATCGGCCGCTTCTCCCGTCTGCGCAGCTACAGCTGCGCCGGCATGCCGCTGCCGATCATGGCCGCCAGCACGGCGCTGTGGCGCGACGAGGCGCATGTCGAGGAGAACCGCGCCGCCTACCGCGCCAAATTCGCCGCGGCGGAGGCGGAGCTGGGCGGCCGCTACGGCTATCGGCGCCCGGCCGGCGGCTTCTTCCTGTGGCTGGAGGTCGGCAATGGCGAGGAGGCGGCCAAGCGGCTGTGGGCGGAGGGGGCGATCCGCGTCCTGCCCGGCGCCTATCTGTCGCGCAGCAACCCCGGTGAGCCGAACCCCGGCGACGCCTTCATCCGCGTCGCCCTGGTGCAGGACACCGAAACCGTCGCCCAGGCCTGCGCGTCCATCGTCCGCATTCTCGGCTGACCGGCTCCGGCCGGTCCAACGTTCGGCTGACCGGCTCCGGCCGGTCTCAGGTTTCAGTTGCGGTTTCTACAGCACGAGGTTCCCGTCCCATGGCCCGACCCGCCGGCCCCTCCTCCGCGCGCCCCCGGCCCAGCCTGGGACGGCCCGCTCCCAGCCCGCGCAAGGGGGCGCCCCGCGACATGGGGAAGGAGCCGGGCAAGGACCGCATCCGCACCGGCCGCGGCCGGCAGGAAAAGCCGCCCTTCTTCTCGCCGGCCATGCGCGCCTTCGTCGTCGCCCGTGCCCGCGAGGCGATGGGCTTCGTGCTGGGGCTGTTCGGCCTGCTGCTGATGGTGCTGCTGGGCAGCTACGATCCGCATGACGCCTCGCTGAACTCGATCCCCGCCACCGCGGGCGGCGCGCACAACCTGTTCGGCACCCCCGGCGCCTATGCCGCCGACCTGCTGATCCAGTCGCTGGGCTGGGCCGCCTTCGTCATCGCGCTGGTGCCGATGTTCTGGGGCTGGCGGCTGGGCGCCCAGCGCAAGCTCGGCAACCCGCTGTTCCGCACCGTGCTGGCGCTGTGGGGCGTGTTCCTGGTGTCGATGGCGCTGGCCGGCCTGACCGACACCTCGACCGATCCGCTCGCACCGCTTCCCGGCGGCAGCATCGGCCAGGTGCTGCTGCGCGGCGTCGGCAACCTGTTCGGGGCTGAACCGATGGTGGCGACCGCCGCCGCGGTCGGCGGCGGGCTGGTGCTGTTCCTGGCCGCCGGCCTGTCGATCGGCGAGTGGATCGCCAGCTTCCGCGCGCTCGGCCGCGGCATGGTCAATGGCGTCCGCATGATCCGCAGCGGCTTCGG
The DNA here is from genome assembly GCF_000333595.1 of Azospirillum sp. B506. Taxonomy (GTDB): domain Bacteria; phylum Pseudomonadota; class Alphaproteobacteria; order Azospirillales; family Azospirillaceae; genus Azospirillum. The sequence continues at coordinate 2,741 of NZ_BADK01000628.1, forward strand.
CAGCGGCGTCGATGTCCTGCGCCGCCACGGCCGCAGTGCCGCCCAGGCCGCCTCGGTCGCGGTGGACGACGCGCTGCGCGGCGACGATGCTCCGAAGCGCAACCGCCCGCGCTTCGACGAGGCCGTTCAGGTGAACCCGCTGCCGCCGGCCGGACTCGACGCCAGCCCGGTTCCCCTCTCCTCCGGCCCGGCCGCCACCGCTGGCGACAAGCCGGTCCGCGCCGTCCCCATCGTCACCCCGCCCAAATCCGCCGCGTCGGAGCGCGAGGCCGCGAAGAACGACCCGCGCCAGAGCCGGCTGCCGCTGGGCGAGGAGGAGGGGCCGCAGGGTTACGAGCTGCCGCCACTCGACCTGCTGCAGGTGCCGCCCACCGGCATCCGCGGCGAGCAGCTGGACGAGGCCGCGTTGCAGCGCAATGCCGGCCAGCTGGAAGGCGTTCTGGGCGATTTCGGCGTGCGCGGCGAGATCCAGAAGGTCCATCCCGGCCCGGTCGTCACCCTGTACGAACTGGAACCGGCCCCCGGCACCAAATCCTCCCGCGTCATCGGCCTTGCCGACGACATCGCCCGCTCGATGAGCGCGGTGTCGGTCCGTGTCGCCGTGGTTCCCGGCCGCAACGTCATCGGCGTCGAGCTGCCGAACGCCAAGCGCGAGACCGTTCTGCTGCGCGAGCTGATGGCGGCGGAAGGCTTCGACAAGCATGGCGGCAAGCTGGCGCTGGCGCTCGGCAAGGACATCGGCGGGCAGCCGGTGGTCGCCGACCTCGCCCGCTTCCCCCATCTGCTGGTCGCCGGCACCACCGGCTCGGGCAAGTCGGTGGCGATCAACACGATGATCCTGTCGCTGCTCTACCGGTTGTCGCCGGAGCGCTGCCGCTTCATCATGATCGACCCCAAGATGCTGGAACTGTCGGTCTATGAGGGCATCCCCCATCTGTTGACGCCCGTCGTCACCGACCCCAAGAAGGCGGTGGTCGCGCTGAAATGGACGGTGCGGGAGATGGAGGACCGCTACCGCAACATGTCCAAGCTGGGCGTGCGCAACATCGAGGGCTACAACGCCCGTCTGCGCGAGGCGCGCGAGGGTGGGGAGTCGCTGACCCGCCGCGTCCAGACCGGCTTCGATCCAGACACCGGCAAGCCGCTGTTCGAGGAGCAGCCGCTCGACCTGACCGAGCTGCCCTACATCGTGGTGATCGTCGACGAGATGGCCGACCTGATGCTGGTCGCCGGCAAGGACATCGAGGCGGCGATCCAGCGCCTCGCCCAGATGGCGCGCGCCGCCGGCATCCACCTGATCATGGCGACGCAGCGCCCGTCGGTCGACGTCATCACCGGCACCATCAAGGCCAACTTCCCGACCCGCATCAGCTTCCAGGTCACCAGCAAGATCGACAGCCGCACCATCCTCGGCGAGCAGGGCGCCGAGCAGCTGCTGGGCCAGGGCGACATGCTCTACATGGCCGGCGGCGGGCGCATCACCCGCGTCCACGGCCCCTTCGTCTCCGACCATGAGGTCGAACAGATCGTCCGGTTCCTCAAGGCGCAGGGCGAGCCCAACTATGTCGACGCCATCCTGGAGGACGAGGAGGGCGAACAGTCCTTCGACGACGGCGCCCTGCCCGGCAGCGGCGGCGGATCGGGCGACGACCTCTACGACAAGGCGGTGGCGGTGGTCTGCCGCGAGCGCAAGGCCTCGACCAGCTTCATCCAGCGCCAGCTGCGCATCGGCTACAACTCTGCCGCCCGCCTGATCGAGCGCATGGAGACCGAGGGGGTGGTCAGCAAGCCCAACCACTCCGGCAAGCGCGAAGTGCTGGCACGCAACATCGACGAGTGAGTGTTTTCGGGCACCCCGTTGACAGCGATGGGGTGCCACACCAATATCGGGGGTAGGCGGGCCGAGGACTCCAATTCCCCGGCCCGCCCGCCCGATCTTAGTGCATCAGAAGGTCAAGCAGCCGCTTGACGATCTCCAGCACCAGGATCAGGAGAGTGAGGATCTTCTCCATCCTCCAGCCCTCCCTTGGTACGGCGGCGATGGCGGCCCTCCCGCCATCGCGTCCGCCGGGGGACTATGGCGCAGGCGGTTGCGTCCGCAAACGGGAAACACACGCAAGCGTGTTCTTTTGCTGATTGCAGGCTGCACTGCCAGCACGGTGCTTCGCGTCAGCGCCGCAGCGGCACCAGCGATCCCAGCAGGAACAGCGCGGCGGCGGCCACCACCACGCTCGGCCCCCCCGGCAGATCCCAGGTCAGCGAGGCCAGGATCCCGGCGATCACCGCCAGGATGCCCAGCACCGACGCCAGCGCCGCCATGCCTTCCGGCGTGCGGGCGAAGCGGCGTGCCGCTGCCGCCGGGATGATCAGCAGCGAGGTGATCAACAGGATGCCGACGATCTTCATGGCGATGGCGATCACCAGGGCGATCAGCAGCATGAAGGCCAGCCGCAGGGCGTCGACCGGCATGCCCTCCACCCGCGCCAGATCCTCGTCCACCGTCACCGCCAGCAGCCGGCGCCACAGCAGCCCCAATCCCGTCAACGCCACCACGCCGCCGCCATAGATCGCCATCAGGTCGCCGTCGGTCACCGACAGGATGTCGCCGAACAGGTAGGCCATCAGGTCGACGCGCAGCGTCTCTAGAAAGGCCAGCGCCACCAGCCCCAGCGACAGCGAGCCATGCGACAGGATGCCAAGCAGCGTGTCGGCCGCGAGATTGCGCCGCCGCTGCAGCGCCACCAGCGCCAGCGCCAGCGACACGCAGACCACCATCACGCCGATCATCGGGTTGACGCCCAGCAGGAAGCCCAGCGTCACCCCCAGCAGGGCGGAATGGGACAGCGTGTCGCCGAAATAGGCCATGCGCCGCCACACCACGAAGGACCCCAGCGGCCCGGCCAGCAGGGCGATGCCGCCGCCGGCCAGCAGGGCGCGGATCACGAACTCATCCATGGCAGCAGTCCCCGTCATGGTCATGCACGACCTTGCCGTCCTCGGCATGGGCATGGTCGTGGTGGTGGACATAGACGGCAAGGTCGCGGGCATGGCCGCCGAACAGGGCATGGTATTCCGGATGGCGGCTGACATCCTCCGGCCGGCCGGAGCAGCAGACATGGCCGTTCAGGCAGATCACCCGGTCGGTGCGCGCCATCACCGTGTGCAGGTCGTGGCTGACCAGCAGCACGCCGCAGCCGCGCCGCTGCCGCACCTGGGCGATGCGGTTGAACAGCTCCGCCTGGCCATGCACGTCCACCGCCTGGTCGGGTTCGTCCAGCACCAGCAGGTCCGGCTCGCCCAGCAGGGCGCGGGCCAGCAGCACCCGCTGCATCTCGCCGCCGGAGATCGTCTGCACCGCCGAGTCGGCAAGCCGCGTCACCCCGGCCTCCTCCAACGCCGCCGCCACCTTGTCGGCGGTCACCGGCCGCCACAGCGCCAGGAAGCGGCGGACGGTCAACGGCAGCGTCTGGTCCACCGACAGCTTCTGCGGCATGTAGCCGACGCGCAGGTTCGGCCGCCGCAGCACCCGCCCGCCGTCGGGCGCCGTCAGCCCCAGCACGGCACGCACCAGCGTCGTCTTGCCGGCACCGTTCGGGCCGATCAGCGTCACCACCTCCCCCGGCTGGACGGCGATGTTGACGCGGTCCAGCACGGTGCGGCGGCCGAACCGGACGGTCAGATCCTCGGTCCAGGCGAGCGGGCCGGTGAAGAGGGCGGAGCCATCCCGGCTTGGGTGGGGTATTGACATGTTACGTTATAACGTGACACCAAAATGACGGTGGCTTCCCTATGCGCTGAAACCGGAAGCCTGTCCAGCAAGTCGAGAGGATCCCTCCCATGCGCCTCCCCGCGCTGTCCGCCATCGCGGCCGCCGCCCTCGCCGCAACCGCCGCCTCGCCGGCCTGGGCCGAGGCGCCGAAGGTGGTGGTGTCGATCAAGCCGATCCATTCCCTGGTCGCATCCGTCATGCATGGGGTGGGCACGCCGACCCTGCTGGTCCGCGGCGGCGCCTCGCCGCACAGCTACACGATGAAGCCGTCGGACGCGAAGGCGCTGTCGGCCGCCGATCTGGTGGTCTGGGTCGGTCCCGAGATGGAAGGCTTCCTGGAAAAGCCGTTGCAGGCCAACGCGCCGAAGGCGACGAAGCTGACCCTGATGGACCTGAAGAGCCTGACCCTGCTGCAAACCCGCGAAGGCGGCGCCTGGGAGGCCCATGACCATGGGCACGAGGGGCACGGCCATGATCACGATCATAAGGATCACGACCACAAGGACCACGAT
>NZ_BADK01000627.1 GCF_000333595.1 Azospirillum sp. B506
GCCAGGAACCCTTCCGACATCGTCAGCACATGGCCGTCGGTGTCGGGATCGAAGCGGAAGCCATGCACCACTTGCGCCGGCACCACGATCAGGGCCGGCGCGCGGAAGCCCACCTCCCCCCCGTCCGCGGTCAGCATTCCGCCGCCTGCGGTGACCAGCAGGGCATGGCTCAACCCGTCGTGGCGATGGGGGCGGACCTCCCAATTGTGCAAGCGCATCCGCTCCGGAATCGTCTCGATATGAACGAAGCGCAGCTCCGGCAGCGCCGGCGGTTCGCCATACAGCCAATAGCGGGGAATGGGTTCGGTGCTGTGGATGGAATGGGCGGACATCGCACGAACTCCGGCGGGCTGCACGGCAGACAGGCGATGAAAAGTACAAGCCTTTCGCCGGTTCGTCTATGTCCTGCCATCAGCGCCATGAATTAGCATGAAAAATAACATTTGGCGCACAAAGCAATCCGTCGGGAGCAGCGCCGCAGCTTTGCCGAAAGGGCGAGAGACATGCACCCCACCAAATCGACACGCACCCCGGTTGGCCGTACGCAGGTCGCCATCGTCGGTGCCGGCCCGGCCGGCCTGTTCCTGTCCCATCTGCTGCACCGCCAGGGCATCGAGTCGGTGATCCTGGAGCACCGCAGCCGCGAGGAGATCGAGGGAACCATCCGCGCCGGCGTGCTGGAACAATGGGTGGTCGACCTGATGAACGACATGGGCCTCGGCGGCCGCATGATGCGGGAGGGCCATTTCCATTCCGGCATCACCCTGCGCTTCGACCGCCGGAGCCACCACATCGACATGGCGGAGCTGACCGGCGGCAAGCGCGTCACCGTCTATGCCCAGCACGAGGTGATCCGCGACCTCGTCTCCGCCCGGCTGGAGGATGGCGGCACCATCCTGTTCGGCGTGTCCGATGTGCAGTTCCACGATCTCGACGGCAAGACGCCGAGCGTCCGCTTCCGCCGCACCCCCGACGGACCGCTGGAGGAGTTGCGCTGCGACGTCGTCGCCGGCTGCGACGGCTTCCACGGACCGAGCCGGCAGGCGATCCCCGCCGCGACGCGGACCGAATACCAGGTGGTCTATCCCTTCGGCTGGCTCGGCATCCTGACCGAGGCACCGCCGTCGCACCCGGAACTGATCTACGCCAACCACGAGCGCGGTTTCGCCCTGCTCAGCACCCGGTCGCCGGAGGTGCAGCGGCTCTACATCCAGGTCGATCCGAAGGACGACATCGCCAACTGGTCCGACGACCGCATCTGGTCCGAACTGCACCGCCGGTTGGAGGACGAGAGCGGCTGGTCCCTGCAGGAGGGGCCGATCTTCCAGAAGGGCATCATCGCCATGCGCAGCTTCGTTTGCGACCCGATGCAGCATGGCCGCCTGTTCATCGCCGGCGACGCCGCCCACATCGTGCCGCCGACCGGCGCCAAGGGGCTGAACCTGGCGGTCGCCGACGTTCTGGTGCTGTCGCGCGCCCTGACCGCCTACTACAAGTCCGGCACGACCGCGGGGTTGGAAGGTTACAGCGCCACCTGCCTGCGCCGCATCTGGAAGGCGGAGCGCTTCTCCTGGTACATGACCACCATGCTGCACCGGAACGAGAAGGAATCACCCTTCGAGCAGCGCGTGCATCTGGCGGAACTGGACTATCTGGTGCATTCCCGCGCCGCCATGACGGCACTGGCGGAGAATTACGTGGGGCTGCCGATGGACTGAGGGGAAAGCCGCGCCTTCCACCCCCCGGAATTCCCCCGGCCACCCCCTGGCCGTCTCCACAGCTCCACACCATCATCCCGTCGACCGACAGCCACAGGAAAGGCCCGACGCGATGAAGCAAGTGATGTTCGTGGAACTCGGCATGGGGGTGATCTGCATGGCCAGGACGTGACCAAGGCGCCATCCGCGCCGTGCGCAACGCCATCGAGCGCAATCGATGCCCGGCATGCGGGCGCTGGTCGACGGCGACACCGGCAAGATGCAGGTGCCCGTCACCTTCGCCGTGCCGGCCGATGCCGACCGGCTCGACCACGCGGCGGTGAAGGCGGTCTTTCCCTACGGCGCGGTCAGCATCCATGTCACCATCGGCGGCATGCTGGCGCCGAGCGGCATCTTCCTGGCCGACAAGAACGACCGCAACGAGCAGATCTACGTCGTCAACGCGGCGGTCGAGGTCGGGATCTGATACCGGCGCAATTCTCCCAGCCCTGCCCGGCCCTGGGTAATTTCCTTCAATACCCGCCCCCGCCCGACCCGCGACAGTCACCGGCCTGACCTTGATCCAACACAGGAAAAGCCGGACATGACACGTTGCGCCTTCATCATCGACCATGCCCTGCCGCCGGGGCTGGTCGCCAACACCGCCGCCGCCCTGTCGATGACGCTGGGGAAACTGCGGCCCGATCTGGTGGGCTGCGACCTTCAGGATGCCGACGGCATCGGCCATCCCGGCATCACCACCATCGTGATGCCGATCCTGGTGTCCGATGCCGAAGGCTTGCGCGCGCTGCACCGGCAGGCGGCGGACCGCGAGGCCGAGGGGCTGGGCGTGGTCGGCATGACCGACATCGCCCAGCGCGCCAGGAGCTACGACGATTACAGCCGGCGCCTTGCCGCCACCCGGCAGGAGGATCTGCGTTATCTCGGCCTCTGCCTGCACGGCCCGGCGGCGCTGGTGCGCTCGCTGACCGGCTCGCTGCCGCTGCTGAAATAGGATGGCGGCGATGCTGACGGGCGCATGTACTGGCCGGGCGTGGCGGCGACATGGCGTTTGAAGGCCCGCTGGAAATGGGCCTGATCGGCGAAGCCGGCATCGAGCGCGACCTCCACGATCGGCCGGCCGCGCTGCAGCTCCCGCCGGCCGAACTGGATGCGGCGGTTGATCTGGTAGGCGTGCGGGGTCAGCCCGTAGCGCGCCTTGAAGGACCGCACCAGATAGGAGGGCGACAATCCCGACACTTCGGCGATGTCGGCCAGCCGCAGCGGTTGCGTGCAATGGGCGGAGATGAAGTCGGCGGCCCGGTCCAGCGCCGCATGCCCGCCGTCTTCGTCCACGGCGGACGGCACCCCGCCCAGCGCCTGCCGTAGCCCGGTGAAGAAGGAGCGGACCGCTTCCGCCCTCTTGAGACTGCCGCGGTCGGGGCCGGCGTCCGGAGCGAACAGCACAGCGAACAGCCGGTCCAGCCGGCCGGCCAGTTCCGGATCGCGGCTCAGACGCGGGGCGAAGGCCCGGAAGGAGGTTTCCCCCTCGACCGCCGCCAGCCACGCGGCATCGGCATACAGCATCCGATAGGACCAGGGCCGGCTGTCCAGCGGGTTGCAGGCATGGGCCTCGTCCGGGTTCATCAGCACGACGGTGCCCGCGGCGATCCGGTGGCACTCGGCACCGATGCGGAAATCGCTGACGCCGCCGGTGACCAGCCCGATGGAGAAGGTCGGATGGCTGTGCCAGCCGTAGCAGACCCCCTGCCCGTCCTCGATGCTCCGCGCCTCCAGATGCGGAAATGCCGGATCCCGCCAGAAGCGGTGGATATTCCTCGATGCGCGCGCCATGCCGGCCTTGTCCTGCCCGGAGATGTCCCGGCGGCGATCTTATGGCAGGAGGCACCCGTCTGCCATAACATCGCCGCCCGCCGACAGGATGGGGTCAGCCCGTCCCGCCGCGCATCTTGGCCGGCGACACGCCGAACCAGCGGCGGAAGGCCCGGCTGAAGGCGCTGACCTCCGAGTATCCCAGCAGCGCGCCGATGTCGGCGACCGGGACATGGCGCTGGCGGATATAGACCGCGGCCAGATCGCGCCGCACCCCCTCCACCAGATCGGAGAAGCTCAGCCCCTCGTCGGCCAGCCGGCGCTGCAGGGTCCAGCGGGCGATGCCCAGCCGGTCGGCGATGTCCTCGACATAGGGCGGGCCTTCCGGCAGCCGCGCCCGCACCTCCGCCTTCACGCGGTCGAGCAGCGGCGGCGTGCCGGTGCCGCGGGCGATGTCGATCAGCGTGCCGCACAGCCCGGTCAGCCGCGCCATGTCGCCGCCGGGCATGCGGCGGTCGAGATTGCGGTCGCGCAGCAGGATGGCGTTGGTGCGCTGGCCGAAATGGGCGGGGGCGTCGAACAGCGCCTCATGCTGGCGCCAGCCCTCCGGCCGGGGATGCTCGAAATGCACCTCCTCCGGCATCCAGTGCGGGCCGAGGCAGGCGCGCACCACGTTGGCGAACATGCCCATGGTCAGTTCGGCATCCTGCCGCCGCTCGACGATGCAGCCGTCGAGGATGCGGTATTCCAGCCGCAGCAGGTCGCCCTCGCGGACGAAGCGCGTTTCGGTCGCCTGCTGGTGGAAGGGGAACAGCCGGGCCAGATGGTCGAGCGCGGCCCCCAGCGTCGGCGCTGCCAGCGCGATGGAGCCGATCAGCCCCAGCATGTCCGGCTGGAACTGGCGGCCGAACATCAGCCCGAAATTGTCGTTGCCGGTCTCCGCCGCCGCCACCTCCATCATCGCCACATAGGCGCGGAGGTCGAGCGCCAGCATCGGTTCGCCCAGCGCCCGTTCCTCCACGCCTGCGCGGTGGAACACCCGGTCGGGGCAACCGCCCTGGGCGGCGATGAAGCCGGACACCCCGGACGCGGCGGCGGCCAGGATGTTGTGTTGCCCAGTTCCTGTGCGGCCCGCGCCAAGCTGGCCGGCAGTTTGCCCAAGAGTCGGTCGGTGCGGCGTCATGACACAGCCCCTCGCAGCCGTTTTGCCGCAACGCAGCAAACATCGTGCCGGACGTCAGGCTGCCAGAGACCGTTCGTGTAGGAAATTGTACGATAGAGCTACGAATTGGCGGCGGGCGGCAAAGTCAGGAGGAGCCGACCGACGATGCTCCTCAAACCGCCGCCGCCATCCCCCCGCCGCCCGAGGCGCTGTTCTCGCGATGGCAGTGCCGCAGCCGGAAGGCGGTCACCAGCGCCAGCACGCCGAAGGCGATCAAGTAGGCCGCCACCCCCCAGGCGAGGGCCAGCAGGCCCAGCGCCGGCAGCACCCACAGGCTGAGACCGAACAGGATCGACAGCGCGCCGGCCACGCCCCAGGCCCATTTGCCGTGGGTGCGGTCCATGCGCCACGCCCCCATCACCTCGGCGAAGCCGGTGACGACCGACCAGGCGGCGATCAGGAAGACCAGGGCGAACAGGCTGGCGGCCGGCCACAGTGCGGCGACGATGCCGGCGACCAGGCTGACCGCCCCCTCCAGGATGAAGGGCAGCGCGCGTTCATGATGGCGGGACGCCCGGATGCCGGCCAGGATGGCGAAGACGCCGTCCAGCAGCAGATAGGCGGAGAAGGTCAGCGCCAGCGTCGCCACCGTGACCCCCGGCATCAGCAGGGCCAGCACCCCCAGCAGGATCGCCGCCGCCCCGCGCAGGGCCAGCGCCCACCAGTTGCGCGCCAGCAGCCTGTTCATGCTGCGCAGACGGCTTGCGGCGTCGAGTCCCGACCGGCCGTTTCCGGTCCGCTCCGCCTGATCGTAGGACATGGAAAACCTCCCGCGGCCACCCCGTGGAATGACAACAGGAAACGCGGGGTTTAGTTTCCCGCTCACCGCCGGCCGCTCAATTGTTGCGGCCGAAATCCGACCCGCGCGCCGGCTCCTTGAAATAGAACATCTCGCGGTCGAAGGTGACGTCGGTCCGCGGGTTCATCAGGGCCACCTCGGTGGTCAGTCCCTGGGCATCCAGCACCCGCCATTTGCGCAGCTGGAAGGGACGGTCCTCGAACACCAGCGTCAGGCTGCCCTTGCCGGCGTCCTTGGTCTCCAGCAGGGTCACCTCGATGACGCCGGGGGCCTGGTACACATCGGTGACGGTGACGTCGCCGGACAGGCGGATGGTCTTGCGCAGGATGAAGTCGGCCAGCGTCGATCCGATGGGGGCGCTCGACTGCTGGCGCATCTCGCCGTCCCAATAGAAGACGAAGCTGCCGTCGGCGACGATGAAGTCCTTCAGCGGCCGGTCATATTCCAGCCGCATCCGGCCGGGCCGCCACAGATAGAAGGTGCCGGTCGCCTGCCGCCCGTTCGGCGCCACCTGCAGGAACTTCGACTGCAGGGTGGTGATGCCGTTCAGATACTCCTCCACCTTGGCGACGACCGCCTGGTCCTGCGCCGACAGCGAGACGGGGGTGGCCGGCGCGGCGGCGGCGGCGGCGGCGGGAGAGAACGCCGCCGGCAGGGGAGCCAGGAGGCTGGCGAACAGCAGGGCGGTGGAAAGGCGGCGAAGCACGGTCTTCATCCTTGGTCGTTCGGAGCCCGAATCCTTGACCGGGCGGTATGGCGGACATAAGGCGTCCGCCCCCGGCTGCCAAGGATTACCGCTGCCAGTTCAAAATGGCTGCTTACAGTGGCTGGCCCTTGATCATCCGCGGCAGGTCGCCGACGACGCCCATGGCATGCTTCATGAAGAAGCGCTTGACCGGCGGCAGCCGGTTGATCACCGCCATGCCCAGGTCGCGCGCCAGCTTCACCGGCGGGATGTTGTTGGAGAACAGATGGACCAGCCCGTCGCACACCGCCGCCAGCAGCACGGTGTCGAAGCGGCGCCAGCGCTGGAAGCGGGCCAGCACCCCCGGCCCGCCGACATCCAGCCCCAGGCGGTAGGCATCCACCACCACCTCGGCCAATGCCGCGACGTCGCGCATGCCGAGATTCAGCCCCTGTCCGGCGATGGGATGGATGGCGTGCGCCGCCTCCCCCACCAGCGCCAGCCGGTCGGCGATGAAACGGTCGGCCAGCAGGACCGACAGCGGCCAGGCCTCGCGCTTGGTCAGCAGCGTGATCCCGCCGAGATAGCCGCCGGAGCGGCGCTGCAGCTCGTCGATGAACTGGTCGTCGGGCAGCTTCAGATAGGTGTCGACCAGCGAGGTCTTCTCGCTCCACACGATGGAACAGCGGTTGTCCGTCATCGGCAGCACGGCGAAGGGTCCGTTGGGCAGGAAATGCTCGACCGCGACGCCCTTGTTCGGCTCGGTGTGGCGGATGGTGCAGATGATGGCGCTCTGGTCGTAGGACCAGCGCCGCACCCGGATCCCGGCGCTGTCGCGCGCCATCGACCGCCGGCCGTCGGCGCCGACCAGCAGCCGGCCGCGCACCGTCCGTCCGTCGGCCAGCCGGAACGACACGCCGGAGCGCGTGCGCTCCACCGTCACCGCCTTGGCCGGCGCCAGATGGACCAGACCCGGCAGTTCCGCCGCGCGCATGAACAGGGCGTGGCGGATGTCCTTGTTGTCGAGGATCCAGCCGAAGGGCTGGTTCTTGCCCTCCATCGCCAGTTCGGTGTGGTCGTAATGGATGAACAGCGGCGAGAACTGGTCGGCGATGCGGATGTCCAGCATCGGGCCGGCCTTGTCGGCCATGTGATGCCAGACGCCCGCCACATCCAGCACCATCTTGGAGGCGTAGGAGATGGCGGTGGTGCGGATGTCGAACTCCTGGCCGGCCATGCGTTCGGGGCTGTCCCGGTCGATGCAGACCACCGGCACGCCGGCGCTGGCCAGCGCCGCCGCCATGGTCAGCCCGGCCAGGCCGCCGCCCAGCACCACGACCTCCGTCGTGATGTCGCCGCCCTGCGGGGGAACGGTCGCGTTGCCCGATTCGGTGCCCGGTACCGCCATGATGCTCGCTGTCCTCTCGCCTTCTGGTCCTGTGCCGCGGTCGCCGCACGGTCAGACAATTGTCGCACCGCGGCGTCCTGTCCAGTGTCCAGTCCCAGCTCGGCACACACCGCCTGCCGGACAGATTGTCGCTGAATGATTTTTGGGCATATGCCGCCCTTTTGGGCGCCCAATCAACAGGCATATTCCCATCGTTGCAGCGCATTTCAACCGGCACGATTCTTGTAATCGTTGCTTTTTGCGGTCGACGCGAACAGGCTTGGGCCAACGGCGGGGGAACGGGTCGGTGTCGGTCCGGACCGGAACCGCAACGGGGAGGCCTCGGCCTTATGCACGCGGCCGGAACAACGCTTTAAGGGGAAGCCACATGAAACTGGTTATGGCCATCATCAAGCCGTTCAAGCTCGACGAAGTGCGCGAGGCGCTGACGTCGCTCGGGATCCAGGGCCTGACCGTCAGCGAGGTCAAGGGCTTCGGCCGCCAGAAGGGCCAGACGGAAATCTACCGCGGCGCCGAATATTCCGTGAGCTTCCTGCCCAAGGTGAAGGTCGAGGTCGCGGTCTCCGACGACCAGTAGAACAGG